>JANRKT010000085.1:0-1734 GCA_033763355.1 Chitinophagaceae bacterium | reverse complement strand
TCCAGTCGACCGAATTCTATTTGGCTTTTAATTGTTAACTTCAACCCAATGCAAAGACAGGCCTCGGTAATTAACGGAACAGCAGAATTTTTGAGAGATGATAAACATTTATCGGTTGTTTCTGCCTGTGATGGTTACGGGTTTAACAACAACAATCAAATCCAAAACACAACTTCTTACTGCATTCAATCAAAATAACAAATTTGATAATGGAGCAAAACAAAAACGAACAGAAATCAGGCGGACAAGGTCCGACACCTTTTACTCAAACTTATTTTCACGGGACAAGGGCTGATTTAAAAGTTGGTGACTTAATTGAAGTTGGTTTCAACTCGAATTACGGACAAAAGAAAAATGCAAAATATATTTTTCTGACTGCAACATTAGACGCTGCAATTTGGGGAGCTGAACTTGCCTTTGGTGAAGGGCGGGAAAAAATTTATTTAGTAGAACCAACCGGAGACATCGAAGATGACCCCGACTTAACAGATAAAAAATTTCCGGGTAATCCAACAAAATCTTATCGTTCGGCCCAACCGTTTAAAGTTGTAGGAGAAGTCACGGTTTGGCAAGGGCATCCATCAGAGCAGGTAAAAGTAATGAAAGATCACCTTGAAAAACTTAAAGAACAAGGTATTAACTCGTTAAACGATTAAACTATTTATCCGAAAATTACAACTGATATTACGAACCAGGACTGACCAAAATGGACGGACAACTTTTGACAGAGAAAAACACAACCTACTGCCGTACGCATAAGAAAATAAAAGAAGCAGCACTGTGCATCTTTACATATAATATTTCCTTTATAAACTCCCTTTGACAAATATTACAGCACCTATGCAAAATTCATTTACCATCAGGCAGGAACTTAGTTTACGGGAATTTCTGATTGCCACATTGTATTCTCTTTTTTTGGGAAGGCGGATGAAAATATTCCTCTTTTTGATGACCGGAGTTGCGTTGGCAAGTTTATTCCTGGGTTATGCCACCACTTCAGACGGGATTAATCTTTCAGCTTTGGCCACCGCTTTTGCGCCTCTTGTGATGATATTGATAATATTTACAGTTTTTATCTGCTTCGGTGGCTTTTTTGTTTATAAGAGTAACCCCCATCTTTTTAAAAATGTATCATACACTTTTACACATTGGGGTATTGTAAGGCAAGATAAAAGGGGTGAATTTTCAAAACCCTGGCGTGATATATCAAAATTCAAAGAAACAAAATCATTTCTTTTAGTGTATCCCCGGGCGGGTATGGACACCCATATCATACAAAAGAGGATGTTTGCTGATTCAGAAGAATTAAATGCTTTCAGGCAGTTATTGAACGATAATATCAAAGATTAAATACGGGTATGAGGATATTCTTCTGCCTTCACATAGCATTGTCCAAAGTGAAAACCCTTAGTTTTTACTTTTTTCATCCGTATATTTGCAGCTTGAATTTTTTTGGGTATGAGCCGTAAAGGAAAAGTATTGGTAGCCATGAGCGGCGGTATTGACAGTACCGTAACGGCCCTGATGCTCCATCATGAAGGTTATGAAGTGGTGGGCATTACCATGAAAACATGGGACTATGCCACAAGCGGAGGCGGTAAAAAAGAAACCGGCTGCTGCAACCTCGATTCTTTTAATGATGCCCGTGCCGCTGCGGTGCACCACGGGTTCCCCCATTTTGTGCTGGACATACGTGAAGAGTTTGGCGATTTTGTAATTGACAATTTTGTAGAT
>JANRKT010000084.1:0-18815 GCA_033763355.1 Chitinophagaceae bacterium | reverse complement strand
AGAAACTGGTCAATGCTTTCTTTGGCTTTGTCAAGCGCATTCTGACCAAGTAATTCCTTGATCTTTTTAATATCCTGTGCTACCAGGCCTGTACCACTTACGGCAAGTAAAACGATGAAAAGAAACTGCTTCATTGTAGTTGTATTTTGATTAGATATTGCAAATTACTGATTCTGGCTTTCTTCAGGGTTTTGCTGGCTGTTATTGTTTAAATCCGCCGGTGCATCTTTTTCCTCACCGTTGTATTCGCTCAGTTTTGTTATGGCTGCAATGGCGTCGTCTTCATCCAGCTTAATTAACCTCACACCCTGGGTGGCCCTGCCCTGTTCGCTGATCTGGTTTACAGACATGCGTATGGTTACCCCGGATTTGCAGGTAATCATCAGGTCTTCTTTTTCAGTTACTTCAAGTATGCCTACCAGGTTGCCGGTTTTTTCAGTAACATTAATCGTCTTTACGCCTTTTCCGCCCCTGTTGGTAATGCGGTATTCATCTTTTGCAGTACGTTTACCAAAGCCTTTTTCTGATACCACCAGTACTGTGGTGTCTTTATCGTCCTTGTTTACACATATTAACCCCACCACTGCATCCTCATCATTGTCTGCTTCTATACCTGCTACCCCAATAGCTCCACGGCCTGTTGGCCTTACTTTTTCTTCAGGAAAACGGATGGCACGGCCGCTTTTAACCGCCATCATAATTTCACAATTGCCGTCGGTAAGTTTTGCTTCCAGCAATTGGTCCCCTTCCACGACGGTAATTGCAATCACGCCGGTTGCACGTGGCCTGCTAAATTCTTCCAAATTTGTTTTCTTGATGATGCCCTTCTTTGTACACAACACGATGTAATGGCTGTTTACAAATGCTTCATCTTCCAGGTTTTTTACATCAAGAACTGTGCGTATTTTATCATCAGGCGGCAACTGTATCAGGTTTTGTATGGCCCTGCCTTTGCTTTGCTTATCCCCTTCCGGTATCTCGTAAACTTTAAGCCAGTAGCACCGGCCTTTTTCAGTAAAGAATAATAAAGTATGGTGGGTGGAAGCTACAAATAAATGTTCAATCCAGTCTTCTTCCCTTGTTCTTCCGCCAATGGAGCCACGCCCCCCCCTGTTTTGTTTGCGGTAATCTGTGGCTGATGTACGTTTAACATAACCAAGATGAGACACTGTAATGACAACATCTTCTTCTTTGATGAGGTCAACAAACTTTACTTCATCGTCAAGATATGTGATCTCCGTTTGCCGTTCATCGCCAAATCTTTCCTTTACTTCAAGCAATTCTTTTTTAATCAGGTCAAAACGTTTCCCTTCATCACCCAGCAGATCTTCCAGGTAGGCAATCTGTTTCATGATCTCATCAAACTCTTCCTTTATCTTTTCCCTTTCCAGGCCGGTAAGGCGCTGCAGGCGGAGTTCGAGAATGGCCTTGGCCTGTATTTCATCAAGGCCCCATCCGGCATTAACCAGGTTGTCTTTTGCAATTTCGGGTGTAGCTGAACTGCGTATGAGTGAAATTACTTCGTCAAGATGATCAAGCGCTATTAAATATCCCTGTAAAATATGGGCTTTCTTGCGGGCTTCTTTTAATTCAAACTGGGCACGCCTCACAACCACTTCATGGCGAAACTCCACAAATTCGGCAATCAGGTCTTTCAGGTTAAGTGTTTTGGGCCGGCCTTTTACGAGGGCCACATTGTTTATACCGTAAGAGGTTTGCAGCTCTGTGTATTTGTAAAGCTGGTTGATGATGACATTCGCTACTGCATCTCTTTTCAGGTCAACCACTATACGTGTGCCCTCTTTTTCGGTTGACTCATTGTTTACATGTGCTATGCCTTCAATTACCCTGTCGTTTACCAGTTGCCCGATCTTTGCCGTTAAAGCATCCCTGCTTACCTGGTAAGGAACTTCGGTGATGATGATTTGCTCCCTTCCGCTTGCCTTGGCATCAACGGTAAGTTTTCCCCGCAACACTACCTTGCCCCTGCCGGTGTACATGGCCGCTTTCACACCTTCCATTCCATATATAATACCGCCTGTCGGAAAGTCCGGGGCTTTTACATACTTCATCAGTTCTTCAATACCAATATTGCGGTTGTCTATATAAGCAATACATCCGTCAATTGACTCAGCAAGGTTATGCGGCATCATATTGGTGGCCATACCTACTGCAATGCCACTGCTGCCATTAATAAGTAACTGTGGTACCCTTGAGGGGAGAACAGTTGGTTCTTCCAGTGAATCATCAAAGTTGAGCTGAAAGTCCACCGTTTCTTTTTCAAGATCTTCCATTAAATAAGCGGATATCCTGAAAAGCCTTGCTTCTGTATATCGCATTGCTGCGGGGCCGTCGCCATCCTGGTTACCGAAGTTTCCCTGTTTATCAATCAGGGGGTACCTCATGTTCCAGTCCTGCGCCATCCGCACCAGGGCATCATACACAGCTGTATCTCCATGGGGGTGGTATTTACCCAGCACCTCCCCTACTATACGGGCACATTTACGGGTGGGCTTATTGTAATCCAGTCCGAGGCCATTCATGGCATAGAGGATTCGGCGGTGTACGGGCTTTAAACCATCGCGGACATCAGGAAGGGCACGGCCTACAATTACACTCATGGAGTAATCAATATAAGCCGTCTTCATCTGCTCTTCTATATTGACGGGGATAATGCGGTTCTGGTCCTTTGTTTCTTCTGGCTGAAATGGGTTATCCATAGCTGATTTTACGAATTTCTGCTCTTGTTTTGGGAGTGTGCAAATGTACCGTAATTACCCCTTAAAACCTGATAAAGAAATGCTTTTTTGGAGCCGTTTTTTATCCACTTTTGTGAATTGAAAAAGGGCTTTTACCGGCCATAAAACACGCCGGTTTCAAAGTGCTTAAAACAGCCCGTTACCACTTTTATTATAACTAAATGTTCACACCGGCAGGCATGGATTTGGAATAATTTTATGCAACAAATAGTTTGCACATAACAGATTGTTGTAAATTTATACCGGACGGTTTTTATGAAGACTTACCTTTTACTTAGGAATAATAAACAAACGGGGCCCTATACCTACGATGAACTTGCTGCTATGGGCCTTAAAGCCTATGACTTGGTGTGGGCGGAAGGAAAAAGCGCTGCATGGCGTTATCCCGGTGAGATGGAAGAATTCAAGGCCATTGCACCTTTGGTTGAAGAACAGCCTTTCGACCGTTTTTATAAACGCCCTTCTGCAGAAAGCAGCCATGCTGTAAACGGTAATGGCAAAATACAGGAAGAATCAGCAGTAATAGAACATGAAAAGAAAAAAGAAGAGATCATATCTATTGCTTCTGTTGCAAAAGAAACAAATGAACAAAACGATATAAAAAAACCGGAAGAGAAAACAGAAATTAAGCCTGAACCTGTCAGGCTATCACGTTATGTAGCTGTTTCACTCCCGGAAGGGCAACAGAAAAAAATCGTTGTTATTCAAAAAGCAGAAGCAACGGAAAAGGAAAATACAAAACAGGCTCCGGTTGAAGAAGCCCACAAGCTTTATATGGCCGAAGCAGAAAAAGAAAAGGTTTTTCAGAATCATTATAAGAACAATACTTCCACACCCGTTGAAGTAAAAAGCGAAAAGCAGGAAACTGCAACTGTTTATAATACTATTCCACGGCGCAAGCCTCCGTTTATACAAACCATTGCAGCGGGCATTGCTATTTTATCCCTTGTTGCGTTAGGTGTATTGATCGGTATGAACATAAAAAAACCTGCAGTTGAAAATGCAGGCCAGAATGTTCCCGTTTCGCAGGAAGTGAAAAACAACAATTCTTCTGCCGCTGCAGATGAGTTTACCGACACAAGCAGCCAGTTTTCTGCAGCGCAAATTATTACTCCTGTTCAGCAGGAAATCATTCCGCCCAAAGAAAAGAAACCCAGGGTAAATAAAACTGAAGAAGTACCAGGCCTTTCAGAAGAAAAAACAAACGATCAGGCCGGTCACAATGCTGCAGTGCTTAACACAAGTAAGACTGAAAAAGAATCTGACCCCGCAGAAGCTGAAAAAGAAAAAACCCGCAAGAACATTGACCAGCTTATTTCGCTCAATACAAGCAAATACAAAGTAGGTGTGTTTGGCGGTATAGACGACCTGCAACTGACCATAAACAACGGGTCTGCTTATGCAATTGACCAGGTTGTGGTAGAAGTAAATTATGTTCAGTCAAATAAAAAAGTTTTTAAAACAGAAACGCTTCACTTTAAAGACCTGGCGCCTTATGCTTCGTTAAGTTTAAATGCACCCAAAACCAACCGCGGCATTAAGGTTGAATCCAAAATAACTTACATCACTTCCAAAGACCTTGACCTTTCTTATAATGTATGGTAGTTTATTGGTTAAATAGTTAATTGGTTTCTTGCTTTTTTACTTTTGCCTTTTTGTAACCTGGTTCTTGAATCTTGTAATTTGCATTTTCCGCACTTACCACTCATCACTTGGTAATCCGTACATGCCTTTCGAACTGTAATAATCCCGCTTCGCACCTTTTGTCTCTTAACAAAAATCTTACAGGATTAATTTCAGGGTAATTTTTTAAACCCTTAAATGCTCTTTACATGAAAAGAAGAATTACTCACCTGTCTATTGCATTTCTTCTTTTTCTCACGGGTTTCAGTGTCCGGGCACAAACCAATTCAAAAGTAACGGGCCAGGTACTGGATAAAAACAAAAAACCTTTTGAAAAAGCGACTGTTACTTTATTGCGCAGCAAGGATTCTGCACTTGTAAAAATTGATTTTTCAAACGCATCAGGCTATTACGAATTTGAATACGTAAAACCGGGCTCTTATCTTATATCGGTAAGCGCTGTAGGATTTGGTAAAAAATTCAGTCCCGTTTTTTCTGCAGCCGGGGACACAATCAATGTGCCTGTGCTTGAAATACAGGAAGTACAGAAAAACCTTGGCGAAGTTGTTGTATCGGCAAATAAACCGATGATAGAACAAAAGATTGACCGTACCGTGGTAAATGTGGATGCCTCTCCTACCAATGCCGGTGCTACAGCGCTGGAAGTACTGGAAAAATCCCCGGGTGTTACAGTAAGCAATGAAGGCGCCATCAGCCTTAAAGGTAAACAGGGTGTAATTGTAATGATGGATGGCAAGCCCACTTTTCTTTCTCAGGCCGACCTGGCCAATTTGCTGCGTAACATGCCTGCATCTGCACTTGACCAGATTGAAATCATGACCAACCCTTCCGCTAAATATGATGCTGCCGGCAATTCAGGCATCATCAATATTAAAACAAAGAAGAGCCGTTACGAAGGTTTTAACGGAAGCTTTACTATTGGCAATACACTTGGCATTTACGACAGAAGGGGAGATCTGATTTTCCCTTACCGCAACAATGCCAGTATAAACATGAATTACCGTAAAGCCAAGATCAATTTATTCGGCAACTACAATTTTAATTACCGCCAGGGTAAAAGCGACCTTGAGCTGACGAGAAATTTTTTTGATAAAACAGGCGGTCTCAGCAACACATCTGATCAAACCACAACCTTTAACCAGTTAAACCATAACCATACCCTTAAAATGGGCATTGATTATTTTGCAAATAAGAAAAATGTATTTGGTTTCGTGGTAAGCGGTTTTGGTTTTTTTGGCAAACCTTTGGCTTTAAGCACACAGGCCATTAAAGATCCGTCAGGCAATGCAGAAACCTTCCTGAATTCAACTACAGATAATAAGCTGCGCTTTCATAACATTACAGCCAATTTTAACTACAAGCATACATTCGATTCAACGGGACGTGAAATAACTGTTGACCTGGATTATGTACGTTATGGCAACGACAGCAAATCTCTGCTGGTTACAGATATTTTCGACGGTACAGGCGCACCTGAGGGAAACCTCACACTGCGTAATGAACAGCCCGGCGCCATCAATATTTATTCTTTTAAAGCAGATTATACACATCCATTAAAGAAAAAAACCAAACTGGAAACAGGTATCAAGTCAAGCATAGTAAGAAACGACAACGAAGTAATTTACGACAGGCAGGAAAATGGCGGATGGGTTCCTGACAGCCGTTCTAACCACTTTATCTACAGCGAAAACATCAATGCAGCCTATATTAACCTGAGCAAACAGTTTAATAAAAAGTGGAGCGCCCAAACAGGTTTAAGGCTTGAGAATACAGTAGCCAGAGGTAACCAGGTAACAACTGATACTACTTTCAGGAGAAATTATACCAATCTTTTCCCTACCGCATATGTTAATTATGCAGCTAGTGAAAAACACAATTTCACCATTTCTTATGGCAGGAGGATTGAAAGGCCCAATTACCAGGACCTGAACCCGTTTACATGGTTCCTTGATTCGTTAACCTTCCGCCAGGGCAACCCTTACCTGCTTCCGCAGTTTTCGCATAACATTGAGTTCAGGCACAGTTATAAAAATGCGTTCACCACATCATTGAATTATACGGTTACCAATGATGTAATATCGCAGTTGCTTAAACAGGATACTGAAAACAAGATCACTTTCCTTACAGTTGATAATGTTGCCCGTTTCAGGAATATTGGCATATCCATTACCACACCTGTGCTTGTTGCAAAATGGTGGAAGATGAACATCTTTACCAATGTATATAACAATAAATTCAAAGGCGTTTATTACAACAGCTTTACTGGTAATAACGATCCTATTGACATCAGCTTCACCGCATTTATGGTAAATATCAGCAATACATTTACTTTCCCAAAAGGATGGACTGGTGAAATCAGCGGCTGGTACAGGAGCAAAGCTGTTGAACAGCTTTCAATTGCCAATCCCATGTATTTTATGAACCTGGGCGGGCAGAAAAACATCATGAAAGGGAAAGCCACATTGCGGTTAAATATACGTGACCCCTTCCACTGGCAGCGTTACAGCGGTTACACACAATACAGCGATATTGATGTGCGCATAAAGAACAGGTGGGATAACCGGAATGTTACATTTACTTTTACTTATCGCTTCGGTAAAAATACAATTGCCCCGTCCCGCAGGCGCAATACAGGCGTATCAGAAGAGCAGAACAGGGCAGGCGGCGGACAGAATCAATAAAAGTAAAATATAAAATAAGTATCGCTCAGTAAGCCAGATGTTATATTAGCCACGAAGGCACGGAAACACGAAGAAATCATTATTAAAGATTAAGCTTTGTGACCTGCTGTCTTCGTGGCAAAATTATTAACAGGCCATTCGATACTACTCCTTTTTTGAGGGAAATCTAAAAATTCATTCCCCTTGTTTACCTTGCAGCCCTATGCAGCATATTCTTTTATTAGGCGCCGGTAAATCCGCTACCATCTTAATTGACTATCTTCTTCATGAAGCCCGTGAGCACAACTGGCATATACACATTGCAGATGTAAATGCTGAACTGATAACATCAAAAACCGCGAACTCCTCATTTGCAACTGCACATGGCATTAACCTGGAAGATGAAGAAAAAACCGATGTATTGATCAGCGTTGCAGACCTTGTTATTTCACTGCTCCCTCCTTCCCTTCATATAAAAATTGCAAAGAAATGCCTGCAGCAAAAAAAGCATTTTCTCAATGCATCTTATGCAAGCCATGAGATGCAGCAACTGGATGCTGAGGCAAAAGAAAAGGGTTTGTTGTTTTTATGTGAGATGGGGCTTGACCCCGGCATCGACCACATGAGCGCAATGGAAGCCATTCACGGCATTATTGAACAGGGCGGTAAAATTCTCTCTTTTAAATCACATTGCGGCGGGCTTGTTGCACCTGAAAGTGATGACAACCCATGGCATTATAAAATAAGCTGGAACCCGAGGAACATTGTTATGGCGGGAAAAGACGGCGCTGTTTTTAAAGAAGCAGGTGAAGTAAAAGAAGTGCCTTATGAAAAATTGTTTGATGCCACAAGGGTTGTTGATATTCCATCAATAGGGAAACTGAGCTGGTACCCCAACAGGGATTCGCTTTCCTATATAGAAAAGTACAATCTTGAAGGGGCTCATACTTTTATACGCACCACATTACGCCATCCTGAATTTTGCCTGGGGTGGAAGAATATAGTTGACCTTAAACTCACCGATGAAACACCGGAGTATGATACGGATGGCATGACATTGTCTGAATTTTTCCAGGTTCATTTTGAACGCTATGGTTTTTCTGACTGGTTGGAGAAATCACTGTCAGAACGTTTTTCAAAAACCAGGAGCCTGCTTGACGATTTGCTGAAGATTATGGAAAAGGAAAAAGAACTGAGCCCGGAAAAGCTGAAAGAAATCCAGCAGTTCATGGTGGTGAATGAAGAAGGAAAGTTGCAGGACATCAGCCTTGGTGAAATGAAAAGCGCCGTTGCATCCAACATGGTCAACGAAATGCACGAAGCCAATCTTTCGCTCAAGCAACTTTTTTATCTTGGTCTTGATGAAGATGAACTGATCAGCAAAGGCAGGTGCAGCGCTGCGGATGTACTGCAGTTTATTGCAGAAAAGAAACTGGCTTTAAAACCACACGATAAAGACATGGTGGTGATGCTGCATGAAATAGGTTATGAACTGAATGACAAAAAACAGGAAATGAAAAGTTACCTTGTTGTAAAAGGCGAAGATAATTTACGGACAGCAATGGCAAAAACAGTTGGTTTGCCATTGGGTATTGCTGCAAAAATGATCCTCACTGGTCAGTTTAAACATAATAAAGGGGTTATGATACCTGTTTCACAGGAAATATATAAACCTGTTTTAAGCGAACTTGAAAAGAATGGCATCAGGTTTAAAGAAGTTTTTACGCTGTAACATTCAATATTTTTCTTAACTCTTTCACTCCTTCAGTCGCCGGCTTTTCAATAGCTGTAAGATTATAAAGCGAAGAGGTATAGGGAATTCGCTTATCAACAATAAACTTGGGTATTTGCCAGGGTGCGTAATTTACAAGGCCAGCTGCAGGGTACACCACCAGCGATGTACCTACTACAATAAAAATTTCAGCGCTGTGCACAATGGGGATAGCCTCTTCAATCACAGGCACCGGTTCTTCAAACCATACAATATGCGGACGGAGCTGCGCCCCGTCTTCTGCTTTATCGCCTATGCTGATGTCGCCTTTAATATCATATACCAGGTTTTCATTTCTTTCGCTGCGCATTTTAAAAATCTCACCATGCAGGTGCAATACTTTTTTTGAGCCTGCCCTTTCGTGCAGGTCATCTATGTTTTGGGTAATGATGTGCACATCAAAATCATGCTGCAGTTCTGCAAGGCCGTAATGGGCTGCATTGGGTTGTGCATCCAGTACATTTTTTCTGCGGTAATTGTAAAATTCTAAAACCAGCCCGGGGTTTTTCTTCCATGCACGTGGTGTGGCTACATCTTCAATATCATATCCCTCCCACAAGCCATCGCTGTCACGAAAAGTTTTTAAACCGCTTTCTGCGCTAATGCCTGCTCCGGTTAATACAACTAATTTCTTTTTGGACATATCTGAGTATTGAAATTTAAAACCTTACAGGCCTGTGGTTGCAGTATGCAGTTTGAATAGTGTAAAGACCTGTTCAGGTTTATATAAACATTTTTTAACCTCTCAGGTGATACGCTTTGGGTTTAGTAAAAGCACGTAACCCTGCATGAGATAATGTAGCGCCAAAGCCCGAATGTTTTCTGCCGCTCCAGGGAACAGCAGCGCTTACCCTGTCGCAACAGTTCCAGTAACCGGTACCGGCATTAACCTGCTGTAAAATTTTCTCTGCCCTTTGCTGGTTGCTGCTGTAAACTGAAGCGGTGAGCCCATATTCAGTGTCCTGCATCAGTTGCATGGCTTCGTTATCATCTTTTACTTTCATGATGCCAATAACCGGGCCGAATGATTCATCCTTCATTACACTCATGTTATGGTTCACGTTTGTCAGTACTGTCGGCTCAAAATAATAGCCCCTGCCGGTTTTTCTTTTCCCCCCGGTAAGAAGTATTGCACCTTTGTTTACAGCATCATTTACCTGCTGCTCAAGGAATGCAAGTTGTTCCTTCCTGCTCAGGGGGCCGATATAAACCCCCACTTCACCAGGCAAACCTGTTTTCCATGATTGTACTTCTTTAATAAATTCATCAACATATTTATCATAAACTTTTTCATGTACATAAATCCTTTCCACCGCACAGCAACTTTGCCCGTTGTTATAAAAAGCACCATCAGCCGTAGCTGCCGCTACTGATTTAATATCTTCTGTATCGTCTGCAACGTATAATGGATCCTTCCCGCCCAGTTCACACTGGCAGGGGACCATCTTTGGCGCTACTTTTTCATAAATGTATTGTCCTGTTTTGTATGAGCCGGTAAAGTAATAACCGTCAAAAGGAAGATCAAGCAATATTTCCCCAACTTCTTTTGCTCCGGCAGCTACATGAAAAACATTTTCCGGAACCCCGGCCTGTTTAAGCAATCTTTCAATTTCAAGGCCTGTAAGCGTAGAATATTCTGAAGGCTTATACATCACTGCATTTCCCGCCAGCAATGCCGGAACAAAAACATTCACGCCAATGAGGTAAGGGTAATTCCAGGCTGAAATATTACAGATCACCCCCATCGGTTCATAAGTAATCTTTTCCGTGATCTTTTCATCTTTATACATTACTTCATCGCTCAAATACTTCTCAGCATTTTCGGTAAGCCATTTTATCCTTGCCCTAGCCCCTTTTATTTCGTTTCGTGACTGCTGCAATGGTTTACCTACTTCTGAAGTCAACACTAATGCAAGCGCCTCTATATTTTCTTCCAGCAATGCAGAAAAATTTTTCAGAACAACTG
Organism: Chitinophagaceae bacterium; assembly: GCA_033763355.1. Classification (GTDB taxonomy): domain Bacteria; phylum Bacteroidota; class Bacteroidia; order Chitinophagales; family Chitinophagaceae; genus JANRKT01. The sequence continues at coordinate 8,015 of JANRKT010000084.1, read as the reverse complement.
TTCTTTCAGAGAGGGTTCTTTTATACCAGCCGGGCTGTGCAGACCGGAGTGACAGAAGTTTTTTTTCAAGCGACATCCTGTTGTCTTCCTGTACTTCTTTTATGATTTCTTCTGAAGCAGGATTAATGATTTGCATGGTGTAAATAAAATTGAACTGATACTGTGTTTAAATTATTTTCCCCGATTCCTCCAGAAAATGTTTTTTTACATTTTGCGAAAAGGGGCTCCTGATATCTTTCATTCTTTCAGGATGCCATTGAACAGTTACCAGGTAAGCTTTCCCCTCAGCATTTTTTCTTTCCAGGCCTTCTATGATGCCATCCTCAGAAAAAGCGGTGCTGATTAACCCCTCTCCTGTTTTGTCAGCAGCCTGGTGGTGGGCGCTGTTGGTTTCTCCGTGGGATTTACCAATAATATCTGCCAGCAAAGAACCATTTGTAAGCTGTACCTTATGGTGCCTGTCCATACCTTCTGCAAATTTTGAATGACTGGACTTACCTGCAGTAAGGATATCTGGTATCAGTGTGCCGCCAAAGAAAATATTGGTTAACTGCATGCCCCTGCAAATGCCAAGCACAGGCAATTGTTTCTCCTGTGTATACTCCAGAACCTTCCATTCAAAGTCATCACGGTATTCGTCTATGTTGTCCGTGTGGCATAATTCAAGGTATTCAGGTTTATTGTACATCTTGGGATGAATGTCTTCGCCGCCGGTCAACAGAATACCATGGCACTGGCTGAGCGCTGAAAAGTTATTTTTCTTATAGCTCAATTGAATAACCCGGATATTTTTTTCAGTCAATATCCAGTTTTCATAAACGGAATACTTTGCACAATCTGTTATCCCGATGGTTATGGGTTTCATTTTATTACAACGCTTTCAGGTAAAGTTGTTTGAAATCCTCTCTTGTTACAGGTTTGGGGTTATTGGGATGTGCAAAATCTCCAATGGCAAGATCAGACAATGCTTCAACATGTTCCATTTTCACAGCAATATCCCTGAGGTGATGGGGTATGCTGATTTTTGAATTAAGGTCAAACAAATACTGCACCACGGCTTTTCCTGTTTTATCATTTAATTCAAGCACTTCAGCAATTCTTTTAAATTTATGTTCAAAGCCCGCAATATTAAATTCCATGCCATAAGGAATGTTTACGGCATTAGCCAGCCCGTGATGTGTATCAAGCAATGACGAAAGCGGATGTGCAAGCGAATGCACCACACCAAGCCCTTTCTGAAAAGCAATGGCGCCCATCATGGAAGCCATCAGCATTTTACTTCTTGATTCAATATCCGGGTTATTGACAGCCTGCTCCAGCGAATGATGAATGAGTGAAATGCCTTCCAGTGCAATTCCTTCACAAATGGGGTGCGGCATTTTTGCAAGGTATGCTTCCATGTTGTGCGTTAATGCATCCATTCCTGTTGCAGCAGTAATAAATGCGGGCAGTTCCATTGTTAATAAAGGATCAGCAAAAACAATCTTTGCCAGCAGTTTGGGTGAGAAAAGGATTTTTTTCTGATGGGTAACATCATCTGAAATAATAGCGCTTCGTCCCACTTCACTCCCCGTACCTGAAGTAGTGGGTATTGTAATAAAATGGGGCACATCATTGGTCACATAAACATCCCCTCCAATCAAATCATCATACTTGAATAAATCTTCGCGGTGGTTTATGCGTAACACAATGGCCCTCGCTACATCCAGCGCCGCCCCGCCGCCTATGCCGATAATACAATCCCTTTTGGTATTGTCGTACACATCAGTTCCCTTATATACATCCGATTTAACAGGGTTTTTATGAATATCACTGAATACTTCAACTGAAATATTCTTTCCTTTTATTTTTTCAGTAATAGCTTTAAAGAAACCCAGCTGGGCTACATTAGGATCGGTAACTACAAGCGGTGCAGATAAATTATTTTTTATAAGATAATCTCCAAGTTCATTGCTTGCACCCGCCCCGAAACGGATGGTGGTTGGAAAATTGTATTGATAGATTTTATCGAAAGTCATTATTTGCTGTTGTTTATATCCTCTAAGTATAATTCTTTTTGCCTGTAAAAACCTCACCCCCGGCCCCTCTCCAAAGGAGAGGGGAGCTATATAATCTCAAAATACCTTTTATGCTCCCAGTCTGTTACTGCTTTTAAATGCTGTCTCCACTCCCACTCCCTGGTCTGAACGAAATGTTCGGTAAACTTTTCACCGAATATTTCTTTTGCAACAGCAGATTGTTTCATTGCTTCAGTGGCTTTTTCCAGTGTAGCCGGTAACCTCCCGTAAGAATCTTCTTTATAACCATTGCCGGTTACAGCAGGCTGTTTTAATTTCAGCTTGTGTTTAATGCCATACAAACCCGAAGCCAATGAAGCGGCCATAGCAAGGTATGGGTTCACATCAGAGCCAATCACCCTTGTCTCCAGCCTGCAGCTTTTGCTGCTGTTGTTTAAAACACGCAAAGCCACTGTGCGGTTGTCAATACCCCATGTTAAGGTTGTGGGGGCCCATGCCCCTTCCACTAATCTTTTATAGCTGTTAATTACCGGGGCATACATTGGCAGTATATGCGGCAGGCAATACAACTGGCCTGCTATATAATGTTGCATTAATGCGCTGACCTTATTTTTTGCTTTCTCATCGTAAAAAAGATTTTTCTTTGAGGCTTTGTCCCACAAACTCTGGTGCACATGCCCGCCGCAACCGGGAAGGTTTTCATTGATCTTTGCCATGAATGTTGCCAGCACCCCATGCCGGTATGCAATTTCTTTTACTGCTGTTTTAAATAATACTGCCCTGTCGGCAGCTTCCAATGCACCTGAATACTGAATGGCTGCTTCGTAAACACCCGGGCCGGTTTCTGTATGCAAGCCTTCAAGGGGCACATTAAATTTTTTGAGTAAATCAAAAAGATCATTGAAATAAGGGTTTTCCAGACTGCTCCGCAAAATGGAATAACCAAACATACCGGGTGTTAACGGTATAAGGTTCTTGAATTGTTTATCATTGGCGCTTTGCGGTGTTTCAGCAAAATTGAACCATTCGAACTCCTGTGAAAAATAAGCAGTGAAACCTTCTTTGGTTGCATCATCAATAACTTTTTTCAGCAGTTGCCTTGGGCAAACATAAGCCGGGTTTCCCTTATCATCAATGATCTCTCCCAAGAAGAAAGGCACACCATTCTCCCAGGGTATTTTTCTGAAAGTTGAAAGATCAATCCTTGCAAGCGCATCAGGATAGCCCGTATGCCAGCCGGTGTATTTTACATTATCATACACCACATCGCCTGCATCCCATCCAAATACCACATCGCAGAATGTTGTTCCGGTTTCAGCAACCGAAAGAAATTTTTCTGATGAAATGTATTTGCCCCGCAGAATGCCGTCAATATCACTGTAAGCGATTTTTACTTTTCCTGAAGGATGGTCTTTTACGTATTGAAGGATTTCCCTGGTATTCATGTATTGAGATTGTTAACCATAATTTACTGAATAGTTACCGGTTTCCTGCGGTATAAAATTTTAAACAGGGCAAAACAGATCAGCAATATTAAAAAATAAACAACAGCCGGTTTAAAATTATAGATCGTCATGGCCAGTAATGAAACCACTGCGATGAATAAAGCAACAGCGGGAAAAAAAGGATACAGCGGTGTTTTAAAAGGTCTTTCCAATTGCGGTTCTTTTTTTCTCAGCCTGAATAAAGCAATCATGGAAATAATGTACAGCGTTAATGCACCAAAAACGGATATGGTAATGATTTCGGCAGTTCTTCCTGTCAGCAGGGCAATAATGCCAATCAGCATGTTGATGAGCAGTGCATTGGCAGGAGTTTGAAATTTCGGGTGGATTTTTCCTAAAAAGGCCGGGGCAAACTGCACCCTGCCAAATTCAAAACTTGAACGCCCTGCGGCAAGAATGATACCATGAAAAGAAGCAATAAGGCCAAACAATCCTACCGTAATCAGCAAATGGTAAAGAAAGTTATTTTCACCTACCACATGGCTTAATGCAAGCGGCAAAGGGGAATCGGAAGTGGTTCTGTCAGTTTTATAAACAATGGCTTCCCACCCGGCCACTCCAACCGAACTTATAAAAGTAAGTATGCACAATACAACAAGTGTTATTATAGCAGAACCAAAACCCAGCAGCATGGTGCCCCTGGGATTGATGGCTTCCTCGGCAACATTGGCCACACCTTCAATAGCCAGAAAAAACCAGATGGCGAAAGGAACGGATGCAAACACCCCCTGCCATCCGTTGGGAAAAGCATTGCGCTGTAAATTTTTAATTTCAAAATGCGGTAAGGCCACCCCGGCAAATATCAGCAGTTCCGCTACGGCTAACACAGTAATCAGCAGTTCAAAAGTGGCTGCTGCTTTTACGCCATAAATGTTCAGTGCTGTAAAAACCAGGTAGGCAAAAATGGCAATTGCAATAACAGGCACTTGCGGAAAGAACAAATTAAAATAAGCGCCGATGGCAAAAGCAATAGCAGGCGGGGCAAAGATAAATTCAATATTCTGCGCCATGCCTGCAATAAAGCCAAGATCGTTTCCCAATGCACGGGTGGCGTAATCAAATGCGCCGCCGGCTTTTGGAATGGCGCAGGCCAGTTCAGTATAACTGAAAGTGAAAGTGATGTAAAGAATGATTATAAAAAAAGTTGCAATAGCTAAGCCCCATGTGCCCCCCTTCTCCAAACCGAGGTTCCAGCCGAAATACATTCCTGAAATAACATAACCCACACCAAGGCCCCATAGCATGGCGGGTGTAAGTGTACGTTTAAGTTGTGTTGGGGAAGAAGACAAAAGAAAAAATTTATCCTCTAATATAGCTTAAATACAACAGCGGCAAAAAAAGGTTGCCAACCCTAAGCTGCCTGCTTGTTTTAATGCAGGGATCAAGCGAAAGGATGGCAAGTGAAGGGTTAAGAAACCGGTTTAATTTTCCTTGTTCTTGCTTTTTTATAAACTGCTACAACGCCAATTATCATCAACCATAAAGGCCATAAATTCACCTGGCCAACAACCAGCTCCCCGACAAAACTCCAGCCGTTTTTAAAAGCAATGATTATCTTTTTCCAGAAACCCGGATCGGTAGTGTCTTTTGCACCGGCATCAAGCACCTGGAAAAAAGTAAGGTTAATGGTGCTGAATGCAGCAGAATGGGTGAGATAATTCAGCCTTCCGTCAGCAGATTCAATTTGTTCCTGGATGTCATTGATTTCATTTTGAACCTGCAGGATTTCTTCCATATTCTTTGCCTGTTTCAGCAGATCAAGATAACGCAGCCTTACCTGCCTTTTAGCCTCCATTCGTGATTTGGTATCAACTACCTCACCAGTTACATCTGCAGAAGTAATTTTTCTCTCAATAATTCTCTCACTTTCCGGGATCAATGCTGTTACTGCATTATCAAACTGGTCAACAGGCACTTTAATAATAACAGTATTGGTAAGCTGGTAAGCGGATTGGTTTTGTTGTTCCTGTGCAATATATCCCCCAAATTGTTTAACGGTTGAACGCAACACAGAATAGTAAGCCCGGTAATCTTTTACTTCTGCATTAAGCGTGGCTGTCTTTATTATTTTTTTATCCCAATCAATATTGGGAGATTTTGGTTGTTCTGACGGTTTAGGTTTTTGGCGAGGCGTTGTCGGTGATTTTTCGTCTTCCTGCCTGGTTTCATTTAAGGAAACCGAAGAATCAGTTGCTGACAAAAAACCTTCTGAAGTTTCCATTTGCTTTTCTTTTAAATCAGGCAATTTCTGTAAAGCAGATTCATTTGAAAAGTTATTGCAGGAGAATATCATACCGGCAAAAGCCAGTAACAGTAATTTTGCTTTCATGACTAATATTATTTTCGGGTTGATGAATAAAAGATGCAGCTACCTTCTTTTTACATAAGGCTTACTGCATTATTGGTTTGGTTGTTTCATTACTTGCAATTGCAAATGAGAACCGGTTATTGATTCCGGCAGCCGTGAAAAAGTAACCCAAATAAAAAGTTAAGGCAAGAGAAGAAACGGGATGGTTATTTTTTATGAGGTTCTTCCTGCAATATATATTGCCATGTTTTGATAAAGAGGGCATCAGTTACAATGCCATGCGGCTGATTGGTGGCAATATTTGTGATAAAGATATTTCCTTTGCCTTCATACGGGGCAACATCATTAAGTGTAACTGTTGAGGGGTTGCCGCCCTGCATCAATACCATACAGTTTGCAGTTTGCTTTTTGCAATCGTAAGGGTCTTTTTCATGAAGCAATGCATAATAGCGAACCGGATCGGTTTTGCCCGGTAATGACAGCCACATAGCAGGGGATGAAAAATTTGAACGGTAATCCTGCGGCCCTGCAAGCATGATCGCTTTTTCCACTGCATGATGTTTGGCAATATAAGCTGCATGGCCGGCGCCCTGGGAATGGCCCACCAGTGTACATTTTGCCCAATTAATATCCCTTCCTTTAATAAACTGTTTCCAGTTTTCGTTTTTATGATTTTCAGACAGGTAAGTAACCAGTTTTACAATGCGGTTATAAATGCTGTTGGCGCTGTCAACCTTTACTGTATCGCTTACCTGTGTACCAAAAACAATTTCCTGCCTGAATTCATCAAAGCAACTGCTGTCTGCACTGTTGCTGCAGGCGGTTGTTACCACCTCATTTTTATAATCTATACTGATGACATGATAGCCGAGGTTTGCAGCAGCAATACTGAATGAGCTGAAATTGTCTGCATGTCCGCCTGTGCCTACTATGCTGATTAAAAGTTTATTGAGGGGTTTTACTGAGCTGTTCAGGTAAACGTAATGGTCTGAGTGTACATTTTGAATAGCGGCGCCCGTTGCAGCGGGAGAAACCTTATGTGTTTCAATTTGTGCACAGGAAGCGATACAGGCAACTATAAAAACGGCAGAGAGGCAGATGAAGAATTTACTGTTCATAATACTTAATCATTTGCAGTTTTCTTAAAACCTGACAGATTTATGCAAGATGTTGCGTAAACAAAAGCTTTCCAAAAAAATCTGTCAGGTTTTATTTCTCACCGGCAAGTTCAAGAATGGTTTTATACTCTGCATCTGTAACGGGCTGCACAGAGAGCCGGCCGATTCTTACCAGCGCCATGTTTGCAAGACGTTTATCTTTTTTAATGCTGTCCAGGGCTACGGGATTCTTTAGTTTTTTATATGGCTTCAGGTCAACCACCACCCATGCTGTTTCATCCGTAGTGGGATCCTGGTAAGCTTCTTTGGCCACTTTTGCAATGCCCACAATATTCAAACCTTCATTGCTGTGATAAAAGAAAACTTCATCCTCTTTTTTCATTGCTTTAAGATGGTTGCGGGCAGCATAGTTACGCACACCATCCCACATGGTTTGCTTGTCTTTTTCAAGCTTCTCCCATGAATAAGCAGAAGGTTCTGATTTGACTAACCAATAAGCCATAAGAAATATAAAATTTTGAATGTAAAATAAAGAATGTAAAATGATTTGGGAAAATTAAGAGAGAGATAAAACCAAAGAAATTAGAATATTGCGTTTTGTACTATGCGCTTTGCATTTTACATTTTGGGCCTACCACCCGCTTGCCAGCACATCTGCAAGGTGCATGGACTGAACTTTCAGCCCTTTATTTTTCATCACCCCGTCTATGTGCATCAAACAACTCATGTCGGTAGAGATAATGTAATCAGCCCCTGTTGCTGCTGCATTGCTGGTTTTCTGGTCGCCCATAGCAATGGAAATGGGTTCAAACTTTACGGCGAAAGTGCCGCCGAAACCGCAACAGGTTTCCACATCATTCATTTCAGTAAGCTCAAGGCCTTTAACATTCGCCAGCAGTTTTCTTGGTTCTTCTTTGATCTTACATTCACGCAGGCCTGCACATGAATCGTGGTATGTTGCTTTGCCTTTCAGCGAAGCGCCAACATCTTCCTTTTTCAATACATGCACCATAAACTCACTGAACTCAAAAATCCTTTTCTGTATTTCTTTTACTTCCCTGCTCTG
>JANRKT010000083.1:0-8978 GCA_033763355.1 Chitinophagaceae bacterium | reverse complement strand
TCTTACCCCCTGCTTCCCACTCACAACTCCCCATACTTCCTATAATACGCCATCAGCCAGAGTATAACTTTGTTGTAGGTGCGGTTGCCGGCAGGCTGTTCATTTAACTTGAGAAAATTATTATAAAACACATCAACCAGTTTATCCAGCGGGTTTTCATACCTGCGCTGAAAATCCCTCAGTTCCTTCAAGTCTTTTTTTACTCCGTCAGTAAGTCTTTTCAGGTTTGCCCTTGCTGTTGTTGAATCCTTTATGAACAATTCTGTATTGGCATACAAAAACAAATCAAAATAAACGGAGTAAAGAAATGCGGTGTCGCCGGATTGTTTGGCCGCAAGGTATCCTACAAAATTGGCTTCGTTTTCTTTTGCATAGCCCAGTTGGTGCGCCACTTCATGACAGGCAACAAAAGGTAAAGTCCACCGCGGAACAGTAGTATTCACCTGTGCCTCCCCTGTAAAAGGATTGTAATATCCCATATATCCCATATAATTTCCCAGCACACCAAACATAGAAGGCTTGATAGACGGAACGGAATATTGCAGGAAAAGAAAATCCTGTTTCAGGTTGCCATAAACTGCGACAGTTTTTTTAAAGATCATTTTATCGGGTGCATTAAGCAACCGGGTGTTGCCCTGCTGCAGTGCGTTGGTCTTTTTTAAAAGTGTATCGGCAAGCCAGCGTAATTCTTCCAGCTTTATCTCTTCCACATTTAACGCCAGCTGATGGGCAATCCCCCTCCGGTTATAATTCAATCCCCAGAAAAGATTAAACATGATATACACAAGCAGCATCAGGCCCAAATATTTTAAAAGCCCTGACTTGGCATGTTGCGTACTGTACTCTTTGCGGTAAACTTTTACCAGGAGCCATACGATGTCATAAATAACCCATAAAACCACAGCAGTGTAAATCAAATCTCCCAAACTAAAAGGAAGCCATCCGAAAACTGTCCTGAAAAAAACTCCGGTCACAGGATAAATACCCGAAGAATAATTGTCTTCAACCCACTTTTTATTACTGGAAATCAGCCTGATAATTACAACCAGCACAACCAACAGGCCCCATCGCCAAACTGAGTTTTTTATTTTTATACGCATATAAACGTAAAACAATATAGACAAAAGCAATGGCCGGATGCTTCACAAACGCCAGATAAAATGAAATAATTTTAGTTTGAAGGAATAGCATTTTGGCCTACCTTTGCAAGCCTTTAAAATCAGGATGTCATGTCGAACCGGCGGGAATATGAAATAGCGTTTGTAGGCCTGAAACCGGGGGTTCATGAGTTCAATTACGAAGTTGACGACAAGTTCTTTGCAGCATTTCCAGGCCAGGATTTCAGTCAATGCCATTCAAAGGTGCGCCTTTTGCTTGACAGGAAACCTTCTTTCATGCTTCTTAAATTTGAAGTGGGAGGCAATGTAGATGTAACATGCGACAGGTGCGGCAACCCGCTTACCAAAACATTGTGGGAAGATTTTGAAGTGCTGGTAAAAATGGTTGACAACCCTGAAGAAAAGGCCGGAGAAGATGAAGACCCGGATGTATATTATATTTCGAGGGGTGAAAGCCATCTTAATGTGGCCAACTGGATATACGAGTTCATTAGCCTGAGTGTACCATCTTACCGGATGTGTGAGGAATCAGAAACCGGCGGGCCGAAGTGTAACAAGGAAGCCCTTGAGACGCTGAAGAAAATGAACGAAAAACAAAAACAGAAAGAAAACCCGATATGGAAGGGTTTGGATAAATTCAGAAACATTTAAAATTTAGCGTTATGCCAAATCCAAAACGGAGACATTCCCAGCAACGCAGCGCCAAAAGAAGGACGCATTATAAAGCTGAAAAAGTAACTTTAAGCAAAGACAGCACAACAGGAGAGATACATGTGCGCCACCGTGCACACGTAAGCGAAGGCAAGCTGTACTATAAAGGAAAAGTGGTAGCGGAAAAATCCCCGGTTAAATAACTGCTTTATAATTTTATAACAGGTTCCAAATCCCGGCTATAACAAGTTTTGGGGTTTGGAATTTTATTTTTCCGATTTTCTCATCACATTTGTTATATGAATATCGGATTGGACATGATGGGCGGGGATTTTGCCCCTGTTGAAGCTGTTAAGGGCGTACAGTTATACCTGGCCGAACAGCAGCGCCCCGCTAACCTTATTTTAATTGGCGATGAAACCCAGGTTAAACCCCTGCTGGAACAGCATCAGCTCACTTCTCCCCTTCTTAAAGTTGTTCATGCACCGCAGGTAATCGGTTACCATGAACATCCCATTAAAGCATTAAAGGAAAAACAGAAGTCATCTATTGCTATCGGCTTTCATCTTCTTTCAACCGGAAAAATTGATGCTTTTATCAGTGCTGGCAATACCGGCGCCATGCTGGTGGGCTCGCTGCACAGTGTTAAGCCCATTGAAGGCGTACAACGGCCAACTATAGGCGCATATATGCCCCGTGAAAACGGCACATTGGGCTGGCTGCTTGATGCAGGCCTCAATTCAGATTGCAAACCGGAAAACCTCGTTCAGTTTGCTTTGCTTGGCTCTTTGTTTGTGCAGCATGTATGGGGTATTGAAAACCCCAGGGTTGGCTTATTGAACATTGGCGAAGAAGAAGGCAAGGGCAATTTACTGATGCAGGCGACTTTCCCGTTATTAAAAGAAAGCAACAAGATCAACTTTATCGGGAATATTGAAGGCCGGGATATTTTTCTTGACAAAGCCGATGTTATTGTATGCGAGGGGTATACCGGCAATGTGGTGCTGAAAATGGCGGAGAGCATTTACGATATTGTAAAAAGAAGGAATATCCATGACAAATATTTCGACCGTTTTAATTTTGAACAGTATGGCGGGGTGCCGGTACTCGGGATTGCAAAACCCGTTATAATCGGGCATGGCATATCGCATGGCCATGCTTTTGAGAATATGATTTTGCTGGCGCAACAAATGATTGAAAAAGATTTACTGGGAAAGATAAAGCTGGGTTTTGAAAGCTGATTTTGAATACACGCATTTATTTATGAAAAAAGGCAACCGGTTAATACCAGTTGCCTTTTGTTTTAATACTATGAAGCGCTTAATCTAAAATTTTAACCAGCCTTTTCACTACTTTTTCCTGTATGTCCACCTGCACCACTACCAGGTAGGATCCTTTAGGCAGACGGCTTACATCAAGTTGTTTTAAATATGATGCTGTATTTTTTACAAATTCCTCCCTGTGAACCGGACGGCCATTCAGATCAAACACTGTAACCGAAGTCCTTCCGGTTGCATCGGTTTCAATGGCGAGGTTAACGTTATCCGAAGCTGGATTGGGATACATGCTTACAGTTGGCACAAGCCTCCTGCTGGTACTGTTTTTCACTATCACCACTACCCTTGCTTTGCTTGGCGCTCCTTTGTCATCTATTATTGTAAGCTCAAAAGTATAGGTACCCGCCTGCAGGTCTGTTACCACAGTTTTATCCTTTGTTGGTGAAAGTACCCTTGCAGCTACCGGCCCGTCCACATAAGCCCATACATAGCTGTCTATCGTGCCATCCGGGTCAAATGATCCGCTGCCATCCAATTCTGCACTCTGCACCGGAAGGTTTACGATAATGGTATCCGCCACCCTGGCCACTGGTGATTCGTTGGATAACGACACCGTTACCTTCACTTTGTCTTTCGCTACCGCCCCGTTGTTGTCGGTTACCGTCAGCTCAAATTCATATACCCCTTCCTGCAGGTTGCTTATCAGCGGTGATGAGGTGTTGCCATTGGATATGGCTGCACTCAATGATCCCTGTACCATTACCCAGCCCCATGAGGCTATTGTACCATCAGGGTCATAGGAGCCCTTGCCATCTAATGTAATACTTGTTACCGGAAGGGTTACTGCTATATCGCTTCCTGCATTGGCTACCGGCGGCTGATTTACTCCCGGTGGCGGAGGTGGTGGTGGCGGAGCTGCATTTACCGTTACAGTTACCGTGTCTGATCCTGTCGCCCCTCCGTTATCGGTTACCCTTAACCTGAACTGATATACACCCTGGGCCAGGTTGGTCAACTGGGTGGCGGCTGTATTGGGACTTCCTATCGTTCCCTGTACAGGGCCGCTTATCTTCGTCCAGTTGTAAGCTGTTATGGTTCCGTCAGCATCCGTGCCGCTTCCATTTAGTGTGGTGGTATTGGTTGGCAATGTAATTACCTTATCTGCCCCTGCATTGGCTACCGGTGGCTGATTGGGTGTTGGTGGCGGAGCTGCATTCACTGTTACCTGCACATCATCGGTATCTGTTGCCCCGTCATCATCAGTTACTGTTAACCTGAACACATATACACCCTGCTGCAATGCAGTGATGTTTGTTGTGGCTGCATTGGCTGTAGCGATCGTTCCGCCTGCGGGACCGCTTACTTTGCTCCATGCATAAGTAGCTATCGTGCCATCGGCATCGGTTGCTGTGCCTGTTAATGATGTAGTGTTCGTTGGCAATGTAATTACCTTATCTGCCCCTGCATTGGCTACCGGTGGCTGATTGGGTACAGGTGCTGCATTCACTGTTACCTGCACATCATCGGTATCTGTTGCCCCGTCATCATCAGTTACTGTTAACCTGAACACATATACACCCTGCTGCAATGCAGTAATGTTGGTTGTGGCTGCATTGGCTGTAGCAATGGTGCCGCCTGCAGGACCGCTTACTTTGCTCCATACATAAGTGGCTATTGTACCGTCAGCATCGGTTGCTGTGCCATTGAATGTGGTGGTATTGGTTGGCAATGTAATTACCTTGTCTGCCCCTGCATTGGCTACAGGTGGCTGATTGGGAAGTGGCGCGGCTGAGTTAGATACTTCAATAATCCTGTCATTACCCCCGCCATTACTCGTACAGATATAAACCTTGCCATCAGGAGAAACGGCAATGTCCCTGAGCCTGCCCCAGTTTCCCCTGAAAAATTCTTTTCTGTTTACAACAGATAATCCGTCTGCACTCAGCTGGTACTGATAAAAGGTAGCATCTTTCAGCGTGGCCAGAAGAAGCGAGTTTTTCCATTCCGGCAAATGATTGTTGTTATAATAGTCCAGACCGCATACAGCAATCGTAAATCCCCCGCTTGACCAGAGAGGCGCTTTTACATTATTGGCATTACAAAAAGTTGTTTCACCACCATCACAGGGGCCGTTTACATTAGGCCAACCGTAGTTACGGCTCTTTTCAATGATGTTGATCTCATCTTCAATATCGGGACCATGTTCAGATGAATACATGATGTTATTTGCAAAAACAAGCCCTTGTGAATTGCGCAGGCCTTTGCTCCACATGGGGTTTCCTGCAACGGGGTTGTCAGCGGGAATTGTTCCATCAAGATTTAACCTCAATACTTTTCCTGAACGTGATGCATCATCCTGCGGAAGAGCAGAATTGGCTGCATCCCCTGTGGTAATAAAAAGTTTATCAGCAACAATCAGCAGCCTTGAACCGTTGTGAACACCTGCTGCAGCAATATCATCTATAATGGTTACAGCATTACCCAAAGCGTTATTGGCATAAGTAAACCTTACTACCTTCTCCGTATAATTTCCATTCTTGTTATAATTATACACTACATACAGGTAACCGTTGTTGAGAAAGTCAGGATGCTGGACCATGCCCAGCAAACCACCCTCCCCGTTGGCTACTACTTCTGTTATGGTATGAGAAAATTGTATGGCGCCATCTGCAGGATTGATCTTGCTGATCTTTCCGTTTCTTTCAGTCATCCAGATGGAATTGTCTTTACCCCATAAAATTTCCCAGGGAAAAGTCAAACCGGTTGTTACTTCACGTGTTGTAATGGTTTGCTGCGCTGCAGGGGCTGCATTAACAATAACCTGCACATCATCCGTTGCTGTTGCACCTGCATTATCTGTTACTGTCAGCCTGAATACATAAGTTCCTTCCTGCAATGCAGTGATACTGGTTGCAGCTGCACCAGGTGCAGTAATTGTACCACCAGCAGGACCGCTTACCTTAGTCCATATGTAAGTTGCTATTGTTCCGTCAGCATCAGTTCCGCTGCCGTTGAATGTTGTTGAATTGGTTGGTAAGGTTATGATCTGGTTTGATCCTGCATTGGCTACAGGTGGTTGATTGGGTGGCGGAGGAGGAGCTGCATTAACTGTTACCTGCACATCATCAGTTGCTGTAGCACCATTGTTATCAGTAACAGTTAATCTGTAAACATAAACCCCCTGCTGTAACCCGGTAATATTGGTTGATGCAGCAGTGGGAGCTGAAATTGTTCCTCCTGCGGGCCCGCTTGCTTTAATCCATGCATAACCTGTTATTGCCCCATCAGGATCAGTGCCGCTGCCTGTTAAAGAGACAGTATTTGTTGGAAGGGTAATGGTTTGATTGGCTCCTGCATTAGCTGATGGCGCCTGGTTGGGCGGTGGTGGTGGCGGAGCTGCGTTTACAGTTACCTGCACATCATCTGTAGCAGTGGCTCCGGCATTGTCAAAAACCGTTAACCTGAAAACGTATGTTCCCTGTTGCAATGCGGTAATATTGGTGGATGCAGCATTAGGACTTGCAATGGTTCCTCCTGCCGGGCCGCTTACTTTGCTCCATGTATAACCTATAATGGAACCATCAGGGTCTGTTCCGCTGCCGGTTAATGAAACCGTGCTGGTGGGTAACGTAATTGTTTTATCAGTGCCCGCATTTGCAGTTGGTGCAAGATTTGTTGAAGGCGCAGCACAGGCTGGCGGGGGCATGTTGGCTGTTACTGCCGTTGTTTGCCATGAATTGCCGGTTATTACTGTATTTGTACAGGTATTGGCGCTCCAGAATGGATTGGCGCCGCCTGAACTGTTAAACCAATAAACCTGGTTGCCTGTAACAATATGGTTATCGCAATCACCACCGGAATAATCCGCTACATACAGCCCTACATTAGTGAATGGTTGCTGCTTACCATATACTTTATTATTTCTTAACTGGATATTTTTTCCGCCGGCAATTGCTACACCGTATTGCCCGGGGTCAATCACCACATTGTTTTCAATAATCTGATATCCGCCTCCTCCGCAATCTCCTGACATTATTCCGCCTCCTGTAAGTGAAGGCCCGCCTCCCCTCATATAGTTATCTTTTACCTGGATGGGATCAGCTGCAGTACCAGAAGAGCTGCACAAATTGATCAGATCTTCAGGATAACTTTTTCCAAGTTCATTCACTATATAATTACAATTGATCCTTAGCCCGGTACCGTTAACACGATTAAATTGTACCGCCTGGCCACGTGCAAGCGGTCCGGTCATATTAATAAACCGCGAATTGGTTACTGAGATACCATTGCCGCAATCAATAGCATACACACCGCTGGCCGTATTGTTGAAAACACAATTCTTAACGGTGATGTTGCTGCAATTCTGCGGCTTTAGCCCTACAATCAGCGCTGCCCCGTTAAACTCACATGAATCAAATGTAATGTTACTGCAGTTGATGAGACCGATTATGGTACTCTCTCCTGAAGTGGTTGTTTTTGTAAAACGGAGTTTTTTAAACACCCTGTTGTTCTGCCCGCTCAGGGTAAAATAGGCCGTGTCTTTGTACTGGGAATAAACACTGCCGCCAAAAACAATAAGGGTACCAAGGAGTAAAATTAATTTTTTCATAGTGTCTGTGGTTTTGTCATAAGGAATGCACGGATAAAAATCAAGAACGGATTGTTACTTAAACCGGGAACCGGATAATTCATTTCAATTCATAACAGCGCTTTTTCCCCTGCATCTTTTGCAGCAGGGAAAAGAAAAACATTAAATGAATTTTTGATGGAATTATGACCGGCGGATCGCCTGGTAAAAGCGGTAAAAGAAATAAAACAGGTTTGCAGGCAGCATTCTGGTTTCATAGTGTATTGGATTTTTTGTTCAATAAATGCCTTTTTTCACTTCAATATCTGGTTACACAAAATTTTTAAACACTTCACATAAAAGTTCTATAAAAGAATACTATGTGTATTTTTTGCAGGAAATCTGCTTTCTGATTTTCGGAAACACTACATTGATTTCAAAACCTGCAAAGGTTTTTCAGGAACTTATAAAACTCCTCTTTCAAAACAAAATTGATACCAAATTTAACCGGTGTATTTTTCAATCCTATCATCCGAAACAACTTATATATGATTGTAATACAGGAGGCCGTGAATAAGAAAGCCTTACATATTCAACAACTCAGTTGGCTGCTGACAAATCAGCACAACAAGTATTTTCAACACAATAAAATAGAGTAGTTATACTGAATGGCGGTGAGAAAATTTTAAGGCTTACTTGATAAAATATATACTGCAGGGGTAAATGTGATTATACAAAGATGTTGTTGCACAAGTTGAGCAAGCCAGCCAGATAAAAAAAATGCAACTGACAAATATGCCAGTTGCATTTCCATACCCTTTATATATACTTCTACCAAACTTTAACCAGCTTTCTTACCACTTTTTCCTGGGCATCTACCTGTACTACCACCATATACACTCCCTTCGGCAAACGGCCAATGTTTATTGCTTTGGTAAGCGATGATGTGCCCTTTACAAACTCTTCCCTGAATACCGGTTTGCCATTCTGATTAAGTAACGTTATTGATGTCCTTCCTGTTGCATCTGTTTCAATAGTTACATTGGTGTTGGGCCCTGCAGGATTCGGGTACAACTTTACCTGTGGTATTAACCTCCTGTTCGTACTGTTCTTTACTACCACTACAACCCTTGCTTTGGTTACTGCAGCTTTGTTATCAATAATGGTGAGTTCGAAAGTAAATATCCCGCCCTGAAGGTCTTTAATTATTGTTTTGGCTTTTGTTGGTGTTAATAATATTGGCGCCACCGGCCCGTCCACATAAGCCCATACATAGCTGTCTATCGTGCCATCCGGGTCAAATGATCCGCTGCCATCCAATTCTGCACTCTGCACCGGAAGGTTTACGATAATGGTATCCGCCAC
>JANRKT010000082.1:0-20244 GCA_033763355.1 Chitinophagaceae bacterium | reverse complement strand
GCTTCTTTGCATCTTTTTTTCACTTCATCAAAAGCGGGTATAAGGATGCTGCGTATAGGTTCAATAATTACATCTTCCAGCGAACGGCCGATAAGCTCATAATCTTTTTTCATAAAGCCTGCAACAAGGCCCGCAATATTTCCCCATTGTTTAATGGCATCTTTCAGCAAAACTTCTTTGCGCAGTATCTGTCTTGCATCAGATGTACGCACTTCTATTTGCGGGTGAACAATGGTAACATACAGATCAGGCACTTCAAGCGTAACAATATCCAATGGATGAATAGAACGGATGAGGGTAACACCACCGTAAAGACAGGGAGCGATATTATCCGCATGTTTCACTCCCGATGCCAGCTTCTCCCCATTCATGGCAAACTGCACCAGTTCTTCTTTTGAAAAAATATTTCCCAGAAGAAGATTGGCTGCAGCAACAGCGCCTGCTGCGCTTGCAGCACTTGACCCGATACCACTTCCCGGTTTGATGTGTTTTTCTATGGTTACCTCAAACCCGTTTTTGTTTTGCAATTTTTCAATAACAGATAAAAGTGAAACGCCTGCTACATTCTTTTGCGGATCGGTGGGCAAATTAAATTCATCGTTGTTTGATATCCTCACCACCGGTTCATCAATCAATCTCATTGTCATGATATCATAAGGTTCATTCAGTGCAAGCCCCAGCACATCAAAACCGCAAACAAGATTGGCTACAGTAGCCGGTGATTTTATTTTTATTTCTCTCATTACTAACCAGTGTTCAATGCTCAATAACTGATGCTCAACTGAATTCTGTAGTTGACAGTTCCTCTCCCTGCAGGGAGAGGTCAGGTGAGGGTTGCTCTTATAATATCTGCAAACACACCGCTTGCTGTAACTTCTGCGCCTGCGCCTGCCCCTTTAATCACCAGTGGTTGTTCAGGATAGCGTTCGGTATAAAACAATACTATATTGTCTTTTCCATAAAGGTGGTAAAAATCATGCTGCGGTGAAATGTGTTGTAAACCCACGGCCGCTTTTCCATTCTCATACTTTGCTACAAATTTCAGCTTGTTGTTTTTTTCTGCAGCTTCTTTATAAAGCTTACGGAAATGCGCCTCATGTTTTGCAAGTTCTTTATAAAAAGCATTTACGTCGCCTTCCATACATGATTCAGGCAGGAACGAATTACAGGAAATGCTGCTCATCTCAAGCTGTTCGCCTGCTTCTCTTGCCAGTATCAGTATCTTTCTCATTACATCTGTTCCACTCAGGTCAAGCCGCGGATCAGGTTCAGTATATCCTTCATCCTGCGCCTGCTTTACCACTTCTGTAAAACTTCTTTCGCCGTTATAATGGTTAAAAACAAAATTGAGCGTACCGCTCAGTACAGCCTCAATCTTATTTACTTTATCTCCGCTGCGCACAAGGTCATTCAGTGTGCCTATTACCGGTAAACCTGCACCTACGTTGGTTTCAAACAGGAAAGGAGTATTGTATTCCCTTGACAGGTCTTTTATTTTTTTATAATAGTTGTAGGGAGATGAAGCTGCCACTTTATTACAGGCCACAATAGAAATACTTTTTTGCAGCAGCCTGTCATATACACGGGCCACCACATCACTTCCGGTTATATCCACAAAAACCGAATTGCGAAGGTTCCGGTTGATGATGGTATCAATAAAATAATCCATTACCGCCATTTCACCATTTTGCAGTTTTTCATTCCAGCCGTTCATGTCAATACCTTCTTCGTTCACCAGCATTTTGCGGCTGTTTGTAAGGCCCACAACCCTTATGTTCAGGCGAAGATGATCAGCAAGGTATTGCTGCTGTTGTTTGATCTGGTCAAGCAATTTGCGCCCCACATTGCCTGTGCCTACAATAAAAAGGTTAACCTGCTTGTACGTGGTTTCAAAAAACTCTTCGTGTAAAACGTTAACCGCTTTTTTTACATCCTTGGTGGAGATAACTGCAGATATATTTCTTTCAGAAGACCCCTGTGCGATGGCCCTTACATTCACGCCGTTCCTTCCCAGTGCGCCAAACATCCTTCCGCTAATACCGGGATGGCTTTTCATATGGTCACCTACCAATGCCACAATGGAAAGTTCCTTTTCCGCTTCAATGGGGTCAACTTTTTTTATGCTGATTTCATAATCAAAAGCTGCGTTAACAGCAACCCTTGCTTTTTCAGCTGCGGCTGCGTCTATCGCCACGCAGATGGAATGTTCGGATGAACCCTGGGTGATGAGGATGACATTTATTTTTTCATTGGATAAGGCTTCAAACAATCTTTTTGAAAAACCGGGGATGCCCACCATGCCGCTTCCTTCAAGGCTCAGCAGCGCAATATTGTTGATGCTTGAAATGCCGCGGATGATGCTGCCGTTCTCAGCAGGCACATTTTCAATTACGGTTCCATAATCCTGTGCTGCAAATGTATTCTTTATCCACACCGGGATGTTTTTGCTCATCACCGGTTGTATGGTGGGCGGATAAATAACTTTAGCTCCAAAGTGCGAAAGTTCCATGGCTTCCTGGTAAGAAATATGCGGGAGCACTTTTGCATTGGCAACAAGCCTCGGGTCAGCGGTCATCATACCGGATACATCCGTCCATATTTCAAGGTCTGTTGCATTACATGCTGAAGCAAAAATTGCAGCAGTATAATCTGAACCGCCCCTGCCCAATGTGGTGGTGGCACCATTTTCATCAGAAGCAATAAAACCGGGAAGGATAAACAACTGCTGTTCCTGTTCAGTAAAATAAATACGGCAGTTTTCTTCTGTAATATTAAAGTCAACCGCTGCATTGCCAAAATTTGAATTGGTGCGTATGAGTTCCCTGCTGTCTTTCCACATACACGGCGTCCCTGTTGACTGAAATGCTGCGGCAATGATCTGCGAAGAAAGTAATTCACCATAACTCACCACCCTGTCTTTGGTACGTGCAGATAGTTCACGTAAAAGAAAAATACCGTTGCAGATGTCTTCTATTTCATTGCAAATCTTTTTAACCATGCTTAATACAGCGCTCTGCTGCTGTACCGGTATAAGTTCTTTTACTGTTTCAAAATGCCTTAGCTCAAGCTGATGAAGGATGGCTTTGTATTCTTCGTTTCCTTCAGATGCAAGTGTGCCGCAATTGATCAGCGCATCGGTTGTTCCGCCAAGGGCGGATACCACAACAATTACCGGTGATGATAATTTATCTTTAACTATACTGGTAACCAGTTTTATGTTTTTTGCATTTGCGACAGAAGTTCCGCCAAATTTCAGTACCCGCATATTTTGCTGTTAGGATGATTTAAAAATGAAATAAAATAAGACTTGCTGTAAGTGTAGCCAATGGCCCGTGGTGTAATATGTAATTGTACAATCCGCTTAGCGGATTGTGGTAATGGTTGTGCTGATAACGGATACTCCGGCAGCCTGGACTGCGGAAGAAGGGGAGATGATATAGTTGTAATAACCGGTCATTTTAAGGAGCGCCGAAGATACCAAGGAATTTTCAAAAAACAAGCATAAGCAGAAAATTTTAAAGTAACTTCACCACCCCTGTATTGCTTGCCGGTCAGTTGTTTCCATGAAATAAAGAAATGTTCGGAAATGAGTAATTCATCCTCTGCTGCATTGCAGCAATTCAAGAACCAGGTAGGTATTAAATTCCAGTTGTACAACAGCCTGTTTACCTCATTGCCCTTTCACCGTATTGAAAAAACAGGCATCCTCTTGTCGCTGCTGCTTTCCAACTGCGAGGAAGGCTTTAAGAAAAAACAAAGCCCCCTGCAGATCATTGAAGAGTTTTTCAGCAAGCATACTTCTTATGTTAAGGAACAGGATAAGCTTGACCTGCTTTTCCGTTTTGTGCAATATGTGGAGCGGCAGGTGGTATTGTTTGATGCCCTTGAAGACGCCGCCTTCAGGGATGTAAATGACATGAGCGGTTTGGGTACCCTGAAACAGCTTGAAACCGAAGTATTGCAGGGCCAGATGCAGGGCGAATTGACCGAAAAATTAAAGGACTTCGCCATCAGGCTGGTATTAACAGCGCATCCCACCCAGTTTTATCCCGGTTCTGTTTTAGGCATCATCAACGACCTTTCAAAGGCCGTATCAGAAAATAATGCGGGCCAAATCAATATGTACCTGCAGCAACTTGGTAAAACAGCATTCTTCAAAAAACAAAAGCCCACGCCTTATGATGAGGCCATCAGCCTGGTATGGTACCTTGAAAATGTTTTTTACAATGCGGCCGGCCGTATCATCAACCAGATAAAAAACCAGTTCCCTGATGCGGTATCAAAAAATAATTCCATTATAAAAATGGGTTTTTGGCCCGGAGGCGACAGGGATGGCAACCCGTTTGTAACGGCTGATATTACATTGAAAGTTGCTGATGCACTCCGCGGTTCAATTATCAAATGCTATTATTTAGAGGTAAGGAGGTTGAAACGCAGGCTTACTTTCAAAGGAACAGACACCCAACTGGCCGACCTGGAAAAAAAACTGTATAACAATATTTTCATACCTGGCCAGCGCACTGACCTTACCAGGGAAGAAATACTCGCTACACTTAACCAGATCAGGGAAACACTTGTTTACCAGCACAACGGTTTATTTGTTCATCTTGTCAACAGCCTTATCAATAAAGTTGAAACATTCGGTTTGCATTTTGCTTCGCTTGATATAAGGCAGGACAGTTCTGTGCACGGCAAAGTGCTGGATTATATTGCTTCCCATACAGATGCCCTTCCCACGGGCTACAGCAGTATGCGTGAAGATGAAAAAATAACAGCGCTTACCACTCTTAACAAAAGGGTTGATCTGAAGCAAATTGAAGATGCAATTACACTTGATACATTACAAACCATTGCAGCAATAAAAGATATACAGCAGTACAACGGGGAGGTAGGCTGCGACAGGTACATCATCAGCCAGTGCAACAGTGCACTTAACGCCGCAGAAGTATTCGGGTTGTTTTTGTTAAGCGGATGGAATGCGGACGAAATTAATGTTGATATTATTC
This sequence comes from Chitinophagaceae bacterium, assembly GCA_033763355.1. GTDB lineage: Bacteria > Bacteroidota > Bacteroidia > Chitinophagales > Chitinophagaceae > JANRKT01. The sequence goes on along the minus strand of JANRKT010000082.1, from coordinate 15,238 downwards.
CTTTGTTTGAAACCATTGATGATTTGCGGAATGCCGCACCTGTAATGAAAGCCCTTTATGAACAGCCGGTTTATAAAAAACTTCTTCAGCGCCGGGGTAACAGCCAGACGATTATGCTGGGTTTTTCCGACGGTACAAAAGACGGCGGTTACCTGATGGCCAACTGGAGCATATATAAAGCCAAAGAAGAATTAACAGCCATATCCAGGCAATACAATATTGATGTTATTTTCTTTGATGGCAGGGGGGGGCCACCTGCAAGGGGCGGCGGAAAAACGCATAAGTTTTATTCTTCCCTGGGAAAAAATATTGCCAATAAAGAAATTCAGCTCACCATACAGGGGCAAACCGTAAGTTCCAATTTTGGCACTGTTGATGCAGCGCAGTTTAATATTGAGCAGCTTATCAATGCCGGTATTTCAAACGATTTATTTTCTGATAAGGACATTACTTTATCAGAAAAAGAGGAATCGCTGCTGCAGGAACTGGCAGAAGAAAGCCATAACGCTTATGTTGAGTTGAAGAACCACCCTTATTTTCTTGAGTATCTCGGACATGTCAGCCCGCTTAAGTTTTATGCGGAAACCAATATCGGCAGCCGGCCTGCCAAGAGGGGCGCTTCCGGCAGGCTTACCTTAAAGGACCTGCGGGCCATACCATTTGTTGGGGCTTGGAGCCAGCTTAAGCAGAATGTAACTGGTTATTATGGAGTAGGCACTGCTTTAAAGAAAATGGAGGCCAAAGGAAAATTAAGTGAACTAAGGGCTTTATACAGGGGATCGCCTTTTTTTAAAACCCTTTTGGATAACTGTGAGATGGCTATGAAAAAATGTTATTTCCCGCTTACAGAATTCCTGGCTGAACATAAGGTACACGGTATTATGTGGAATATGATTTACAGCGAGTATGAATTAACCAAGCGGTATATCTTTCACCTGTCGGGAAAAGCTGAACTGATGACCGATTATCCGGTTGAGCAACTGTCAATACAAATGCGTGAAAGAATTGTATTGCCGTTAACTACCATACAGCAATATGCAATAAGTAAAGTAAGGGATACCGAAGAGCAACTGGTGCAGTCGCCTTTTAAAGCCGATTATGAGAAGCTGGTGATGCGCTGTTCTTTCGGGATCATCAATGCTGGAAGGAACTCAGCATAAAAAATCAGGGGCAGCACTAAGGCTGCCCCGATTCATTATTGACCAAAATTAACCTGCTTTCATCAGAATGTATATACTGCTGCAAGCAGGAGATTGGCGGCGGAGGATTTAGGGGTACCGCTCTTGTTTGAATAAATATCTTTACCGGAACTTTCAAAACGGAATTCAGGAATAATAATCAATGAACCTACTTTAATATTGGCAGAAAGGGTGGTAGCAAAAATGCTTGCACCTTCGGTACCAATCGGAAGAAGGTATTTCTTGTTATCAAAGAGTTCACCGCGGAGTGTTAAACCGAAAGAAGGCTTGGGATCCACATTCAGGTACAGGGCAGAACCCCACCAGCTTTGTGCATCACCATACTTGCCGCCGGTTTGTGTTTTGGTGCTGGCTACTGTTCCGTCGTAACCTATGCTGAATTTATCGCTTACTTTTCCGATAACCACGAGGTCAACCTGGTTGGTTTTTGCAGAATCAACGGATCTTTTACCTCCAACATAATTCAGATAGGCTTTAAAATTATCGCTTGCTGCAAAGCTGTATTGTGCAATGGCATATTTTTTTGCAGTAAGCGGGGAGAACTTAAGGTCAGTAGGGTTTGCAACACCCAGCATAAAACCGTGTTTTCCCGCAGTAATATCAGCTTTAAGTCCTGTATGGAAGAAAGGCCCCCATGAGAACATATAAGCCATGCTGTAATTTCGGTTGGCAGGGGCATCAACCAGTTCATAACCCACATGTGTTGCCCAGCTGCCCATGGTAAACTTAATCCAGTCGGCAGCAGCATAGCTTACGAACAATTGTTTGATTGAAGCTGTAATGCCATCATCGTTATAAGAAAATTCACGGGCTCTTTTACCAAAGCCAAGATCAGCTACCATACTTACTTTACCAATGCTGTGCTCAACTTTTAATGAGGCCATTCCCAGTTCAAAGGAATTGTGGCTGTTGGTAAAACTTGTATAATTATTGGCAGCAGAATTACTGAGATCGTACTTGTAATACACATCAACAAACCCTGAAAACTTAGTTGCAGGTTTTTCTTCTTCTTTAGCAGTTTCTTGTGCCCATGCAGACACACCGATAATAGCTGCCACTGAAGGCAGGAGAATTTTTCTTAACATTGTGTTTTGTTTTTAGTTTTTAAATGAGAGAAGGGTACGGCGATAAGCTTTTTGCCGAAGCTTATACTATATGCTGTACCTTTTTCTTATTCTGCGTCTGCATCTACGAGTTTTTCTTCCATTTTGCCATTGCTTGGCATTAATAATGTACCCTGCAGGTATTTTTCATTGTGCTGTGTGGCATCAAGCCCGATAACTTCTTCTTCAGAACTTACACGTAAAGGAAGTATAAAGTTGATAAACTTGAAGATCAGGAATGAAACAGTAAAACTGTAACCTACAGCAATAGCCATAGCCTTCAGCTGGGTGAAGAAGAACGCTCCATTGCCATAGAACAAACCGTCGTTACCTGCGCCGTTTACAGCTTTGGTAGCGAATATACCGGTCATCAGCATGCCCACCATACCGCCAATACCATGGCAGGGGAATACATCAAGGGTATCATCCAGTTTAGACTTTTGCTTGTAATACACAGCTGCATTGGATATGATTGCTGCAACTACACCAACAAAAATACTCTGTGGTATTGCAACAAAACCAGCCGCGGGGGTGATGGCCACAAGACCAACCACCGCACCTATACAAAAACCGAGTACTGAAGGTTTTTTACCACGCATTACATCAAAAAACATCCAGCTTAAACCAGCTGCTGCTGCTGCAGTGTTTGTGGTAGCAAAGGCTGATACAGACAATGCATTTGCACCCAATGCAGAACCGGCATTAAATCCAAACCAGCCAAACCACAACAGGCCTGTTCCAATTAGGACATAAGGGATATTAGCAGGAGGAATTTCTCTTTGTTCAATATGCACCTGGCGGCGTTTTAAAACAAGAGCACCGGCCAAAGCAGCACAACCGGCAGAGATGTGTACTACGGTACCTCCGGCAAAGTCTAATGCTCCCATTTTAAACAGGAAACCTTCAGGATGCCAGCTCCAGTGTGCAAGAGGTGCATATACCAGTAAACTGAAGAGGGCTATAAATAAAATGTAAGATGTAAAGCGGATACGCTCAGCAACGGCGCCAACTACCAGCCCGGGCGTAATAATTGCGAACATTAACTGGAAAAGGGCAAAAAGAGTGAGAGGTATGCTTGGTGCAAGGCTCCATGGGGCGCCTGAATTAACTCCCTTAAAGAACAGGAAGGTAGAAGGGTTGCCAATAAAACCACCAATGGATTCTCCAAAGCTAAGACTAAACCCTACTGTTACCCATAAAATACTAACTACTCCTGCTGCAACCACACTTTTAATCATAGTGGAGATTACATTTTTGCGATGAACCATGCCACCATAAAAGAAGGCCAACCCCGGGGTCATCAGGAAAACGAGGGCAGTTGCCACGATAATCCAGGCAATATCTGCCGGATTATACTTTGTGGCATCCGCAAAGTCTGCAACTGGCTTAATAAAAATCGCCGCAATTGCCACGATTGCCAAAACCAGAAAAGGAGCAACCTGCTTCGCTGTACTTTTACTCATTGTAGTTGTTTTTAGTTGTTAATATTAAAAAATATTATATACTTAAAATCGCATGGTAAAATTACAACTAAATCGAGTTAGTTTATCAATAAATACTCACATATTTATTATTTTAATGCAATTAAAATATAACTCTTGAATTTGTTTATAAATTCAAGTTAATCAAATACTTATATAAATGTCTGATGCGGGTATAATAATGTAATTTTTACGCAATTCCCTTGTATTTATGTTGCATTACATTTTTATATAATAAAAAACCGCTGAAAGCGGTTTAGGCTTCTCAAGCGGCTTTTTAACAGAGTAAAATATTAATTAATTATTTATGCAATCAATGTGTTTGTATCCCTTGATTCAAGTATTGATGAGCCGGTTAAAAATTCATCTGCTTTACGGGCACATTCCCTCCCCTCACTGATGGCCCATACCACCAGGCTTTGGCCCCTTCGCATATCGCCTGCAGTAAATATTTTATTAATGTTAGTATGGTATGTTTTTTCCGAAGCCTTTACATTTCCTCTGTCATCCAGTTCTACTCCTAATTCATTTAGTAAACCTTCATGTTGTGGGTGCACAAAACCCATGGCCAGCAACGCCAGTTCGCAGGGTATTTCCCTTTCGCTTCCCTGCCTTTCAGTAAACTGTGCAGGTCTCCCATCAGTGCTTGCCGTCCATTCAAGGTCTACAATTTTTAATGCTTTCAGATTTCCTTTTCCGTCTCCTACAAATTCCTTTGTTGCAATGGCCCATTTACGGTTAGCCCCTTCTTCATGCGATGTGGAAGTCTTTAATGTCATGGGGTAAGTAGGCCAGGGCATGAATGCTGTTCTGTTTTCGGGTGGCTTGGGGAGCAATTCAAATTGTGTTACTCTTTTTGCCTTATGACGGTTGGATGTGCCAACACAATCACTTCCCGTATCTCCTCCTCCTATCACCACTACATTTTTTTTATTTGCAAGAATGTTCTCGCTGAAAATATTGCTTTCAATTGCAGCATTGGCAAAAAGGTCTTTTCCTGCGTTTCTTTTATTCTGTTGCTTAAGGAAATGCATTGCGAAATAGACGCCTTTCAGTTCCCTTCCCGGAATTTTTAAATCCCTCGGAACAGTGGAACCGCCGGCAAGTACAATAGCATGGTATTCCCTCAGCAAATCATTGATACTTACATTGACACCCACATTGGCATTGCATTTAAAAACAACCCCTTCTTCTTCCATCAGTTTAATTCTCCGGTCAATCACCCATTTTTCAAGTTTAAAATCAGGTATGCCATAGCGTAACAAACCACCCGGGGCGTCGTCTCTTTCAAAAACCGTTACGGCATGGCCTGCATAGTTCAATTGTGCCGCTGCCGCCATTCCTGCCGGCCCGCTTCCTACCACTGCTACTTTTTTACCGCTCCTGATATTTGGTTTCCGCGGTTTTACAAAACCTTTGTCAAATGCAATTTCGATGATGTGCCTTTCTATTTCTTCAATAACAACAGCCGGCTGGTTAATGCCCAGCACGCAGGCTGTTTCGCAGGGAGCCGGGCAAATGCGTCCCGTAAACTCAGGGAAATTGTTGGTTGAAATGAGAATGTCATATGCCTCTTTCCAGTCTTTGTTATAAACCGCATCGTTGAACTCAGGTATTACATTACCAAGAGGGCAACCGTTGTGGCAAAAAGGAACACCACAGTTCATACAACGCCCTGCCTGCTGGTTCAGTTTTTCATCACTGTACCGTTCAATAAATTCATGATAGTTTTGTATGCGCTCTTCTACCGGTTTTTTTGCCGGTAATTCCCTTGTAAACTCCAAAAATCCTGTTGGTTTACCCATAGTATTTATTCAATATGCTGAAATGAGAATAACCGGCACTTTACTAAGATCAGAAACCTGGCCGGTTGAAATTTTTTCCTGTTTAACTTGCTTTTCGTTTAATGGTTTCAATAGGCTCTACTTTCTTTTGTAAAAGAACCCTTTTGTAATCCCTGGGGAATACTTTTATGAAATGCTGCAGTTGGTTTTCAAAATCATCCAGTATAAATTTTGCTGCTGTACTTCCGGTGTAGGCATAATGGCGCTGTATCATGTCCTGCAGTTCCCGCATGTCTTCATCATTCAGCGGGTCAAGGTCAACCATCTCTTTATTGCAGTTAATGCCGAATTTACCTTTTACATCATACACATAAGCAAGGCCGCCGCTCATACCTGCTGCAAAGTTCCTGCCTGTATCGCCCAGTATTACCACACGTCCGCCGGTCATGTATTCGCATCCATGGTCACCCACACTTTCTACTACCGCATGCACACCTGAATTACGTACTGCAAAACGTTCACCTGCCTTGCCGCGGATAAAAGCTTCACCGTCTGTTGCACCGTAAAATGCCACATTACCAATAATAATGTTTTCTTCAGGTGAATACTTTGCTTCTTTGGGAGGATAAATGATAAGCCTTGCACCACTTAATCCTTTGCCGAAATAATCATTGGCATCGCCTTCCAGTTCAAGCGTAACACCTTTGGTGTTGAATGCGCCAAAGCTTTGCCCTGCAGTGCCAGTAAATTTAAAATGTATGGTATCCTCCGGTAAACCGGCGCCTTTGTATTTCTTTGTTATTTCGTTTGAAAGAATGGTTCCTGCCGTACGGTCGGTATTTTTAATTTCAAATTCAGCAAAAATCCTTTCTTTTCTTTCAATGGCAGGTTTGGCTTTTTCAAGAAGTTTCCAGTCCAGCACATCGCTGATGCCATGGTCCTGCTCTTCCGCACAAAACAAACCGGTATATAAAGAAGCGGGTTCTTTATACAATACAGGCGAAAGATCAAGCTTGCTGAATTTCCAGTGATTGATATTTTCTCTTGGCTGCAGGCATTCAACCTGCCCGATCATTTCATTAACGGTGCGAAAACCGAGTTCAGCCATTATTTCCCTTAATTCCTGCACCATGAACCTGAAGAAATTCACTACATGGTCAGGGTCGCCGCTGAAGCGTTTGCGTAATTCAGGGTCCTGTGTTGCCACACCAACCGGGCATGTATTCAAATGACATTTACGCATCATGATGCATCCTTCCACTACCAATGCTGCAGTAGCAACTCCCCATTCTTCAGCGCCGAGCAAAGCTGCAATGGCAATATCACGTCCGGTTTTCATTTGCCCGTCTGCCTGCACAACTACACGGCTTCTTAGTTTATTTCTTACAAGGGTCTGGTGTGTTTCTGCAAGGCCGAGTTCCCAGGGCAATCCGGCGTGTTTGATAGAGCTTACCGGCGAAGCGCCTGTTCCCCCATCATGACCGGATATTAATATCACATCCGCTTTTGCTTTGGCCACACCTGCTGCAATGGTACCTACACCTGCTTTGCTAACGAGCTTTACATTTATTCTTGCAGCCCTGTTTGAATTTTTGAGATCAAATATCAATTGCGCAAGGTCTTCAATAGAATAAATATCGTGATGAGGCGGCGGAGATATGAGGCCAACACCCGGAGTGGAATGCCTTGTCCTGCCAATCCATTCATCTACCTTATGGCCGGGCAACTGTCCGCCTTCACCGGGCTTTGCACCCTGTGCCATTTTAATCTGCAGTTCATCTGCTTCAGTAAGATATAAACTGGTAACACCAAACCTTGCAGATGCAACCTGCTTGATGGCGCTGCGCATGGAATCACCATTGGGTAATGGTTCATATCTTCTTTCGTCTTCACCGCCTTCACCGGTATTGCTCTTTCCGCCAAGGCGGTTCATGGCAATAGCCAATGTTGTGTGCGCCTCCCACGAAATGGAACCAAAGCTCATTGCGCCTGTGGCAAAACGTTTGTAAATATTTTCAGCCGGTTCTACTTCATCAATTGAAAGAGAAGCCCTGTTGCGTTTAAATTCAAACAGGCTCCTCAACGTGGCCGCTTTTTCGCTCTGGTCGTTTACATATTTTGAATACTTCTTAAAAGTATTGTAGTCGTTCATTTTTGTTGCATACTGCAGCAGATGTATGCTGGTGGGATTGAACAAATGAAATTCGCCTTTGCGCTTCCACTGGTAAATACCGCCAACGGGCAGACGATTTACGGGCACATCTTTTTTACTGAAAGCGAAATAATGTTTTACCAATGCTTCCTTTGCAATTTCCTCAAGGCCCACACCCTGTATGCGGCTTACAGCGCCGGTAAAATATTTGTCAACCACTTCCTGGTTAATGCCGAGTATTTCAAATATCTGTGCACCCTGGTAAGACTGCAAAGTGGAGATGCCCATCTTTGAAAAAACTTTCAGCAATCCGTCACATACTGCTTTAATGTAATTGTACCGGAGCTGTTCCCAATCAAGCCCGGTTTGCAGCGTGCCATTGGCTTTCATGTTACGTATGGTGGCCAATGCCAGGTAAGGGTTAATGGCTGTTGCGCCAAATGCAAGCAAACATGCAAAATGATGTACTTCCCAAACATCACCTGCTTCCACCACAATACCAACCTGTCCCCTTAAACCTTTTCTTATTAAATGGTGGTGCACTGCAGCAGTTGCCAGTAAAGATGGAATAGCAGCATGGTCGCTGTCAACAGCACGGTCGCAAAGTATCAATACTTCAAATCCGTCATGCACGGCATCTTCTGCATAGCGGCACAGGCGTTCAATACCTCTTTTAAGCGAATCGGGTTTCCCGTCGGCCCTGAAATAGGTTTGCAATGTTTTGGCCTGAAAGATACCCGTATCAATACTACGGATTTTTTCAAGCTCTTTACTGGTAAGCACGGGCTGTTTAAGCGCTACAGTATGGCAATGCATCGGGTCTTCCTCCAGCAGGTTGCCATTGTTGCCCACAAAAGTGGCAAGGCTCATCACCATTCTTTCACGGATGGGGTCAATAGGCGGGTTGGTTACCTGTGCAAAAAGTTGTTTAAAGTAAGAAGACAAATGCTGCGGCTGGTCGCTTAATACTGCAAGCGGAATATCAGTGCCCATCGAACCTACAGGTTCTTTGCCATCCAGCGCCATGGGCTTTATCAATGTATCAATATCTTCTGTTGTATAGCCAAAAGACTTCTGGTATTTTAAAACTGATTCATCTGAAAGATGTGAAAAAGTTACCCTCGGCTCGGGCAGTTCTTCAAGCCTTATTTTATATTGGTAAAGCCAGTCGCCATAAGGTTTTTGAGAACAGATTTTTTGTTTTAGTTCTTCATCGCTTATAATGCGGCCCTGTTCCATATCCACCACAAACATTTTACCGGGCTGCAGCCTTCCTTTTTCTTTTACTTTTCCCGGGTCAACAGGCAATACACCGGTTTCAGATGCCATGATAACCCTGTCATCTGTTGTAACGCAATACCTCGAAGGCCTTAAACCATTCCTGTCAAGCGTTGCACCAATTATTTTTCCATCCGTAAATGAAATAGAAGCCGGCCCATCCCAGGGTTCCATAATGGAGGCATGGTATTCGTAAAATGCTTTTTTATTCTGGTCCATCTGATCATTGCCATCCCATGCTTCGGGTATCAGCATCATCATTACATGGGGAAGGCCCCTGCCCGTCATAGTAAGCAGTTCAATCATATTATTCAGGCAGGCTGAATCAGATTGCCCGCCTGTTACGATCGGCAGCAACATCTCCATTTCTTCTTTTGAAAAATAGGGAGAAGTGAAGCTGTGTTCGCTTGTTTTAAGCCAGTTTAAATTTCCCTGCAAGGTGTTGATCTCACCATTATGAGCGATAAACCTGAAAGGCTGTGCCAGTTTCCATGAAGGAAAAGTATTGGTGGCAAAACGGGAGTGGACCAATCCGAAAGCGCTTACAATTCTTTTGTTGTTCAGGTCAGGGAAGTACTGCCTTACCTGCAGACTTGTTAACTGGCCTTTATAAACTACAGTTTTATAAGAAAGCGATGCAATATAAAATCCAATGGCATCTTTTTTAACGGTGCTGTTGATAAGATGGGTGGCATGATTGCGCAAAACAAAAAGTTTGCGTTCAAAATCTTCGGGTCTTATAATATGATCGGGACAGGCTACAAAAACCTGTTCCATTTCGGGCTCTACACTCAGGGCGGTAGCGCCGATACCTTCAGGATTTACCGGTACTTTGCGGTAAGTAAGTATTTCAAGCCCGAGTTTATCTGCTGTGCGGTTAAAAATATCACGGCATTCTTCTCTCAGTTTAATTTCTTTTGGAAAAAAGATCACTCCCACACCATACTTGCCAAATGATGGCAGGTGAACGCCGAGTTTGAGACATTCTTCAAAGAAAAATTCATGCGGCGTCTGAATCATGATGCCTGCCCCGTCGCCGGTATTGTTTTCGCAACCACATGCGCCGCGGTGCTCCATGTTCTCCAGCACAGTCAATGCGTCGGAGATGTTTTGATGAGATTTATTGCCTTTAATACTTGCTACGAAACCAATGCCGCAGGAGTCGTGTTCAAATGAGGGATGGTACAACCCGTAGTTACTTGCCATGAAGTATCCTTTTTCTTGAATAATTTTCAATAAAATAGCAGGTTTTCAAGACGGAATGCAAAGAAATGACAAGCAACTGCATAAAGTTACGGGAAAAAAGCCGGAATTATTAACAAGCCTGAAAGATTTTTCCCCACAGCATGCCCACAGGAGGTATAAGAGCAAAATGTACGACTGCCGGGAGTTCCAGGGGTTACCCGATACGGTTATAGGGTGTACCTTCATGCCATGTATAACCTTCCTTATTTTAAAGAAAAAGACCACACGGTTGTTGTAACCTTTATGAAGCAATTTCCCTTCGCATTTCTTTCAGGTTGTGATAAAAACAATAAACCTGTTGCTACACAGGTTCCTTTATTAGTTGAAGAAAGAGGGGATAAGCTTATTTTTCACGGCCACATTATGCGGCAGACGGACCATCACAGGGCTTTTGAACAAAACCCGGATGTTTTGGCTGTTTTTACCGGGCCGCATACTTACGTTAGCGCCACATGGTACGATAACCCACACCAGGCTTCAACATGGAATTATATGTCTGTGCATGCAAGAGGTATTTTACGTTTTACAGATGAAAAGGGATTGGAAGAATTACTTCGAAAGCTCACCCTTCATTTTGAAAACAATAACACACATTCCACTACAGTGTTTGATAACCTTCCCGCCGAATACCGGCAGAAACTGATGAAAGCCATTATTGCTTTTGAAATTGAAGTAACGGCAATTGACAACGTTTTTAAACTGAGCCAGAACCGGAATGAAAAAAGTTACCATAATATTATTGAGAAACTGAAAGCGCAGGAGGATAAAGACGCGGGACAGATAGCAGATATTATGGAGCAAAGGGTTTCAAAAGTATTTGATGAAGGACATAAAGAAAATTTTCTTTCCTGAACGGGCCATCCCGTTTAATTCTTTTTATAAATGCCATCTGATGTTTTTATCCGCAGGGCTTCACCGGAAGATATTGATGAAATAACCGGTATATTCCGCAGTACTGTTCTTCATGTAAACCGGAAAGATTATAATGAAGAACAGGTGAAGATATGGGCACAATCCGCTGATAAGAGCGAAAAGTTTCTTGCCAGGATGAATGAACAGTATTTTATAGTTGCTGAGATGGAAAACAGCATTTGCGGTTTTGCTTCCTTTGCATCAGATGGTTATCTTGATTTAATGTATGTGCATAAAGACTGCCAGGGAAGGGGGATAGCAAATTTGCTGATAAAGGAGCTTGAGCGTTATGCTGCAGAACAGAAGATACACCACATTTATTCTGATGCCAGCATTACTGCAAAACCTTTTTTTGAAAAGATGGGGTTTGTTGTTGTAAAGAAAAACAGCAAAATGCTTGGGGGAACAGCATTTATCAATTACACCATGAATAAATCATTGCTGACTGCCTAACCAGTTTAATGCATTGCTGTAAAATATCTTTTCAGTTGTTTTATTATCAAGCTTCATTTGTTCAATAAGCTTTCCGGGATGATGTTCGCCGAGCGGAAAAGGGTAATCGCTGCCGAGGCATATTTTATCTTCTCCCATCACATCAATTAAATAGTGCAGCGCTTTTTTATCATGCACAAGGCTATCAACCCAGAATTTTCCGATATAATTTCGGGGATTGATGTTGTTATCAACAGCTACAAGGTCGGGCCTTGCATCAAAACCGTGTTCTATTCTTCCGATGGTAAACGGGAATGAACCGCCACCATGAGCAAAGGCTACACGCAGTTTGGGGAATTTTTCAAAAACACCGCCAAAAATCAATGAGCAAACAGCCCTTGATGTTTCAGCAGGCATGCCCACCAGCCAGGGCAACCAGTATTTTTCCATTTGTTTTTCACCCATCATTTCCCACGGATGGATGAACAACGCACAACCCCGTTTTTCTGCAGCTTCATAAAAAGGAAAGAATTTTCGCTCTGATAAATTTTCTCCATTGATATTGCTTCCAATCTCAAGCCCCGGCATTTTGAGTTCAGTTACACACCGCTCCATTTCTTTAATAGCTAAATCAACATGCTGCATCGGAACAGTTCCCAGGCCAAAAAAGCGTTTGGGTTCTTTGTTTACCACTTCAGCAATGTGGTCGTTAAAAAACCTTGCTGTTTCCAGGCCATCAGCCGGCTTTGCCCAATAATTAAATAAAACAGGAATGGTTGAAAGTACCTGAACGGTCACATCCGTTTCATCCATTTGTTTTATGCGGACATCCTCTTTAAAACAATTTTCTTCCACAATACGGAACAGTTTATCGCCCTTTATCATGCAGGCTTCGCAGTTGCGGTGTTCCAGATGAATAAATTCTCCATAACCAAACTTTTGTGTCCAGTTAGGCATATGTTCCGGCATGATGTGGGTGTGGATGTCTATCCGCATTTAGTTAATTGAGTTATTAGTTAATTGGTTAATTGGGAAAAAACATCCCAGGTTTTGGCAGTAAATGTATTTATCAGTAAACTTCCCAATAAACAAATTAACCAATTAACTTTTCTTTACCGGCGGTTCCATCACTGCCCCGCACTTATCACATGTTCTTTTCATGGTGTCTTCCCAGAAACGGTTCATAACAGGGGGCAATTGTTTAACTATATCATCCACGTGCAGTGTTTCCTCATATAATTTATTTCCGCATTTTTCACAGAACCACATAAAGCCATCGTCTTCGCTTTCTCTTTTCTTTTCAATTACAAGGCCCACTGTGCCGGGTCCGCGTTGTGGCGAATGTGGCGTCCTGGGAGGCAACAAAAACATTTCACCTTCTTTAATGGCGATGTCTTTGAATTCCCCGTTGTCAATAATTTTTACTACAATATCACCTTCCACCTGGTAATACAGTTCTTCGGTTTCATTAAAGTGATAATCTTTGCGTGCATTGGGCCCGCCAACCACCATTACAATAAAATTTTCGGCGTCTTTGTACACGCATTGGTTACCTACAGGGGGTTTCAGCAGGTCGCGGTGTTCATCAATCCATTTCTTCAGGTTAAAAGGAGATGCTACTGCCATGACAAATGATTTTGGTGTGAATGATTTCAATAGAAAATTACAACATTTTACTTAGGTTTGGCTATTGAAAACATCGGTTTGCTATGCGACTGTCACTGGAAGAAAAAAATGCCATCATTTGCGGAAGTACACAGGGTATTGGTCTTGCCATTGCAGAAGAACTTGCCCTGCTTGGCGCCAGTTGTACTTTAATTGCAAGAAATGAAGAAGCTCTGAAGCTTGCCGTTCACAACCTTGATATTGCATTGAGGCAACAACATGGTTACCTTGTTGCTGATTTCAGTAAACCGGATGAACTGAAAAGTATAATCAATAAGCATGTAAAAGGCCATTCGGTTCACATTTTAATTAATAATACCGGAGGCCCGCCTGCAGGGCCCATAACCGAAGCAACGGAAGAAGCATTTCTTCATGCCTTTAACCAGCACCTGATATGCAACCATATTTTGACGCAGGCTGTTATTCCATCCATGAAAAAGGAGGCGTACGGCCGTATTATTAATATCATCTCCACTTCAGTAAAAATTCCTTTAAAAAACCTTGGTGTCAGCAATACGATACGCGGCGCAGTAGCTTCATGGGCAAAAACAATGGCTAATGAATTAGGGCAGTATAATATTACTGTAAACAATGTATTGCCGGGCTTTACACGTACACAAAGATTAGACAACCTAATACTAAATATTGCAGCGGGTAAAAAGATTACCAAAGAAGAAGTGGAACAGCAAATGCAGGAGGAGGTACCCATGAAACGTTTTGGCGAATCATCTGAAATAGCAGCAGTGGCCGCCTTTCTTGCATCGCCTGCGGCATCTTATGTAAATGGTGTGAGTATTCCGGTAGATGGGGGAAGAACGGGGAGTATATAGTTAATTAGTTGATTGGTTAATTGGGGAGGTGGGGTACAAGTATTAATTTAAAATTCACTTTATGGAATATACGCTGGAGAACCTGGAAGTGTATAAAATGGCTGAAGCATTTTCAGATGAAATTTGGAATATCGTAGCAAAATGGGACATTTTTAAGAAGGATACCATAGGTAAGCAGCTTGCTAGGTCGGCTGATTCCATTTCTGCTAACATAGCAGAAGGTTACGGCCGGTATTATTATAAAGAGAGCAAACAATTTTACTTTTATTCAAGAGGTTCATTACAGGAAACCAAATCATGGCTGGGAAAATGTAAACGAAGAAAAATAGCTGAGGAGAAAAAATGTGATGATTTGATGCAAAAGGCTGAAACCATACTTGTGAAACTGAATGCTTATATAAAATTCGTTTCAAAATCATCAAAGCACAACCCAAAGTAACAGCCACTTCCTGATTAACCAATCAACTGATTAACCAATTAACGATTAATCAATCAACTTACAAATACCATATCATCTCGAAAACTACATCGGAGGAAACCTTATCGGCCCTCTGAGCGGAAAGTATATTGATAATATCAATCCTGCAACTGCTGAAGTGTATGGACAGATTCCTGATTCGAAGGAAAAAGATGTGGATGCTGCAGTTCATGCTGCACAGAAAGTTTTTCCCCTATGGAGCGTTACACCAGTTGAAGAAAGATTTAAAATTCTCAACCGCATTGCTGAACTAATTGACGAAAATCTTGAGACACTTGCTTTAGCAGAAACAAATGATAATGGCAAGCCGCTCTGGTTAAGCAAGTCAGTTGATATTCCAAGGGCTTCGGCCAATTTCCGCTTTTTTGCAACAGGCATTATCCACTTTGCAACCGAGAGCCATAATATGGAGGATAAAGCCGTAAACTATACATTGCGTCAGCCAATTGGTATTGTTGCTTGCATCTCTCCATGGAACCTTCCTCTTTATTTATTTACATGGAAGATTGCACCGGCATTGGCGGCAGGCAACTGTGTTTTAGCCAAGCCAAGTGAAGTAACTCCTGTTACAGCTTTCCTGCTTTCAAAAATCTGTAAAGAAGCTGGCTTACCTGATGGCGTACTCAATATCATCCATGGCACAGGCCCGGGAGCAGGAGAGGCAATAGTCTCACATCCT
>JANRKT010000081.1:0-34857 GCA_033763355.1 Chitinophagaceae bacterium | reverse complement strand
CCCGGTAAGCCCCGTTTTTTTTAAATTACATGTCCTGCGAATTTATTGTTCATCAAACCTCAGCGATTATGAAAAAGCTATATTATCTAATTGCCGCCTGTGCAGTTTTTGTTATCCTTGTTGCAGCCAGCCATTCATCAGATAACCCCTACGGATTGAAAAAGGGAACAGCCGCCGTACAATCCATCAGCGCCATTGCATTTGGCCCTGACGGGATACTCTTTATCGGCGATTCAAAATCCGCTTCTGTTTTTGCCATTGATACGAAAGATAAAACTGCAGTTGAAAAAGCAGCGGCGGTTGAAATTAAAAACATTGACCAGAAAGTTGCAGCCGCCCTTGGCACAGAAACCAAAAACATCAGGATACAGGATATTGCCGTGAACCCGCTCTCCAAAAAAATATACCTGGCGGTGCAAAACAGCGATGGCACGCCGGTGCTGCTTTCACTGGAAGGGGACAAGGTGCAGGCCGTAAACCTGAAAGACATTTTATACAGCAGCATTTCTATTGCCAATGTGCCCGGTGCGGATGCGAAAGACCGCGGTGGCCGCCCCTTGCGTGACCAGGCCATATCCGACCTTGGCTATGCTGAGGGAAGCGTACTGCTGAGCGGTTTGTCAAACCAGGAGTTTGGTTCCACATTCAGAAAAATCCCTTTCCCTTTTACTGATAAACAGGAACAGGCTTCGCTGGAAATTTACCATGCAGCGCATGGCAAATATGAAACCAATGCACCCATCCGCACCTTTACCACTGCCGAACTGAACGGTAAAAAATACCTTGTTGCAAGTTATACCTGTACGCCGCTGGTGCTCTTCCCTCTGGATGAACTGAAACCCGGCAAACATGTAAAAGGCAGGACTGTCGGCGAATTCGGCGCAGGCAATTCACCTGTTGATATGGTTACCTTAAAAAAAGACGGCAACTCCTGGCTTTTTATGGCCAATACCAACCGCCCGGTTATGCGCATAAATTATAAGAACATTGAAACCTATGAAGGTTCGCTCACTGAGCCCATAAAAGAAAGTTATGCAACAGCAGGCGTAAATTTTGTAACACTGCCAACGGTAAACGTACTGCAGATGGATAAGCTGGATGAAACACAGGTGCTGGTGCTGCAGCGCAGGGCCAACGGCGACCTTGATCTGTGGACTGCAAGAAGCGACAGGTGGATATAATGCTTTCTGATTTTTTCAATAATAAAAAGACCGGGCTACATGTTTTATGGGGCCTGGTCTTTTTTGTTACCATTATTGCCTGTTCAGAAAAAGAAAAACAAAGCATCAGCATTCAATGGAAAGACAACCGTGCAGAAAGCATCAGCATTCCTTTAAAACTGTTAGGAAATACACCCGCGGATTCCATTGAAAAAAGACTGCACATTCAATTGCTGAACAGCAACACACCAGTGTTGGGTGAATATACCGTAACAGGTGATGTGCTGTTGTTCCGTCCGTTGATTGCATTTACACGTGGCTTAAAATATGAAGTGCGGCTTTCAGGCGGTTTGCTGGATGAAATTGAGATACCTGCAGACAGTGCAGCTAACGCCCCGGCAGTAATTGCTGTTTACCCATCTGCTGATTCGCTGCCGCTTAATTTATTAAAGATGTATGTGGCATTTTCAAAGCCCATGCAGGAAGGGCAGGCATTGCAAAATATTACTGTAATTAAAAATGAAAAGGATACTATTCCTTCTGTATTTCTTGACCTGCAACCTGAGTTATGGAACAGGGAAAGCACCATGCTTACGCTCTGGCTTGACCCCGGCAGGATAAAACGTGAGCTGCAGCCCAACCAGCTCATGGGGCCGCCGCTGGAAGAGGGCGCATCGTATCAGCTGATCATTAAAAAAGACTGGCGGGATGCAGAAGGTATTGAACTGTCATCAGTATATAACAAACATTTTATTGTTGGCAAGAGAGACAGTATTTGTCCCGACCCTGCGAAATGGACAATCCGCTTACCGAAGCGGGGAACCAAAGAACCTCTTAAAACAGAACTTCCTGAACCGCTTGATTATGTGCTGCTGAAAAATGCAATCCGCATTACTGATAAAAATGGCAATACTGTAAATGGTATTATTGAAACGGAAGCGGGAGAAAGCATTTTAAATTTTATTCCGGCCACAGTATGGGCGCCCGGCGATTATACAATAGAAATTGAATCCCGCCTTGAGGACCATGCAGGCAACAACCTGAACCGTTTGTTTGATAAAGAGCTTAAACAGCAAAACAAAACCAATCAAAAAGAAATTTATAAAAGACCGTTTCATATCCGCTGATGCAGGGGCACAGGTTGTAATCCTTTACAGGATAAGCCGGCCGGGTTTTCCGTTTACTCACTCACCACCACCGCCAGTTTGGTATTATCAGCATTTACTGCAAGCCTTGTTACGCCCTTCAGCGCTGCAGTGTTTCCTTCAGCAATTACCGGTTGCCAGCTGGTTTCATGCCTGTCAATGCACGAAAAAAACCTGGTCCCGTCGCTCATCAGCAGCATGTTGTTTTGCAGCCATGTCAGGTGGTCCTGTCCCGGAAGGGTTGCAACAATGGTAGCGATAACACCAGTGGCCATTTTAAACTTTTTTATTACCGACAATGTTGAAGAAATTTTCTGAACAAAGCTCATGGCATCCTGCCCGGGTATTTTATGCAGGCTCCGGCCGATGTTTTCAGCAATAACAACGTCGGCGTTATTTTCCAGGTAATAGTAATGCAGCGAATTACCGGAACTGTCATCCAGCACAAACAGCAACAGTTTATCCGTCCCGGCCCATGCATGGTACCCGATTTTAAGATGATTGATGAGGATAACAGGTTTGCCGCCTTCAATGGGGTATTTACCGAGGTCCTGTGCACCATTATCCCTTTGTATAATGCAGGAAATAAATTGCCCGTCAGGTGTTACCACAGGCGAATATTCCCTTTCATCTGTCACCGTGAGGTTCTTTGTTTCCTTTGTTTGATAATTGTAATATTTAATATCACTCCGGCCGCTGTCGTTAAAAGAAGAAAAATAAATTACCGGCTGAGAGGGATGAAAGAAAGGCTGGTTGTCGTAACCTTTATGGTTTGTAAAGTTTATTCCGCCCGAAAGAAATACCTGCCCGTTTGCAATTTTCATATCAAACAGGAATATTTCGGAGCCGGTTTGTGCCGAAACAGCAAGGCAGGATAAAACAATAAAAGCAAGGGGTATTTTTTTCATATCGCTAATCTAATAAAAAATGAAATGGTATGCAGCCGGGGGCAAATCAGGTAGTGGGTCAGTTTGTTTGTCATGCCGGTGAATGGCTTGTCACGCAAAGTGCGGGAAGGCATCTATAAGATAAAATAATAAGTAAAGTTTTTTCAAACAGATTCCTCTGCTGCGCAACGCACAAAGGCCCTGCTTCAGCAGCGTCGGAATGACAGACTACTTTTTATGTGCAAGTGTAAACCGGAGTTCTGCCATTCCATTTGATTTCAGATCACCCCACAGAGTTTGTCATGCTCCCGCTATAAGCGGGAAGGCATCTAAATTACTTAATAATGTCTGCTTGTTACTTTATCTTTCAGATTCCCCTTCCCCTGAGACGAAATCGGAATGACAAACTGATCCTTACCCAAAATCAAAACTATTATGTATGATTGCGTAAATTTATAATCCAGCAGCAAAAGCAAACAACATCATGAAAATAAGTGTGGCGCAAACAAGGCCGGTGAAAGGTGATATTGCAGCAAATATTGAAATGCACAAAAAATTTACAGCGCTTGCTGTTTCATATCAAGCGGATGCCATATTTTTTCCTGAACTTTCCGTAACAGGTTATGAACCCGGGTTGTCGGAGGAACTGGCAACAGAACAGGGTGACAGCAGGCTTGATGATTTTCAAAACATCAGCAACACCCATCAATTAACAATTGGCCTGGGTATCCCGATAAAGTCGGAAAAAGGAATACAGATCAGCATGGTTATTTTTCAGCCTGGTAAACCAAGGCTCACTTATTCAAAACAGCAACTGCACGAAGATGAGTTCCCTTATTTTGTTTGCGGCAACAGCCAGGTTATCTTCACAACGGGCAATAAAAAAATTGCCCCTGCAATCTGTTATGAATCTTTACAGCCCGGTCATTCAGAAAACGCAAGCAGGCTTGGTGCAGAAATTTATGTTGCAAGTGTTGCCAAGTCCCAAAAAGGTATTGATAAAGCGTTGCTGCATTTTCCGGGAATTGCAAAAAAATATGCAATGACGGTTTTAATGTCTAATTGCATTGGTTATTGCGACAATTTTGAAAGTTACGGCAACAGCGCTGTATGGGATAATAAAGGGCTGCTCGCAGGCAGGCTGGACAACAAAAGTGAAGGGATATTGATTTATGATACAGAAACCGGCGAAGTAATTGAAGAAACAATATAAACCCATTGGCAAATGAAAGTTTATAAAGTCTTTATTTCATTATTCATCTTTTTTTTGTTTGGCAATATTGCAAATGCACAGTTTGTAAAAAAACATGGCCGGCTGAACGTGGAAGGGACACAGCTGAAAGATAAAAAAAGAAATACCATTGTACTGAGGGGCATGAGCTTTAGCTGGCACAACTGGTGGCCGCGGTTTTACAATGCCGGCGCAGTAAAATGGCTAAAGGATGACTGGAAATGCAATATAGTAAGGGCCGCAATGGGCATTGAACCAGACGGCGCCTACCTGCAAAAACCGGAATGGTCGAAAGAAAAAATAAAAGCAGTGGTGGACGCCGCCATCAAAGAAGATATTTATGTAATCATTGACTGGCACAGCCACAACATCAACCTTGAAGCAGCTAAGGCATTTTTTAAAGAAATGGCAACCACTTACGGAAAATATCCGCATGTGATCTATGAAATTTTTAACGAGCCCGATAAGGAATCATGGGCCGAAGTAAAAAAATATTCAGAAGAAATTATTGCTGTTATACGTTCGGCTGACCCGGATAATATCATCCTTGTTGGTTCGCCCCACTGGACGCAGGACCTTCACCTCGCAGCAGATGACCCGATAAAAGGGCATAGCAACTTAATGTACACTATACATTTTTATGCAGCCACGCACAAACAATGGCTGCGTGACAGATGTGATTATGCACTCGGTAAAGGGCTGCCGGTATTCATTTCTGAATCGGCAGGCATGGAAGCAACCGGCGACGGCCCGGTGAACTATGAAGAATGGAACAAATGGATTGAATGGGCCGAGAAAAATAAGATCAGCTGGCTTACCTGGGCAGTGGCGGATAAAAATGAAACCTGTTCAATTTTATTACCTACCGCTTCTTCTGAAGGGCCATGGGGCGATAAAGACCTGAAAGAATCTGGCTTGAAAACAAAAGAGCTGATACTGAAATACAACAGGGGTAAAAAATAACCATACAGAAGGAACACACAGATATTAACATGTTGTGCTATTGAAATATATTAAACCTCAACAGTGATACAGTCAGTTCTATCTGATTTCTATGTTTCTTATCTGCCTATGTGGTAAAATTTCACCACATACCTGCCTGCGGGGCAGCAGGAAAAGCAGAATGGGTGTGCTGCAGGTTTTTTGAGCCATAACAGCAGGGGGTATATGCGAATTGCGTAAATTTATAACCGCCCAGGCATCCCCGGCATTTACCCATGGCAGACACAGGTATCATTACTTTATTGCTCATAGTTGCAAACATTATTTTTTCTTACAGGGGTTTAACAAGCCCGTCTTTTTTTGAAGCGTATGAGTTTGAAGTGGACAAGGTGCTCCTGAACAGGGATTACAAAAGACTGGTAACTTCCGGCTTTTTGCATGTGGGGTGGACACACCTTATCTTCAACATGCTCTCACTTTATTTTTTCAGCAGCATTGAGCTCTACCTGGGCTGGCTGCCCTTTCTGCTTGTTTATTTCGCAAGCCTTGCCGGCGGCAACCTCTTTGCTCTCTTTATACATAAGAGGCATGGCAGTTACAGTTCAGTGGGCGCATCAGGTGCTGTGTGCGGAATTATATTCGCTTCCATAACGCTTAACCCCGGCCAGGGCATTGGCTTCTTTTTTATACCGGTTTCCATTCCCGGTTGGGTATATGGGCTTATGTTTGTATTGTTTTCCATATACGGTATCAGGTCCAAGCGTGACAATATAGGCCATGAAGCGCACCTGGGCGGGGCGTTAATTGGTATGGCCATCGCTATTTTAATTAAACCCTCTTCGCTTGTTTATAATTACCTGCCCATACTTGCAGTGGCCGTTCCTTCAATCATCTTTATTTATATTATCATAAGCCGCCCCCATGTTTTACTTATAGACAATTTCTTTTTTAAGAAAAACAAAAAGTATTACAATGCTGACCAGAAATACAATGTTGAAAAAAACAACATACAGCAGGAGGTTGACCGGATACTGGAAAAAATACACCAGAAAGGGATGAACAGCCTCAGCAAAAAAGAAAAAGAAATACTTAAACAGTATTCAAAAGAAAGAAGATAGGGGCATTATTACTTAACTTAAAAATGAGCACCATAAAAGCGCATGAAAATAAAAACCGCCTTAACAGACGAAGACATTCTTAAATGCAGGGAAGTTTTAAAAGTGTTGCGCCCCCATCTTAACGATGAACATTTTTTGCCGATGGTAAAAGAAATGATAACAGAAGGTTACCGGCTTGCTTACATTGAAGAAAACGGCAGGGCGGTTTCAGCAATCGGTTTCCGCTACCAGCAATACCTTTTTAATGGGAAACATTTTTATATTGATGACCTGAGCTCTTTACCCGAAGCAAGAGGCAAAGGCTATGCGGGTTTGTTGCTTGACCATGTAACTGAACTTGCCCGGCAGAATGGCTACAATTGCGTAACACTTGATTCAGGCTACCAGCGTCATGATGCCCACCGGCTTTACCTCAACAAAGGTTTTATACTGGCATCACATCATTTTTCAAAACAATTATAACTGCACGTGCATCCGGTGCATCAGAGCTGCCGCAGGTAACTGATCGTTCCTGTCACATGGTCTTCAATTTGTCTTACCTGCTGAAGGTTATCAAATAAGGGGTGTAATAAAAAGACCTGACGGGTCTTTTCAGCATGAGTATTTTCTTCAGCTATCTTGCAGAAACCCGTCAGGTCTCTTAATATTTTAAGCTTCACAGTTTATTACAACTGCCGCAGGTAACTGATCTTTCCTATCACGTGGTCTTCAACTTGTCTTACCCGTTGAAGGTTATCAAATCCGCGGTGGTTGAATACAATGTATAAAAAAGAAAGCGGCTGGTACTCCCACGAAAGCCGGATATTGTAATTCTGCAGTTTGTTTTCTGAATTGCGCTGGTAAAAACCGATAAGCTGCAGGCGTGGGTTCAGTGCAAGCCGTCCTTCAATGCTGTACAGGTCAACGGTGGCATTGGTTCTGGGTTCTCCCACCGCTTTAAAATGGTTGCGGTTAAACCGTGCAACCATTGCAAAATGCGGATCGGGTGCAAACTGCAACCTTAAATCCGCAGAACTCAGTTTGCCATTAAAATAAGTTCCGAAAGTATAATTAACAAGCAGGTTAATAATTTTCGACTGGTCTGCACTGAAATAAAACTGGTGCTGCACATAGTTGTAATTATCCGTAGCAATATTTAATCCCAATGGCTGAAAGGGTTCTGTTAACCTTTGAAAAGTCGGATTAATAAGATAACCAAAATAACCCCCGTTCTGGAAATTGAGCCAGACGGGATTAAAATTTAATTGCCTTTCTATCAGTTTACCTGTTGATGCCTGGTGATAAAATTCAGTAAGTACGCCCGGCTCAAATGCACGGATAAACTTTTTAAACGGAAGTTTGCTGCCGCGGTAATACCAGAAGATGCCCGGTGTTGTGCCCACCACATCGTTGCGGGAAACAAAACCGGTTCCGGGATTGAAATCTTTAGTAACCACAGATTGTGTCCACCAGAGTTTCCATTGGTTACTGGTATAATAGTATTGTGCATATCCTGCAAAGCCATTCTTGCCGCCAGGCGTTGTAGTGGCAGAATGTATAAGCATTGTATTGAGCGAATGTGATTCATTGAAACGGAAGAAACCATCAACAGCGCTTACCACATTGGAACCACCCGGTTGGTTTTTTACTGTCATCAATGCACCGATACGGTTTTGCCTGCCGAAATTTTCGCTGAACCTTGCCACAAAAAAATTAGCTGCAGGGGAATTTTCAGTTTTACGCTGCCGCATTATCAATGCACCGTAGTTTCTTTTGGAAGAACGGTACACAAATCTTCCGCCTGCATCAATAGGTATGGGGTTGCCACTTTCATCAAGCCCGATCCTCCGGCTGAAAAAAGGTTGGATGCGCATGGAACCACCGGACAAATCATCATTGGGGGCCACACCCACCGCAAACAATGATGCATTCTCTAAAAAGAACTGTCTTCGTTCAGGAAAGAAAACCGAAAACCGGGTAACATTATTTACCTGCCGGTCAGCATCGGCCTGTGCAAAATCAGTATTGGCGGTTAAATCCAGAACAGCGTTAGGGTTGATGGCCCACTTTAAATCCCCGCCAAACTTATAATTGGTTGCTTCTGCTTTTACACTGGCGGGAAAATTTTTGTAGTGATCATAAGAAGTAAGAAAATACGGCTGGATTCGGATATTGGGTTTGGGCGGCGGGGGTTTTAAATTTTTCAGCACGCCTGCATAATCCATCCTTACTGAACTGAAGGAACGGGGAAACGGAGAAAACGCTGTGATCTCATTGGTAAGCCTCCGGTTGCGGTAAATATTAAATCCCCAGTTCTGGATGCTGTCAGTGGTTTTGGGGTAACGTAATGTTTGCCACGGTATAGCTATCTCTGCAATCCATCCTGAATCTGTTCTTGTGGTTCTTACCCGCCAGAGGCCATCCCAGTCAATATCATAATAGGTATCATCAAATGCCAGCAGGTCACGCTGCACACCATATGCATTTACAGCAAGAGACATGGCATTGCGTTTATCATTAAAGCCGTCAAATGATAAAGTAACAAGG
Organism: Chitinophagaceae bacterium; assembly: GCA_033763355.1. Classification (GTDB taxonomy): domain Bacteria; phylum Bacteroidota; class Bacteroidia; order Chitinophagales; family Chitinophagaceae; genus JANRKT01. The sequence continues at coordinate 25,848 of JANRKT010000081.1, read as the reverse complement.
TCATGCTGCCGGAAATTGAAATCCCTTCTGAAATCAGTGGCACGAATGGCTTTTTTTCCGAGCGAATCATGAGAGAAGATACCAAAGTATAAATACTGCCGGTTGTATAAAACCCTCACTTCGGTTTCATGGTTTGGGCTTTGCCCCTGGTAAGGTTCTATCTGCACAAAACGCGGCGAAGGTTTTGCCAGCTTCCATTCCGCTTCATTCATTACGCCATCTATGCGCAGAAAAGAAGATACCTGCACCGCTTCAATTTCTTTTTTGATGGAAGCAGGTTTAAAAATTTCAGCATCCTGCGCAAAAACTGCAGGTGAAATAAAAAACAGCAAAAAAGTAACTTGCCTGATCATTATACGGGAACACGTGTTTAAAAAAATACCAGCGCTATATTTTTGACTTAAATACTTTAATGGCAAGATGCAATAAATGAATGACTGAATGCCTTAAATTTATACAGGCGGAACGGTAAAATTATAAAATGGAAAACATAAGAATTTCTTCAGCCCAGTTTGAGCACCGCAGCGGGGACAAAGCCTATAACCTTTCTGTTATTGACAGGCTTGCAAAAAAAGCTGCGCAGCAGGGCAGCCATGCAATTGCTTTTCATGAATGTTCGGTTACAGGTTACACGTTTGCCCGGCATCTTTCAAAAGAACAGATGCTTGAACTGGCAGAACTGGTACCGGAAGGGGAAAGCATTAAAAAACTTACTGCTATTGCTGTAAAACATGATGTTGCCGTTCTGGCGGGGCTGTTTGAAAAAGACCGTGATGATAATTTATTTAAAGCGTATGTATGCGTTGATAAAAATGGATTGGTTGCCAAGCACAGGAAACTCCACCCGTTTATCAACCCTTTTTTAAACCCGGGCAACAGTTATACCGTGTTTGAATTAAACGGATGGAAATGCGGGATACTGATTTGTTACGACAACAACATCATTGAAAATGTAAGGGCCACAAAACTGCTTGGCGCCGATATTATCTTCATGCCGCATGTTACCATGTGCACGCCATCAACAAGGCCCGGCGCCGGTTTTGTTGATCCTGAACTCTGGATAAACCGTGAAACAGATCCTGTATCTCTTCGTTTGGAATTTGAAGGCATGAAAGGCAGGGAATGGCTGATGAAATGGCTGCCGGCAAGGGCTTATGATAATGCCGTATATGCGGTGTTTTCAAACCCCATTGGCATGGATGATGACCAGTTAAAAAACGGCTGCTCCATGATCATTGACCCTTTTGGAGATATTATTGCTGAATGCAGGACATTGGGTGATGATTTGGTTACGGCCACATTAATCCCCGAAAAACTTACACAGGCTGGCGGATACCGTTACATTAAAGCAAGGCGGCCTGAACTGTACAAAGACATCATCAGTAAAGCGCATAAGGCAGAGCAAAAAGTGGTGTGGATGGGGAAATAACAAAGACTACGGTAGTTTTTTGAAACTATAGCATTTTTTTATTCAATTGCTTTCAAAATAATCTTATGCGTTTGTACAACTCGTTTTGCTGTTACTACGTCTGCTATTAAGAAAATCATATCTTCCTGTCCTTTGAATAATAGTTGTGCAAACCTTCGGATTGGTAACTTTCCGGTTTTCCTGAAATAACTATATTCGGTTTAAAATTCAGCATACATGTTACTTGATATTTCTTCCTGGTGGCAGGGGCTACAGGGTTTTGAAAAAATATTATGGGGCATTGCCCTTATATTTTCAGCGCTGTTCCTTTTGCAGACACTGATCTCCCTTTTTGGCGGTGAAGGTGATGCAGAATCCGGCAATGCAGATGACTATGTTGGAGATGATGATGGTGTAAACTACCAGTTCTTCACCATTAAAAACTTTGTGGCCTTTTTTACCCTGTTCGGATGGGTGGGCCTTGCTGCATACAGCAGCAACATGGGCAAAACGGTTTCCATTTTGCTGGCATTGCTGGGCGGTGCGGTAATGGTTTTTATTATGGCGCTGCTGTTTAAAAATGTGGGCAAACTAAAAGAAAGCGGTACCATGCAGATCCAGAATGCTGTAAGGCAGATTGGCGAAACTTATTTGTTCATTCCTGCAAAGCGAAGCGGCTTCGGTAAAGTGCATGTAACGGTGCAGGGCAGCCTGCATGAATTACAGGCCATGACGGATGATGAAACAGATATTTCCACCGGCAGGCCTGTAAAAGTAGTTGGCATTATTAACGATAATATTTTACTGGTAACAGCAAACATTTCTTAAAAACACCAAAACCCTTAACTATGGATTTTATCCTTATTGTAATTGTAGCGGCAGCGGCGTTCCTGCTCATCATGATCCTGTCTATGTTCAGGCGTTACAAACGCTGCCCGTCTGACCGCATCCTTGTTGTGTATGGTAAAGTGGGCAAAGGACCTGACGGCTCACGTACGGCAAAATGTATCCACGGCGGCGCTGCATTTATCTGGCCCGTTATACAGGACTATTCATTCCTTGACCTTACGCCTATTTCTATTGAAGTAAACCTTACCAGTGCGCTGAGCAAACAAAACATCCGGGTGGATGTACCGTCCCGTTTTACTGTTGGCATTTCCACCGAACCCGCAGTGATGCAGAATGCAGCAGAACGTTTGCTGGGTTTGCAAAGGCCGCAGATACATGACCTTGCCAAGGATATCATTCTTGGTCAGATGCGCCTGGTGGTAGCGATGATGGATATTGAAGAGATCAACAACAACCGTGATAAATTCCTTGCCAACATCGCATCCAATGTGGAAGCTGAACTGAACAAGATCGGTTTAAAGATGATTAACGTAAACGTAACCGATATTAAAGATGAGAGCGGTTATATTGAAGCATTGGGTAAAGAAGCGGCCGCCAAAGCCATAAACGAAGCGAAAATAAGAGTGGCCGAACAGGAACGCACAGGCGACATTGGTAAAACCACCGCAGAAAAAGAAAGGGATATTAAAGTGGCAGAAACAGTACGAGACCGTGATACACAGGTAGCGGTAACTGTAAAAGATAAAGAGGTGCAGATAGCGGGTGCCAAAAAAGATGAAAATATCGGTAAGGCTGAAGCAGAAAGGGACACCCGTATTAAAACGGCTGAAGCCAATGCCCTTGCTGTACAGGGAGAAAACCAGTCGAAGATCCAGATTGCCAATTCCGATTCGCAAAGAAGGGAAAGGGAAGCTGAAGCGTTGAAAAAAGCGATTGCTGCAGAAAAAGTACAATCGGCCAAAGCACTTGAAGAAGCTTATCTGGCGGAAAAGAAAGCGGAAGAGGCCCGTGCAGAAAGGGACCGTGCCACACAGAATGCAACCATTGTGGTAGCTGCCGATATACAGAAACAAAAGCTGATTATAGAAGCACAGGCACAAGCGGAGCAACTGCGTGAAAAAGCAAAGGGTGAAGCCGATGCCATATTTGCCAAATTAGAAGCGGAAGCAAGGGGTATGTATGAAATACTCACCAAGCAGGCTGAAGGTTTGGACAGGATTGTAAAATCCGCAGGCAACAGCCCCAAAGACGCGGTACTGTTGCTTATTGCCGATAAATTACCTGAACTGGTAAAGATGCAGACAGAAGCGATTAAAAATATTAAGATTGATAAAGTAACGGTATGGGAAGGCGGGCAGAATGGCGGGGATAAAAATTCAACTGCCAATTTTGTAAGTGGTTTGTATAAAGCCGTGCCGCCTTTAAAAGATATTTTTGATATGGCCGGTATGGATTTGCCCGATTACCTCGGTAAGAAAAAAGGAGGTACTGCCGTGGATACGGAAGCCGAAGAGGTGAAATGATTTACTTTATTCAACAAAGAATACGGTAGTTTTTTGAAACTACCGTATTCTTTTTAACTCAAGTTATTTATAGGAATAAGCAATCCCTTTTTTAATGCTCTGGTTGGTAAACTGGTTGTCTTTATCTGATGTCATTAAAATAAACGGTGCGCCCATTGCAGCAGCGGCCATCTTCAGTTTTTTCAGTGATTTTTTATCGGCGCTGCCTGCAGTATGAACACCTATCCAGCCGGATGTTTTGCCTCTTATCTCATCCATTTTTTTCAAACCAATTGCTGCGCCTTTGTCTTCAATAATCACAACTTTCTCCCAGTCGTCCTCGCCTGCTACTGTAATTTTTTCAGTTACATCTTCTGTTCTGCCGCTGGCGTATTCAATTTTTGCAACGGCATATTTGCCGATGGTTTGTTCGGCAGTTTCTCCCGGGTAAGAGTAGCTGATGGTCCACTCCCCTACTTTAATGATTTTTACTTCTGATTTCTCCCCGTTGTGTTTATGCATTTTATCGTTCTGGGCAAATGCTGCTATAAATAAAAAAGCAGCCACAAGGGTCATGGTAATTCTTTTCATAACAATTATTTTTTTGGACTTCAAAGCTATAAATATCGGGCAAAAAACAAAACACATATTGATGTGAATTGTAATAATCCGTTAACGGATTGTCAAATAAACGCCGTTTACCGGGGTATTATTGCCGGATTTTCTCCGGACAAAACCGGTACAAAAAGGACTTTCAAAAATCAGCCCCCTGATTAAACAGGCTCCTTCCCGATTTTTTTCCGTGTATAAATTACTCAATTAATCCCTAATTTTCCGCCCATGTACAACGGGCAGAAAGTAGTAATTGTGTTGCCGGCTTATAATGCTGAAAAAACACTGGAACAGACATACCGGGAAATCCCTTTTGATATTGTGGACGAAGTGGTGCTGGTGGATGACTACAGCCGCGACAGCACCAGTACAGTAGCCCGTGAACTGGGCATACAGCACGTTATCAGGCACGAAAACAACAAAGGCTATGGTGGCAACCAGAAAACATGCTATGCAAAAGCCCTTGAACTGGGCGGGGATATTATTGTAATGCTGCACCCCGATTACCAGTACACTCCAAAACTGGTTACATCAATGGTGTCACTGATAGGCAACGGGGTTTACCCGGTTGTTTTCGGTTCACGCATTTTGGGAAAAGGGGCGCTGAAAGGGGGAATGCCATTGTATAAATACGTTGCCAACCGCATCCTTACTTTTCTGCAAAACCAGTTAATGAACCAGAAACTGAGTGAATACCATACCGGTTACCGTGCTTTTTCGGGAAAAGTGCTGCAAACGATTGACCTTGCCCACAACTCCGATGATTTTATTTTCGACAATGAAATGATAGCGCAGATTTTTTACAAAGGCTTTGAAATTGCAGAAATCACCTGTCCCACAAAATATTTTGATGATGCCTCTTCCATTAATTTTAAGAGAAGTGTAACCTATGGCCTGGGGGTACTTAAAGTAAGCCTGCTTTACCGGCTTACCAAACTGAAATTATACAAATGGAAACTGCTTACGGGTTAGGGCTGCTTTTGGCCTGCACCTGCCTGTACATTATCTTTGCCCATTAAATCAAATACTATGGAAGTTCTGGAAGTACAGGCACGCAGGCAGATTTTTGATTACAGCAAATGGAACAGCAGGCTCGGTGAGCTGAGCAAACAATACCAGCAAAGTTCTCCTTATCCGCATATCGTACTTGAAAATTCCCTTAACCCCGAAGTACTGGGCCAGTGTATTGACGAATTCAACAAACTGAATGAAACCGACGGCTGGATCAATTACGTTCACTTCAATGAAAACAAGCGGGGTTTAAATAAGATTGACCTGTTGCCGGCAACTATCAGGAATACCATTACAGAACTCAACTCCAACGAATTCCTTCAGTTCCTCAGCACATTAACGGGTATAAAAAATTTAGTGAGTGACGACATGCTTGAAGGCGGCGGGGTACATCAGTCAAAAAGAGGCGGATACCTGAACATTCATGCTGATTTTACAGTACACCCGCATCACCGCCACTGGCAGCGCCGTATTAATGTATTGGTTTACCTGAACAAAAACTGGCAGGACGAATGGGGCGGCCAACTGGAACTGTGGGACAAACAAATGAAAGCCTGTGAGAAAAAGGTTTCGCCTGTTTTTAACCGTTGTGTAATATTCAATACAGATGCAGATTCTTATCATGGCCACCCTGAACCCATGACCTGCCCCGAAGGCCAGTTCAGGAGATCAATTGCTTTATACTATTATACCATTGAAGAAAAACCCTTCCGCCGCGCCACTTACTACAAAGCAAGGCCTGGTGAAGGCAGTAAAAAATTTATGGTAAAACTGGATAACATGATGGTGGCTGTTTATACCGAAATAAAGGGCTGGCTGGGTGCAAATGATAAAATTGTAAGCAACATCCTTAAGCGGTTTTCACGGAAAAAGAAATAAATAGTACCTGCCACCTGAACAAAATCCTTAAATGACTGCACCGTATTTTTTCCGATTTTTGCAGTCAACATGAATATACCAGGAAGGAAGTACAGGTATTATTTTCTTGCATTTCTCAAACACGATTTTAAAGCAAGCATTACCGTTTTCTTTGTTGCACTCCCCTTATGCCTTGGAATTTCCCTTGCATCCAATGCACCTGTTTATTCAGGCCTCATTGCAGGGATTATAGGAGGCATCGTCATTTCGCTGTTCAGTAAATCGGAACTGAGTGTAAGCGGCCCGGCTGCCGGTCTTACGGCCATTTGCGCTGCAGCCATTACCAAACTGGGGGCCATTGAAATTTTCTTTTTATCAATTGCAATAGCGGGTATCCTTCAAATCCTGCTCGGGCTTTTTAGGCTGGGCGGGTTTACCCATTTTATTCCTTCAGCAGTTATTAAAGGCATGCTCACTGCAATCGGAATTATTCTTATTTCAAAACAAATCCCCCTGCTGATAGGTTATGACAAACCCGATTTCTGGACAAATGAACTGTTTAACATCTTTACCTTTAACCACGGTTTTCAGCACATCAGCAATTTATACCACAGCATTACGCCCGGCGCCATTGTGCTTGCTTTGTTTTCCATTTTGCTGATTGGTATATGGGAGAGGTGGGTGTCTAAAAAAATTCCTTTTCTGCCTGTTTCTTTTATTGTAGTTGCCGCAGGTACCTTAATGGCTTTTATACTTAAAAACTCTTCCCTGCTTCACCTGCAGCCAACTCAGTTTGTAACAGTACCAGAAAACATTTTTTCACAGGTAACATTTCCCCGGTTCAATGCACTTTTCAGTAATGCAGAAATATGGAGAAATGCTTTGGTAATTTGTTTTGTAGCAACACTTGAAACACTGCTGAGCATTGAAGCCATTGACAAACTGGACCCATACAACCGCATTACACCGCAAAACCGTGAACTGGTGGCTCAGGGAACAGGAAATTTTCTGAGTGGTTTACTGGGTGGTTTGCCTGTTACGGCTGTTATTGTGCGCAGCTCAGCCAATGCAGAGGCTGGTGCAAAAACAAAACTTTCTTCATTTACACATGGCATCTGGCTATTGCTTGCAGTACTGTTTGCCGTTCCCTTTCTTAACCTGGTCCCGTTCTGTGTGCTGGCCGTCATCCTCACAAAGACGGGATACAGCCTTGCCAAGCCCGGGATGATTTATGCCGTTTATAAACAGGGCCGGGAACAGTTTCTGCCGTTTATTGTAACGGTTATTGCCATCCTTTTTACTGACCTGCTGATAGGAGTTGCGATAGGCATTGCTTATTCCATTTATTTTTTAATCAAACACACTTACCGTGCAGGATACAGCATTAAAGAAAAAAAAGAAGGTGACATAAAGCGTTTTACTATCGGGCTTGCATTAAACGTTAGTTTTCTCAATAAAAAGCGCTTTATGGAAATGCTGGATAAAATACCCGAATACTCTGTTGTGGAAATTGACGGATCAGACAGCGTTTATATTGACCGTGATATTCTTGAAATATTCCAGGACTACAAAACCAAAGCACACCGCAAACACATACAACTCATCCTGAAAGATATTCCCGAAGTAGAGACTATTGAGCTGCATTAACATAAACATTCAGCTGTAATACACCTTAGTACTTTTCAGGAATTTCCCACTTCTGCCAGTGTTTGTGTCCCCGCCAACACTTTAAAATACTTTATGCTTGTGTTTTATTTTTTATTCCCCTGGAGGAACTTCTCTTTTGAGGAAAATAAACCCGTTTTTCCTGTACAGCTCTTTTAGCTGAGTGTACTGCTGAAAGTTCTGGTAACGGTCAACCTTGGTAACAAAATAAACGGGCTTGTCAATATTTCCGTTAAGCAGCCACTCCTGGCTGTAAGAATCCGGGTTAGCCGGCTTTGGTTTTTGCGTGTAAAAAAGCTGGGCATAGCTCTTGTACCCCAGCAAATGAACATAGCAGTCTTCACCCCTTCTCTCTTTAAAAAAATCAATGGCAGCGCCCTGCGAATACCTTTCTACTTTAGGAACAATAATAACAGAAGCAAGAAAAATAACAATTGCTGTGCCCCCAAAAAATATCGCTGCTGTTTTATAATAATTGTGTTTCCTCAGGTTCAGCAAGCCCCATACAATTGTAAGAACAAGCAGCAGCCCGGCAGCACTTTCCCATCCGCCCCAGTGCACATCAGCTTCCATGTTGGCCTGTGCAAACTTATCTTTCACATAAGGTATCAGTTTTCGTATGTTAAAAGCAAAAATGGCAATGGCAAGCAAAGCAAGCGATATGATACCCCCGACAATTGCTGCAATAACACCCGCATACTTTTTATGGTTCATTTGCTTTAACTGCCATTTATAAAAAGTATAAGCTGCAAGAAATGTAACCGGGAACCATGCCATGGAAGAATAATGGATGATACGTGACTGTACAATGGTAAAAAGAATGGTAACTACCCAGAAAAGGATCAGCATCCATACTTTAAAATCCTTATCAAACCTGCCGCTGTAAGTATTCCTGAAAAAAGAAGGTATGGCAAAAACAGAAGCAGGGAAACAGCCAAGAAGAATAACCACATAATGATAGCCGAAGAACCCTTTCTGTCCCGCATCATGTGTGGTAAACAGGCGGTACTGGTATTTGAAAAATTCATTGATGAACCATGGACCGTTTTTGGCGGTTTCATATCCATACCATGTGGCGGTAACCAATACAGTAACCAATAAAAACAATACCACATGGCCCCATCCAAAATAAAACCTGAAACGGTTGTAAATAAAATACGCACCCAGCGCCAGTAAAAAAATCATCAGCGCCACCTGGCCTTTGGTCAGCATAGCAAGTCCCATGAAAACACCAGACCATACTGCATAAACAACAGGTTTTTTTTGCAGGCCCGGTTTGTCAAAGCCATTGCGTTTCCAGTGATATAGAATAAAAAAATATAACGAAAGAAAAATGAAAAGATTAAACCAGGGGTCAATAATGCCGGATTTGAAATACATGTTGGGGAAAAGTGATCCGCCATAAGCCATTGCCCATAACAGGCCGAATTTTTTGTCATAAATTTTACTGCCGCATAAAAAAACAACTATCAGTGTCACAATTCCGCATACCGCATTGGGGAACCTTGCGGCAAACTCCGTAATACCAAACCATTTCATCGCCGTGCTCTGCATCCAGAAAAACATCGGCGGTTTTTCCCAGAAAGGTTTAAAGTCAACATAAACACGGGTGTAATCATCCATCAGTATCATTTCCCGTGCACACTCGGCAAAGTTGATCTCATCCCAGTCAAACAAATGAACTGCTCCGAGAAAAGGAAAAAACAACACTGCAGCCGCTATTGCGATAAGCGTTGTGTATTGCCATTGATTTAATGATTTCATCAGCAGGGGTTGCTTCGTTACCAATTGACGTAAATATAAGCTGTATCAGCAAACCTGCAAGATATGGAGCTGAATTCAGTTTATTGATTAACCGACTGAACAAAGCAACCCGGGCCTGTCAAAAATCCTTATCTTACCGCTGTGCTTAAAGCCTCTACCATACAGTTGCTCCGTTTTCATTTCTCTTTTTTTTTATTGCCTGTTTACCTGTTTGCACTCAGCGGGGTTCCTGTGATTGACTGGCCTGATGCCATACTTGTCTTTTTAATTCTCCACCTTTTGGTTTATCCCGCCAGCAATGGCTACAATTCTTATATAGACAGGGATGAAGAAAGCATTGGCGGAATAAAAAGCCCTATGCAGCCAACAAAACAGTTATTCTATGTTACCATAGCAATGGATATTGCTGCTGTTTTGCTTTCACTACCCGTAAGTATTTATTTTTCTGCCGGCATATTGGCATACATCCTCGTATCAAGGGCCTATAGCAATCGTAATATCCGTTTAAAAAAATATCCTTTTGTCGGTTACCTGACTGTAATCATTTTCCAGGGCGCAGTAACTTACTGGCTGGTTTATCACGGCAGCAGTGCGGGTAAGCCAATTGATGTTCCTGGTTTACCTGTCATCATAAGCAGTTTACTTATCGGCGGGTTTTACCCTTTAACACAGATTTATCAGCATGAAGCAGACAGGAGAGATCAAGTGAGGTCGCTAAGCTATATGTTGGGTTACAGGGGCACATTTATTTTTTGTGCTTTGGTTTATACAGTTGCCATGTTGTTACTGTTTTATTATTTCTTCAGTCAGTCGCAGCAATTAAAGTTTTTGCTTTTGGCAACCTGTATGTCGCCAATCCCCGTATATTTCTTTATATGGTCTGCACGGGTGTGGAAAGATGAGAAGCAGGCCAATTTTTCCAATACCATGCGCATGAACATCATAGCATCTGTTTGTACCAATACTGGTTTTATGGTTTTAATTACAGGGAGGGCTTTTGAGTAAAATTATTTCAATAGGCACGGCAATACCAGCTTACCGTCACCGGCAGGAAGACATTCTTCATTTCATGCAAAAGGTATATGCCATGAATGAAGCCGATAAACGCAAGCTTCGTTTTCTTTACAACCAGAGCGGCATACACACACGTTATTCAGTAGTTCCTGATTATAGCCGTGAAGTGCCTGACTGGAAGTTTTACCCGCACAGCGAAAACCTTGAACCATTTCCCGCCCTTGAACAAAGAATGATATGGTACAACAAATATGCGGCGCAACTTTCGGTAGATGCCATCAGGAACTGTATGGATGGATTTATTCACGACCATGATATTACGCACCTCATTACAGTGAGCTGCACCGGGATGAGTGCGCCGGGCCTTGATTTACAGGTAATGGAGATGATGGATTTACCCAAAAACATTTACCGCACTTCAGTTAACTTTATGGGCTGTTATGCAGCTATACATGCATTAAAAATGGCTGATGCGATTTGTAAAGCGGATACAGCCTCTAAAGTGATGATTGTATGCACGGAATTGTGTACACTGCATTTTCAGCGTGAAGCAACTGTTGACAATATTGCATCCGGTTTATTATTTTCAGATGGCGCTGCTGCAATGTGTGTTACCGGAGATGAATGCAGCCGCAACGGTCTTCAGATAGAAAGCTTTTATTCGGAGGTGATAACAAAAGGAAAGAGGGACATGGCATGGGAATTGTCTTCTTCTGGTTTTTTAATGACGCTGAGCGGATATGTGCCCGACCTGATTGAAGAAGATTTTGAACCGCTTGTGAAAAGGGCATTGGCACACAGTAAAAAAAATGCAGCTGATATTTCGCACTGGTGCATACATCCCGGCGGCAAACGCATCCTCGAATCCATTTGTAAAAGCCTCGGGATGAAAAACAGCCAGCTTCATGAAAGCTATGCCGTGCTGAAAGATTACGGCAACATGTCATCCCCCACTATCCTTTTTGTACTTAAAAAAATCATGTCAAAAATAGTTGCCCATTCCAGGGAAACCCACCGGGGAGAAGCAGTTTTTGCTGCGGCATTTGGCCCTGGTCTTACCATGGAAACCTTTACGGCTTCTTTCTGAATATATTCGTGTCCATCATCCCTTGAAAGAATGTTTCTTAATTTCAGCGTTATGAACTTTTCAAAAAGGTCATACAGGAAAGAACTGCTGGATAAAAACAATATCCCTTTTGAAGACATTAAACAGAACATGAAGGAGCTGGAGGTCATCAACAGGTGGCTCGGCGGGCATAACATTACCATTAACGGAATAAAGAAATTATTGAACAGCAACAGTGCATTATTATCACAACAGGAAACCTCTTTTACTATTTGCGAAATAGGCTGCGGTGGCGGGGATAACCTGAAAGCCATTGACAGGTGGCTCGCAAAAAAAAATATAGTTTGCAATTTTACCGGAATTGATATTAAAGAAGAATGTATAAATTATGCAGGCGAAAATTGTTCAGGTTTAAAAAATATAAACTGGGTTTGCTCTGATTATGAAAAAGTGGTGTTTGAAAAAAAACCTGATATTATTTTTTCCTCGCTGTTCTGTCATCACTTTAATGAAAAAGACATAGAAAAGATGATAAACTGGATGAGGGAGAATTCTGCAGCCGGTTTTTTTATTAATGATCTGCAGCGGAACCCGGTTGCCTATTATTCAATTAAAATACTAACCTCGGTTTTTTCAAGGTCTTATCTTGTAAAAAATGATGCACCGCTGTCAGTGCTCAGGGGGTTAACAAAAAATGAGTGGGTTGATATTTTACATCATACTGCCATTGGTAAATACAGCCTGCAGTGGCAATGGGCTTTCCGGTGGCTGCTGGTGGTAAACCATGCAAACTGAAAAAACATATCATGCGGCAATCATTGGCGGGGGCCTGGCAGGCCTTGCAACAGCCATACAACTGGCCGATGCGGGTTATGATGTGATTTTATTTGAAAAGGAAAAATACCCCTTTCACCGCGTTTGTGGTGAATACATCAGTTTTGAATCATGGAATTTTCTTGAAGAATTAGGTGTGCCCTTAAGTGACATGCAATTGCCCCACATCAGTAAGCTGCTTGTGTCTTCACCGGGAGGTAAAATGATTGAGCAATCCCTTCCCTTTGGCGGCTTCGGCATCAGCCGTTATTTTTTAGACAGCCTGATGGCCAAAATAGCAAGACAAAAAGGAGTTGAGCTATTTGAAGAAACCAAAGTGAATGACGTTGTTTACCATGATGGCTTTTTTTCAGTTGAAACTGCAACCGGCGTTTATAAAGTCATTGCCTGCTGCGGCAGTTTTGGCAAAAAGAGCAATCTTGATGTGCAATGGAAAAGGAGTTTTGTACTGCACAAGCCCAATAAACTCAATAATTATATAGGCGTTAAATACCATATAGCATGCGATTTTCCCGCGGACACTATTGCATTGCATAATTTTGACAATGGTTATTGCGGCATATCAAAGGTGGAAGACAATAAGTATTGTTTATGCTATCTTACAGTTGCTGAAAACCTGCGGCGTTGCGGCAACTTAATACCTGAAATGGAAAGGAGGATACTGTGCAAAAACCCCCACCTCAAAAAAATATTCAGCACTGCAAAATTTCTGCTGCCTGAACCCGTTACGATTGCGCAAATAAGCTTTGAAAAAAAATCTTTGATTGAAAACCACATCCTGATGGCCGGGGATGCAGCCGGAATGATAACCCCGCTCTGCGGCAACGGGATGAGCATGGCGCTGCATGCAGCCAAAATTGCTTTTTTTCAAATACTGCAATTCCTTGAAGGGCAACTATCAAGGGAGGAAATGGAAGAACAATATATACTGCAATGGAATGCAGCTTTTGCAGCAAGGATGAAAACCGGCCGCATCATCCAGTATTTTTTTGGGAAACCATCCTTAACTAACCTGTTCATCAGCACGATGAAGCCTTTTCCATCGTTAATTAATAAACTGATACGCAAAACACATGGGGCCGCTTATTAAAAAACTTTAAGCCACTGAAAAGATTTATAACCATATTATCCGTTACCGTTCTTTTTGTTTCATCAAAAGCGCAGCATTACACTGCCTTGTCCGGCTCACCTTATGCAGGGGCATTATCTGTGCACCAGAACCCTGCAAGTTTTGCTGCATACCAGCAACGATGGGATGTTACTGCTGCAGGTTTCAATATTTTTCTTCAGAAGAATAATTTTCTGCAAATACCAACCGGGTTCTTAAACCTTAATCTTGATAACATTAAAGTAAAGGAAGGCCAGTATGAAAGGTTTTTCCGCGGCCATAGTAAAGTAAGCATACTGAATGCTGTACTACAGCTGAAAAATAACGGTTACATCGCGGCGGGTATCAATATCCGGCTGTATGGCCAGTTGAATACATCAGCGTTGTTTTATTCCCGCAACCTCAATACAGCACAGTTCCTGGCCGCGAATAAAACCAATAACCCGCTTGAAGGCAGGATGGTAACCAACAACTGGGTGGAAGGATATTTTACTTACGGAAGAAAGGTTGCCGAATCCGAAAGCGATGCATGGATTGCAGGTGCCACACTTAAGCTGATGAGGGGTTCTTTTGGCTTTAATGCAGATATCGGAAACTTTATCATCGTTCCTTCAACTGATGTTACGCAGCCTGAAGATTTTTTAACACAGGTAACTGCAGAATATCATATTTCGAGGAATATTGAGCGCTTTGATGACCAGTCTCCACGCAGTAAAGTGATCAGTGAATTATTATCCGGTACAGGTCCCACGCCGGGCATTGACCTGGGCATTGAATATGTACGTTACAAAACAAAAAGAACAAGCGGTTATTATGTAACCGAAGACAAGTCGCAGTACGATTTCAGGATAGGCGCTTCAATAACCGACATTGGACGGCTTTCTTATCAAACCGGTGTAGCCAGCAGCATTGCAAGTAATATGCGGCCCGGTATAACAGGAACTGTTCTTGATAATAAGTTTCCCTACACTACCATATCAGATTTTTCCCTGCTTGATTTTACAGACTCGCTTACGACTGTAGTTAACAACCTGGCACGTCAAACCGGAAAATTTGCACTATCCCTGCCTGCAAAATTTATTGTTACTGCGGATAAAAGTTTTTCAAATAACCTTTACCTCGGTACGCAAATTGTTGTACCGCTTACAGGCAACAGTTGGACAACCACTAAGCATGTTTCGGAAATTGCCCACATCTTAATCAATCCCCGCTGGGAAACTTCTTTTGCCGGATTGTATATTCCCGTGATGGTTAATATTGATGGGCAGGCTATGGTTGGCGCTGCCATCAGGCTCGGCCCCATACTTGCCGGCATCCATGATTTTGGCAGCCTCAGCAGCAGGAACGATTTTAACAGGGGCGGGTATTATATGGCCATCAGCATAAAGCCATTTGACCTGAAAAAAAGAAACAGGGATTGCCCGGAATTCTGATTTTTGCCACATTCTTATTGCCTCAAAACTAATTCAATTTTCAAAAAGTTTTGAAAATTCGAAATTGAATTGTAATTTTGAAGCATGAAACTCAACGAAGCCAAATTACAATTCATCGCTTCATGGGGCGCATTCGGAACCCATTGGGGCATCAACCGCACCATGGCACAGATACATGCCCTGCTGCTCATCAGCCCTGACCCATTGAGCGCTGATGACATTATGGAACAACTCAACATCAGCCGCGGCAATGCCAATATGAACATCCGTGAACTGATTGACTGGGCCCTTGTTGACAGGGTGATACTGCCCGGTGAAAGAAAAGAATTTTTTACCGCAGAAAAAGACATCTGGAAAGTGGCAAGACAGATTGTACGGGAAAGAAAGAAAAGGGAACTGGACCCCATGCTGAAACTATTGGGACAGCTTAGCCAGGTGGAAGGAGATAAAAAAGACAAAGAGATCAAAACATTTACCGATACTGTTACAGGGATAAAAAAATTTGGTGAACAGGCAGATAAAGCACTTGATATACTTGTAAAGGCAGATGAAAGCTGGTTTCTCGGAACCATGATGAAGCTCTTTAAATAACCTCATTTAGACTCTCTTTATGTGTTAGATTTGATTATGAGCGAGCCAAAAAACAAAACCCTTATCCTCGGTGCATCAGCAAACCCCTCCCGCTACAGTTATCTTGCTTTAAACAGGTTAAAAAGCAAAGGGCATGAGGTAGTTGCAATCGGTAAAAAACAAAACACTGTGGCAGGTGTGGAAATAGAAACCGGAAAGAAAGACTGGAAAGGCATTGATACCATTACTGTTTACCTTAACCCCCTGCGCCAGCAGGAATATTATGATTATATTCTTTCACTTAAACCCCGCCGCATCATCTTTAACCCCGGAGCTGAAAATACAGAGCTGTACCAACTGGCAAAAAAAAACAACATCAAGCCTGTTGAAGCCTGCACACTTGTAATGCTGAGTACGGGACAGTATTGAAACTGTTTATTTGCCATGCGCAAAAAGCAAAATATTTAACGCCTTTCATCCGTTTAAAAATAGCTTTTGTTCCCCGCTCCTTTGCGGGAAACCATTGAGAAAAACTGAATATCCTGTTATGAATTACCATTTCAAAGCCATGCTGCTTTGCATTACAGGCTGCTGCCTGATGAATGGCTTATTCCCCCAGTCATATTTATTTAAAGCTGTACCGGATTCTGTAATATGCAATGAGGAGGGGATCAGCAAAATTTTTGAACTTGCTGCGGGCAGTACAATAACTATAAACTTTTCTGAAAATTTCCTCCTGAAAGGCACCATCAGATCATCTGCGCAGAAATATACCTATCTTAAAAGTGTAATTATTGAATCTTCCAATTACCGTGGCGCTGTATTTTCCGTTTCCATGAAAACAGATAATGAAGGAGTTGTTCTTTACTCCGGCCGCATCCTCAGCAGCAAACACGATGACGGGCTTGAACTGCGGCTGAATGATGAAGGCCTTTATTACCTGAAAAAGATAAAGGTATCCAACGCCATTAAAGACTAACCCGCTTTTAATCTGTTCGCCTATGCCTTGATGTGAACCCCGTTCTTTTAATAATTACATCACACCACAGCCCTGTGATTGTTGGAATTTTTTTTGTAATTTCAGCAAACCTGTAAGATATGCTTACTGACCAACTGAAACCGCGTTTTATATGAAACACTACGGAACACATAAAACCATCTGGAGACGGTTCAACGGCGACACGATTCAGCTCCCCATTAAGGATGCAGTAGAACAGGCCATAAGACGGGAAACCGCTGCCGGTTATAAACTGAAAGTCTGCATCGGTACCGATTCACAGGTAAAGGGAGATGAAACGGAGTTTGCCACAGTAATCGTTTTTCTCCGGGAAGGGCACGGGGGTTTCATGTTCATCCACAACGAAAAAACCCGCCAGCAGTTTTCTATAAAGGAACGCATGCTGGTAGAAGTAGCCAAAAGTATAGAGATCGCATATGAACTGTGCGATCTTTTTACTGTATATGATGTTGACATGGAAGTGCATGCCGACATCAATACCAACCCGCACTTTAAAAGCAATGAAGCGCTGCGGGAAGCCATGGGTTACATCCTCGGTATGGGCTTTGCCTTTAAAGCCAAACCAGAAGCCTTTGCCAGCACAAGCTGCGCAAACAAAGTGGTGAACTGAAACAACCGGGAGTGCTTAGCTTGAAGTTGTGTAGTTATACATAACCGGACTTTCATCTGCCTGATTATACAACATCCTCAATCAAACTGGTCGCTATAAAACAGCTTTTGCCTGTTATTGATGTGTCTGCTGCATCATTTTAAAATCAAACATTACCTTTCCGAATATGAACCTCAACTCAAATACTTCCCCACTATCGGCACCCTTCTTCCCACACCAAACGCCTTGCAGCTTACCCTTATAATGGGGCAGAACTGGTTTCGTTTGTATTCGTTGGTGTTAACCAGTTTCAATACCCTTCTTACCAGCGCTTCATCAATGCCCATGGCAATAATTTCTTTGGGGCCCTGCCTTCTTTCAATGTACTGGTACAGCACCTTGTCAAGCAGCGGGTAATCGGGAAGGCTGTCGCTGTCCTTCTGGTTGGGGCGTAATTCTGCTGAAGGCGCTTTCTTAATGATGTTTCCGGGAATAAGTTCCCCATTTCGGTTAATATATCTTGCCAGTGCATACACCTGCATCTTGTACACATCCCCCAATACACTCAGGCCACCCGCCATGTCGCCATATAAAGTGCCGTAACCCGTCGCCAGTTCGCTCTTGTTGGAAGTATTTAAAAGAATATAACCAAACTTGTTGGCAATGGCCATCAGCAGGTTTCCTCTTGTGCGGCTCTGTATGTTTTCTTCTGCAATACCAAAAGGCAGGTCCTTAAATACCGGCTTTAAAGAATTAATGAATGCTTGATAAATATCTTTAATGGCAATAATATCATAATGGTTGCCGAGGTTTTTGCTCAGTTGTTCTGCATCGCTTACTGAATGGGTTGTAGAAAACTGTGACGGCATCAAAACGGCCCTTACATTTTCTTTTCCCAGTGCACGGCATGCCAGGGCCAGTGTAACTGCGCTGTCAATACCGCCGCTGCTGCCCAGTATGGCTTTGGTAAAACCCATCTTGAAAAAATAATCCCGTATGCCAAGTATCAGGGCATCGTATATCTGGCGGATATTGTTTTCGGCAATAAGGTAATCAATGATCTTTTCGGGGTCGTTTATTTTACTTACCCGCATTTCTTTATCAAACGCAGTTGAAAGCCGGCGAACAATGCTCGTATGGTGGCTGCTGACCGTTGACTGCTGACTTCCAGCTGCATCAAGGTCAACCATCATTTCATCTTCTTCAAAATATTTCAGTTCTGCAATAAGGTTAGCTTCTGCATCATACACCAGGCTGCCGCCATCAAAAACAATTTCGGTTTGTGAACCAACTGCATTGCAATACACAATTGGTAATTTATATTTCAGTACATTTCTTCTTATCACTTCTTTGCGGTCTTCATCATGGTCATAATCGAAAGGTGATGCAGAAATATTGATTATAAGATCCGGCTGCTGCTGTATTAATATATCCATCGGGCATATCCTGTACAACGGGTTATCTCCCAGGTTCCAGATGTCTTCACATATGGTGAGTGCAATTTTTCTTCCTTTAAAGTCAAGGGTCTTCCATTCGTAAGCCGGCTCAAAATAGCGGTATTCATCAAACACATCATAGGTAGGCAAAAGCGTTTTGTGCACCATACCTTTTATCTCCTTGTCGTATAGCAGCCATGCCGTATTAAAAAGGTCTTTGCCTTCCTCCTGGGGGTTGCGGCTGGGTGCACCAACAATTACGCCAATGGTATCAGCATGCTGTTTGATGACATTAATGCAATGATAACAGCGGCTGATAAAATCAGAAAACTCCACAAAATCCCTGGGAGGGTAACCGCAAACACCTAATTCTGAAAAAACAACGAGGTCTGCTCCCTGCTGTTTTGCCCTTGCAACAGCGCTGATGATCTTCTTTGTATTGCTTTCGAAATTTCCGATGTGGTAATTTTGCTGAGCCAGTACAACCTTCATGATACAAATTTCACGATTTACGGCGACTTTAGCGAATGCGTTAAAGTTTGCAGCTTTCGTACTAATTTCATCCCCCCATCGTTTCAAAAGCCATGAAAAAAAAACTTGTTTACCTTTTCTGCCTGCCGCTGATCGTCTCCTGCTGCAAAAATGATGAAAGCATACCCGATGTATCGGGCATTAAAGTTGAACTGCAGGTTCATCGTTTTGAAAAAGATTTTTTTGCTGCTGACACCAATGACATAAGCGGGAGCATGCGCAGGCTTTCGGCTAAATATCCTGTTTTCCTTAAAGACTTTCTCGGCAATATACTCGGTATTCCCATGCCTGACAGTAATCCCGATGCATCATTTGCCATTAAGAAATTCCTGGCAGATTATAAACCTGTAAAAGATTCATCAGACCTTGTTTTTAAAAATTTTGATGTTCTTGCAGCAGACGTAAAAAAGGGGCTTCAGTTCCTTAAATATTATTTTCCTTCGTACAACCCGCCCCAACAACTCATCACTTTTATTGGTCCGATGGATGCTTTTGCTGTTGGTACGCTTGGAGGTTATGGAGATATAATAACAACCGGTGCTTTGGGCGCAGGGCTTCAGTTGCACCTTGGCAAAAATTCTTCTTACTACAATAACCAGATCGGGCAGCAATTGTATCCTTCATATATCTCTCAGCGTTTTGAACCCGCTTATATACCTGTAAACTGTATGAAAAATATTATTGATGATATGTACCCCGACCAGACCGAAGGAAAATCCCTGCTTGAAATTGCAATAGACAGGGGAAAGAGATTATATATACTTGACCTGCTTTTACCGCATACTGCAGACACACTGAAAATTGGTTATACCCAAAAACAACTGCAGGGTTGTATAGAAAACGAAGGTTTGATCTGGAATTTCCTTGCTGATAACAACCTGGTTTATGAAACAGATTTTTTAAAAATAAAGTCTTACATCAGCGATGGGCCAAAAACAGCGGAACTGGGTGACGGTTCGCCCGGCTATATCAGTTTGTTTACAGGCAGGCAGATTATCAGGGAATTCATGAAAAAGTTCCCTGATACCAAACTTCAGGAACTAATGTTGTTTGATTCAAAAAAAATCCTCAATGATTCAAAGTATAAGCCTAAATAAATTCAGGCCTTTTCCCCATCTCTTTCATTAACCTGTAATGTGAAGCGACAGCAGCCATCATAGTAGGGAAATAATGGTATTCAATTCCAAACTTCCTGCAGGCTTCTTTTACTATATTGCTGATTGCCGGATAATGCACATGGCTGATTTTGGGAAAAAGGTGGTGCTCTATTTGATAATTCAATCCGCCGGTAAGCCAGGTTATCAATTTATTTTTCGGGGCAAAATCAGCAGTTGTTTTTACCTGATAAACAGCCCATTCATTTTCAATTTTTTTAGGGCTTTTGCCAACGGCTTCAAATTCAACATGCTCAACCACATGCGCCAGCTGAAACACGATTGCCAGTACAAAGCCCAGTACAAAATGCATGGTTATAAAACCGATGGCCCAGGCGCCCCATCCCCACACAGCAGCGGGAATGATAATGTATATTACCATGTACAGTATTTTACTCAGCCAGAAAATAATATGTTCTTTAAAATTCATTTTCTTAAACGGGGTATTATGCACTTTCTGGCTGAAGTACTTTTTATAATCTGTTCCAAAAACCCATGATAAAGAGGAAAACCCGTAGAGCAAAAAAATATAATAGTGCTGAAAGCGGTGGGCGGGGTGCCAGCGCTGCGTTTTACACTCCCTGAACACGGGGCTTTTGGCAATATCATCATCAATGCCATCTATATTGGTGTAAGTATGATGAACGATGTTGTGCTTCAGTTTCCAGATAAAAGCGGCGCTGCCAAGCACATTCATACTAAGGCTGAAAAGATTATTAACCCATGAACGGGTAGAATAACTGCCGTGGCAGGCGTCGTGCATTACATTAAACCCGATACATGCCAGCGCAAAACCTAAAACTGCGCATAACAAAAGCGCCGCAAACCAGTGTAACGGAAATATCAGCAGGCTGATGTAAATAACTATTGCAAGTGGAATTAGAATTACAGCTTTTAGATAAAGTTTCCAGTTGCCTGTCTTCTTCAGTTTATTTTTTTGAAAATACCCGTCAACAGAACTTTTTAATGTATTAAAAAAATGGTTTTGCCTGTTATTAAAAGTTATCCGTGACATGTATTATCTGTTTATTAAAAATAATAAGTGAAGAAATATGCATTTGCAGCCTGCACACTATGTAATGTACGTTTTAACCGTGTAAACAAAGGCTGTTTGCGGAAAATTTAACTATAAACTAATCTCTTGTTCTTGCGGGCTTTCAGGGAATGATAAACTTTATAAATTTCAAACCTGGAAAGCTTTGTAAAATGAGAAGGGTTATACTGCAACCAGAGCGGTGCTTTTCCGGCCTAATTGCTTCATCATGTTAAAGTGAGATGCCACCGCTGCCGCCATTGTAGGAAAATCGTTGTACATAATGCCAAACTGTTCACAGGTTTCTTTTACTATTTTACTTACCTGCGGATAATGGATATGGCTGATGCGGGGAAAAAGATGATGTTCTATCTGGAAATTTAAACCGCCAACCAGCCAGGTTACCAGTTTGCTGTTCCGGGCAAAGTTAGCTGTGGTTTTAACCTGGTGAATGGCCCATTCATTTTCTATTTTCTTTGGTTCAACTCCTGCAACTTCAAACTCTGCATGTTCTACCACATGCGCCAATTGAAATACAATGGCCAGCGTAAAGCCCAATACAAAGTTTAAAACAAGAAAACCCACCAGCCAGCTTTGCCACCCGAGCAACTGAATGGGGATTACAACATAAAAAATAATGTAGAAGAGTTTAGTGAGCCAGAAGATAACATGCTCTTTTACATCCATTGGCTTAAGGGGAGTAGTATATACTTTACGCGAAAAATATTTTACAAAATCCGTAAAGTTCATCAGCAGAGATGTGAACCCGTAAAGCGGGAACATGTAATAATGCTGGAAACGGTGGATAAACCACAAAGGCTGTGTTGAACATTGCCTGAGAAAAGGCGTATTGTTAATGTCGTCATCCACACCGTCTATATTGGTGTAGGTGTGATGGACGATATTGTGCTTAAGCTTCCATAAAAAAGCATTTCCGCCCAGGGCATTGTTGGTTAACCCGAAAATTTCATTAACCCAACGCCGGGATGAAAAACTGCCATGGCATGCATCGTGCATGATGTTAAACCCTATGCAGGCTGCAACAAACCCGAACAAACCGCTCAGCAATACAGCCGGCAACCAATGCATGGGAACGAAAAGGAGAACTGCGTACAGGGCGACAGCAACGGGAATAAGGATGCCTGTTTTAAGGTACAGCTTCCAGTTACCGGTTTTTTTAATCCCGTTTTCTGAAAAATACCGCTCTACTGAGGCCTTTAGCGTGTTAAAGAACTGCCTGTTTTTATTATTAAAACTTACTTTAGGAGCTGTTGAATATGACATGTGTGCAGATAAACTTTTTGCAAAAAAACATTTAACCTGGAAAATCACCTTTCACGAAAGCAATGCGGCAGGCTTTTAACAATTGGCCGCAAAGTTAACGTAAGAATCGCAGACTTAATTGTTAATTAATTCATCTTAAAGGGAACCACCATTTCAAACATGGGGATGTTGACATGAAACTGTTTTTTGGAGGGGATATTTTCCATCAGGTAGGTACCATACATTTTGCCCATTTCGGTACGCAGGTTACAGCCACTGATATACTGGTATTGCTCACCCGCGGTAATCTGGGGCTGCACACCTACAACGCCTTCGCCTTCCACTTCACGGTGCGATCCGTTGCTATCAAATATATGCCAGTGCCTGCGCAGTAATTTTACCGGGTAAGCATTGTTGTTTTCAATGGTTATCCTGTAAGCAAACATATATTCGCTGTTTACAGGGTTGCTGTAATCAGGCTGGTAAAAAGTTTCCACACTTACCTTTACTCCTTCTGTTACTTTAAATACCATTTAATGGTGGTTTTGCATTTTAAAAGTACAAAAAAAGAACAGGAGGTTGCGGAAATTGTTCGGGATTTAAACCATTCTGTGCCGGAAGCCGTTATTTTTGCGCTGGCAGAATGGCTGTGGGAAATGAACCTTCCCTGCCGCGGCCACCCATATAAACCATTCATTTTCAATTTTCAAAACTCATATTATGAAAATAGCTGTAGCTAAAGGCGATGGAATAGGCCCGGAAATCATGGATGCTGTTTTAAGGATTTTTGAAGCCAGTAAGGTTCCCCTTGAATGTGATTTTGTAGATATGGGCAAATGGGTGTTTGACAAAGGCTTTTCAAACGGAATGACGCCGGAAGCGCAAAAAACCATTGAAAAGATAGGTATCCTATTCAAGGGGCCGATGGAAACACCTAAAGGCAAGGGCGTAAAAAGTGTAAATGTTACAGCCCGCAAAACCTGGAACACTTATGCCAACAAAAGGGTTTTTCAAACCTTGCATGGGGTGGATACGGTATTTTCAAAAGGGGGCATACCCATTGATATTACAGTAGTACGTGAAAATATTGAAGACACGTATGGCGGCATTGAACACATGCTTACACATGATGTGGCCCTAAGCCGCCGCTTTATTACAAGGCCGGGAAGTTTGCAGGTAATCAAATACGCTTTTGAAATGGCAAGAAAAAAAGCAGCACGGCGTATTACCTGTGGCCATAAGGCCAATATCATGAAGATTACTGATGGATTGTTTCTGGAAGTGTTTTATGAGGTAGCAAAAGATTATCCTGAACTGAAAGCGGATGATGTAATAGTAGATGACCTCTGTATGAAACTGGTAACCCGCCCCAATGAATTTGATGTGGTGGTGCTCACCAACCTTCAGGGAGATATAGTATCTGATCTTTGCGCCGGACTTGTGGGCGGCCTTGGCTTTGCCCCTTCAGCCAATATCGGAGACCACATCTGCATTTTTGAAGCGGTACATGGAACAGCGCCTGATATTGCCGGAAAAAATATTGCCAACCCCACTGCGCTTTTATTAAGCGGACTGGCCATGCTTCAGCACCTCGGTTTTATGGAAAACGCTGCAATAATAGAGAACGCATTATTATATACACTTGAAACGGGGGTACGCACAGGCGATTTCGGTGACAAAAGCAAACCCGCTTTTAACACCACCCAATTTGCAGAAGCCATCATCAGTAATTTTGGTAAAATACCTGCATTCGGGGCAAGGCCCATGTTGCCCAATATGCCGGTAACACCCACTGTTTTTAAACTTGAAAAAAATCCTATGATGATATCAAAAGAGATGGTGAATGAAAATATCATTGGGGTTGATTTGTTCATAGAAAGTGAAGAGCAGCCTGAAATTATCGCCAAAAAATGCCAGCGGCATGCAGGGGTTAAATTCAAGCTCATCAACATCAGCAACAGGGGCACTCAGGTTTGGCCTACAGGTTCGGTATTTACCAACCTCGTAAACCAATACAATGTACGTTTTGAAAGCCTCGATGGCGAACCGCTTAACCAGCAGGATATTTTAGGCCTGTATGTAAGCATGAGCGGTAATTTTAAAATTTGCTCTTCGGAAGTGTTGAACATGTGGGGTGATAAAAAAGCATACAGTCTGGCGCAGGGGCAATAGTTTTTTACAGGCTACAGGTTACAAATTTCATGTTAGTTGCAACCTGTAGCCTGAAACCTGAAACATCTTTCAATGTCTCAAAAAACTTTTAAATATACCAATGGCGAAGTAACGGTACTATGGAAACCAGAAGTGTGTATCCATTCTGCCGTTTGTATTAAAGGCTTACCGGGTGTTTTTAATGTGCAGCGCAAGCCGTGGATTGACATGTCCCTGTCAGATACCAAAGGGATTGTTGAACAGGTTAGAAAATGCCCCAGCGGCGCTCTGAGTTATGTAATGAATGAACAGCCAAACAACGAAGGACCGCAGGCAACAACAGAAAAGATAATTGCCGGACAGGCTAACATAATTGAAATACAGGTTTCTGAAAACGGCCCTTACCTTATCAAAACCGAATGCCTTATTCAACACAGCGACGGCAGAGAAGAAAAGAAAAGCGGAACCGTTGCCTTATGCCGCTGCGGCTCATCTCAAAATAAACCCTATTGCGACGGAAGCCATAAGAAAACGGGGTTTGAAGGGTGATTTATATATGTAACCACTTTACCCTTTTTCTTTCTGCATCAAATCAAATGTGCCTCTATCTCCTGCCGGATGGTTTCTTTGTAAACTGATGATCTGCACATCTATCCGTTACAAGCTTCAATTATGTTTTTACAAAAAGTAAAAAATTGTACCTTTTCACAAATATATTGAGATGAAAAAACTGTGCCCAGCCAGCGCCATATTTACAAGCCTGCTGTTAATCCCCGCTTTAAGTTTTGCCATACCTAACGATGAACCCAAAACGCTTTCCATTGGCGCAAAAGCCCCAGCATTCAGCCTGCCGGGTGTTGATGGTAAAACCTATTCGCTTGCATCATTTAAAAATGCTGCCATACTGGTTATCGTTTTTACGTGCAACCATTGCCCCACAGCGCAGGCTTATGAAGACAGGATCATTCAGCTTACCAAA
>JANRKT010000080.1:0-20174 GCA_033763355.1 Chitinophagaceae bacterium | reverse complement strand
GGGCGGCAACGCTTATATGCTTGTTCCGCCTGATGATCCTTCAGCCGTAGGTTCCTTTACCGTGTTTCAATACCTGCAGGGCCGTGTGCCGGGCGTAACCATAAATAATGCCAGCATGTTTTCACCTGTAGTAAGGTGGCGTATGGCAAACACTTCTTTTTTTCTT
This sequence comes from Chitinophagaceae bacterium, assembly GCA_033763355.1. Taxonomy (GTDB): domain Bacteria; phylum Bacteroidota; class Bacteroidia; order Chitinophagales; family Chitinophagaceae; genus JANRKT01. Next base: position 20,008 of record JANRKT010000080.1, on the reverse strand, counting down.
AATGAAATGCGGGTTGATGCCAATACACTTGCCCTTTTAAACATGAGCGATATTGCATTGGTAAAAGTTTTCCGCCCGCCGTTTATCGGCGCTATTGGAAACGGCCCCGGTGGTGCAATTGCTGTTTATACCCTCATGGGAGAAGATGAGGAAGAAGATTAAACTGAATTAAGTTTACTTCTGACCTGTAATTTTATGCAACACGGTAATAACTGTTGCTTCAAAAACATGCATTGCCTAACCTGTGAAACTGATTAATACCAACATTACAGCTGTGTCTTTAACGCCTTGCAGATAAAATAAAACCTTCAAACCCGTTAATTAATGCTACATTGCATGTATTACATGTTACATTAAAGGTGGTTCTGCCGGGGATGCTGTATTTATATCTTTCTGTAATTACTTCACAGGTTTCTTTTCCCGGAAATTTTTGGTTTAAAAAGCAGTACAATGAAAAAAGAAATGATTGTTCAGTTTGTGTGTTTTGAGACAGTAATGGGGTTTGATGAATTTGTGGTGCAATGGGAGAGGTATGCAAAAAAACTTTTATCCCGGAAGGCCGATGATGTTACCCTGCTGCAGGAGGCTGAAGTAAAGAACAAGTATAAATATATATCGCTTAATACATGCGGAAGCGATGATTTTAATTTTGTTTTTATGAAAGGAAGGCTGTCCGATCATTTTCCCGAAGGCGGTGTAAAAGTGGTACAGGCAGGAGGTTATATGCCGCTGCAAATGAACGGGCAGCACAATAAAGGAAATGACGACATAAAAATATTCGCTTTTATTACCGATGCCAGGAAAGGCCCTGATTTATACAAAGAGGTAGAGGGATACCGCAAAATGAATATTTATGAAGCTTACTACGAAAGTTGCAGGTATGCATACATAATTGAATTTTTTACACAAGAAATAAATGCTGCAGGCATCGTGTCGCAAATAAAAAACATATCCCCCGGTACAGAAACAGCCATGTACAGGGAAAGTATGGTTGTGTACGAGTAACCTTTCTATCCCCTGAAAATTTATTGCAAAAACGGGTCTAAACCTGCCCCATTATTAAATGGCGGCGGGTGTTCCAGTTTAACCTGTTACTTTCTGAATAAAAATTTTTATGCAGTACATGGCTGCGGCAATTGCCCCTGTAAATAGTAATGAATACTTTTAAGCAGAAGCCATGATTTCTTTGTTCTTTGCAGAGGGCATAAATACTGATGCATCCCTTATAAAAGCGCCAATCCATACCAATGCCATTAGTATCAGGGGCGGTACTATACTTTGCTGGTGTGAAAGGTCAACTGCAATGGCGCCTGCGAAATAGCAGGAAAGCAGGATGAAGCCCAGCCTCGATGTTTTGGGAATAATAAAGAGCGCTGCAAAAACAATTTCCATAATGCCGAGCAAAGGTATATAATCGCCAACCCCGATAAACTTGAGTTTTTCCACCACCGGCTTTGCACCCGCCAGTTTACCAAGTCCGCTCCCGATAACCATCAGGGCCGGAACAATTGCTGCAGTAAGATGAATGATCCTTTTTGTCTTTTGTTGCATAACGATATGTTTGATGTGCTGCAAAGCTCGGCATTGCCGGTATCTTTTTGTTACCGGTTACCTGAAGGATACCGGTTTCCTTTTGGAAACCACAAACCGTATCTTTGCATATGCACATTATAAAACCCCATTCTTATAACCATGCTGAATGCCGCGGACACATGCTGCCCGTAAGGGATGCGCTGGACATGCTCAGCGGGAAATGGAAGATACCCATCATCATCTCCCTTTCGTTTGGTGCCAAACGGTTTAAGGAAATACAGCGCCAGATTGATGGTATTACCGCTAAAATGCTTTCCAAGGAATTAAAGGAACTGGAGATTAATGAACTGGCGAAGCGTACGGTGTATGATACATCGCCTGTTACGGTTGAATACGAATTAACGCCCTATGGCCAATCGCTGAAAAAAGTAATCGGCGAACTGCGGGCATGGGGTGTGCAGCACCGGAAAAGGATAATGAAGAGGAGCGGGAGCTGATGTTGCATTACAATGGTATGATGGTTCATCGTTTATCCTGCCCGATAAACTTTTCCCCGCCCGTCAAAAACTTAATGGCCCGCTGCACATTTTTGTTTACTGATTCATCTGTTTTAAGATAATTGATGTACTTCATGATTTCCTTTTGTCTTGAAAGGCTGAGCTTATCAAAAGCTGCTTTTGCTTTTTTGTTTTTCCTGAATGCTTCTTCCAATTTGGGATGAAGCGGAACCATTCTTTCACCGGGGTCAAACCCAATTTCCACTTCAGCTATATCACCCACATCAATACCAGCCGCTTTGCGCATGGGCGTATTTAAATAAAGCCTCCATTTGCCGCTGTATTTTATAAGTGTTTGAATAAACGGATGGCCGTTTAATGTGCCCCTTACCGGTATGGCGCCTTTGTTTTTGCCTGCCGCTGCGAATATGTTTTTTAAAACAGCCGCAGGCAGCAGTACATAAGGGTTAACGCCGATGACTTGAATTTTTGCTTTAAAGAAATTCATGCTTATGCAGGATGGTTCAAACAAAGTTTATTTGAAGGGAAATTACGGTTTTGGGGGGAGTTGCGGGGTTTTTGAAGAGAGGGGCGAATTTATCTGCTCCATACATCTGCCAGCATCTCAGCCTGCGATAACACCCTGTCAACGCTCACAGTATATTCTTTGGTGCCGGGAATATCAGGCGGATACCCATATTCACGCAGCACCCTTTTTACAATTACTTTCAGGCTGGCCTTCACACTTTCTTTAATCGTCCAGTCAATGGAAGTATTTGCCTTTACCCTTTCTACCAGGATCCTTGCAAGGTCCCTCAGTGTTTCATCCTTCATTACCTGTCTTGCATTTTCATTCAGGCCCAGGGCATCATAAAAAGCCAGTTCATCCCTGTTCATGTTAAGCTTCTCACCACGGGCATCTGCTTCACGTACTTCTTTTCCTATTCCTATCAATTCATTAATGATCTCTGCGCTGCTGAGTAAATTATTCTGGTATTTCCTGATGGCATTCTCCAGCATTTCAGAAAATACTTTGCTTTGAACAAGATTGTATTTGCTGCGGGTCTTTATTTCGTCGTTCAGGATTTTCTTCAGCAGTTCAAGCGCAAGGTTGCGGTGTTTCATGCCCTGTATTTCATCGAGGAATTCATCTGACAGGATTGAAATATCAGGCTTTTTAATTCCTGCCGCATCAAAAATGTCTATTACGCCTTCGGCTGCAACAGCCTTGTCCACCAGTTGGCGGATGGCTGTTTCTATTTCTTCATCAGATTTTCCATTGGCACGGCTTTCAAATTTCGCCAGCCTTGCTTTTACGGCCTGAAAAAATGCAGTTTCTTCTGCAATCTGACCAGCTTCATTTGTTGATTTACTCAATGCAAACGCCTTTGATAAAGCCGTTACTTCTTTAATAAACCGTTCTTTGCCGTCCGGCTGCGTAAGGATATGTTCTTCTGCCGCCAGTATGATGCTCAGTTTATCTGAAAGCGATGCGGTAAAATATTTCCGGTATTCAAAGCCGTGCATCATCTGCTGAACAATCTCCAGCTTCTCCAGCATGGCATTTACCGCTTCTTCAATGTTCAGTGTGGGCTTGCCCCTTCCGCCGCTTTCCGTATAAACAGCCAGTGCTTTCTTTAAATCGGAGGCAATACCAATATAATCCACAATCAAACCGCCGGGTTTGTCTTTGTACACCCTGTTCACTCTTGCAATAGCCTGCATCAGGTTATGCCCCTGCATCTGTTTATCAATATAAAGCGTATGCAGGCAGGGTGCATCAAAACCGGTAAGCCACATATCCCTTACTATTACAAGTTTTAATTCATCTGCAGGGTCTTTCAAACGTTCACCAATCGCTTTTCTTCTTTCTTTGTTTCGGATGTGCTGCTGATAGCCTGCAGGGTCAGAAGAAGAACCCGTCATGATGACTTTAACCGTTCCTTTATCATCATCCTTATCATGCCACTGCGGACGAAGCCTGATGATCTCTTCATACAATAAAACAGCAATCCTCCGGCTCATGGCCACAATCATGCCTTTGCCTTCAAATACTTCCTGTCTTTTTTCAAAATGGTTTACAATATCTGCAGCTACTTCTTTTATTCTTTCAGGATGCCCTACAATGGCTTCAAGCCTGGCCCATTTTGCTTTGGCATTCTGCACCACATATTCGGGTGCATCTTCTGCCGCTACGGTAAGTTCTTCATCAATGGTTTCTTTCTCTTCTTCCTTTAAATGAATTTTTGCCAAACGGCTTTCGTAATAAATGCGAACGGTGGCCCCGTCTTCTACCGCCTGTGCGATGTCGTATATATCTATGTAGTCCCCAAATACGGCTTTGGTATTTCTGTCAGTACTTTCAACGGGTGTGCCGGTAAATCCTATGAAGGTGGCATGGGGCAATGCATCCCTTAAATGTTTGGCAAAACCATAGCTGATCTTTGTGCCTGTTTCATTTCCACTGATGTCTTTCAGGTATTTTGTTTTGGCTTCAAAACCATACTGTGTGCGGTGGGCCTCATCTGCAATTACCACAATATTTTTTCTTTCGCTGAGGGTGGGGTAGAGGTACTGTTCGTCTTCAGGGAAACCTGCCTGCCGGACAGGCAGGAATTTTTGAATAGTGGTAAAGATGATGCCGCCTGCCGCTACTTTCAGTAAGCGCTGCAATTCTTCACGGCTTTCAGCTTTTACAGGAGTTTGCCGCAGCAATTGTGCCGAGGCCGCAAACGTATCAAACAACTGTTCATCCAGGTCGTTGCGGTCGGTAATCACAACAATGGTTGGGTTATCCAGGCCCAGTACCAGTTTGCCTGCATAAAAAACCATGCTCAGGCTTTTGCCGCTGCCCTGGGTATGCCAGATGACGCCGGCCTTTCTAGCCCCCTTCCGTCCTCCCCCTCCGGGGGAGGAGGATTGACCAGTAGCATTAAGCGTACTTGCGATGGCTTTGTTTACCGCATGGTACTGGTGGTATGCGGCAATCTTCTTTACAGTTTCAATTGTTGTAACCCTTGTATGAATATCCTCTTTCGAAGTTCTCTCAAATACAATAAAATGTCTGATGAGGTCCAGCAGGGTTTCTTTATTCAGCATGCCATCAATGATGGTGAGCAACTGGCTTTGCAAATGTGATGCTTCCTTTCTGCCGTCTGCTGTTTTCCATACCATAAAACGGCTGTAAGCTGATGAGATGGTGCCTGCCTTTGCCTCCAGCCCGTCTGACGCAATTACAAAACTGTTGTAATGAAAGAGCGATGGTATGGCAGCGTAATAATTGGTGAGCTGTGTGTATGCTTTTTTAATGCTGGCGTTTTCATCTGCCGGATTTTTTAATTCAATAACAACCAGCGGCAGCCCGTTGATGAATAAAATAATATCAGGCCGCTTGTTAACATTGCCTTCGGTTACGGTAAACTGGTTACATACCAGAAATTCGTTGTTATCAATATTATCAAAATCCATCAGCCAGATGGTATCTCCCCGTTCTCCATCGCTGCTGTTGTAAGTAACTTGTATGCCGTTGGTAAGAAAGTTGTGTATGGTTTCATTGCTCGGCAGCAAATCCGGGTTGCCTGCACGTACAATGCTATTGTATGCCTGCTCCCGTGCTGTAGTTGTTGCAGCTGGATTGATGCGCTGTATGGCATCTTTTAACCTTTGCGGTATAATAACCTGCTGGTAGGATTGTCTCTCCGGCGCCTCCCCGTCAACAGCAATAGTTGGCCCGTAAACATAACGGTAGCCCAGGGCTTCTAACTTTTCAATGGTTAGTTGTTCAATGGCTGACTCGGTGATGCGGTGCATGCGCTTAATGGGAATTAGCCATTAAGATAGAAAGAAAAGTGATTAGTTAATAATGTCTTTGAGGTCCGGAATGAATTCTCAACATTTCCCTCCAATGTATTCACCCCCTAAGGTTTTACATTGAGATCGTGTTAGTTGATAACATTTTGCCTCACCAGTTGGAAGTTTTATTATACATGCGCCAACTTCCTCATCATGTGGCGTATTATCTGCAAGCAATTCTAAAGCTGTAACAACAAGCAATTGTTGTGACAGAAAATTTTTCCTTAATTGGCCTGCCGTTTGTCTCTCCTCAATTTGTACTTTATCATCTGGGTATGTTTCCACATGAGATTCTTTATCCCGTTTAGCTTGTTCTTCGGTTTTCCATTTTCCTTTGTCTAAATACCCGTGTGTGTGGCAATAGGCACGATGATTTAATTTTGGCATATTATTTTTTTTAATTAGAATGGTTTAATTGGCAAGCCTACTCTTATCCCTATTTCAAGTCTTTCGTAAAATTTATCTTTTGCTTGTTGCTGATTAGTAATGTCCAGAAACTTTATATAAGTTTCAATATTTAAAGTATTCTTTTCTTTTTTCTCATCATTTAATGCTACAATAAAACCAAAACCTGAATTGATACGATTTTTTTGGTTGACCCGTAATTCAAGCTCAGGGAATAAATGAATTCCTGTTTTCAGACTTTTCCCAAAAAAGAAATAATAATTGCTATAAATGAGCCATGACCGAAAATCATTTACTATATCAGTAAATGCAGAATACTTTTTAACAATTTTTCTTGTAGTATCATTGCTGATATTTTTTATTTCTTGTTCAATGTCAGTTGCAGACAGCTCATCCAGGTTGTTGAAGCGCCTTTTAACGACTCCGAAATTCAGGTAATGTGCTTTTTTAAGCAATATTCCCTGGGAAAAAAAATTCCACTCTATTCCAATATTAAATGCATCAAGTGTATTTTTTTGAAGCCTGTCTTTGAATGGCAAACTGTCGTAATAAGTGTAATACTTTCGTTTATTGAGAGATAAAATCACCGAAAGCCAAGAGTACCTAATAGAATTTATTTTGGCTTCAAGCTCAGCCGCTAATCGTTTTGAAGCTGAAACTTTTTTCAAATTTTCCTTAAATTCTTCCGTCAACCTTTCTTTTCTTTCGTTGATAGCAGACAGTGAATCGTGTCGAGATGAGAGATTAACTCGCTCATTAATTTTTTCGGCAATTTTAATCAATAAACTAGCGCTTGAATCGCTGTAATACTTGACGGAATCATGTAAAATAGGTGTCAGTTTTTTGAAAGCGATAATCTTATTTTTTACTTCCTCGTATTTCCTGCTTATTTTTTCATATTCAATCTTAACAGTTTCGATTTGCCAGTTAATAGATTCTTTTTGTTTTTGGATCCAATTTTCATTAAGCGATAAGTCAAACTTTGTTTTCTGTTTTACTGAGTCTTTTGCAATGTCTTCCACTTTGTCTTTTAAAATATATTTTTCATCCGTAAAATATGTTATTTGCTTGCTGAAAGGCCTAAAAAAGAAATGATATTTTAGATCAATACTTACATCTGTATTAAGCTTTTTATCACTAAATAGAGTAGTTGCACTGCCATTAATCAAGCCTCCTGATATTTTAAAACTGAGAAAGGTTGGTTTTTTGCTTGCGGAATCTTTGAGTGGAATAAACCCATTCAATAAAAACCTGGAATTGCTCGGGTCAAAACTTGCGAAATTTGAGAGTGGTGTAGAATTTTCCTGACCAGTGGCAAATTTGCTGAATGATTTATTGAAAACATAGTTAAATGTTTTTGGAGATAAAAGACCTTCTGATTTCTTTTTATCATTTTCTTTTTCTTGAGATAGTAAAATGTGCGATGGGAACAAGAAAAATGCTATTAGCAGGTAGTTGATGTATTTCATGTAATATTCATTAATTTAAACGAAGTAAAAACAATTTATAGCCTTCTGTAACCGTGTTTCCCTTGAATTCTCTCCCGTGTTTTCACCCTTAACTTCTCAGGTGTTCCTGAAATGTTCTGATGTGCCTTCTACATTGGCAAGGTCAAGTTCAAGCCTTGTTGCGCCATTGTCTGCTTCGGCGCCAACGGTAAAGGAACCGTATGACAGGAGGCTTAATACTGCTTTGCCATTTACCACATCAATTTCGGGGCTGCTGTTGGGGAAAGTGGGGTGGAGGTGGAATTTTACTTTACCCGTTAACGGATAAAATGTATTAATAGATACAACTGTTAATTCAATGCGGTATAATGGGATGTTACCCGGTAATTCTGTAACAACAGCACGCAACTCCCTGTTGTTGTTTTTCGGGTTTCCGCCCCATTGGTTTTTTTGCGGATCGTCAGGGTCAGGCGCAAGGGGCACATTCTCTTCCCTGATTATATTTTTAATATCTTCTGTAACGGGGCGTACCGATTTCTTTGACTGCTTTTCAGTTTCTTTTTTTATCCTGATCCTTTCAAATACTTCTTTATTGCCTGCGCCGCCTGTAAGCGCCAGCGCCTGCACATCTTTTTGTGCATCGTCTGCTGTTTTTTGTGCTTCGTCAACTTTTTTTACCAGCCCTTCAACCGTGAGCCCGTCTTTTGTAACAACAACTTTTTCTGCCGTTTCAATGAGGTGCACAAGGGCTTTAATTGCAAGCAAAAGCTGCCGCCGGAACATGTATGCTATAATTAAAACAGCAATGGGCGTTGTAATGACTGATGAGAGTTCTTTTAAAAAATCAAGGATGTCTTTCATGTTTTAGGGTTTTGCAGTGGTTTGTTCTTTGGGGTTGCCGTTCCATACATTAATGCCATAGGGTATTACGCCAATGCCAAGGCCCAGCAGCACTTTCCACAATGCATCAAATTGCTTTTCGCCGCCGCAGCCGGCAAACATGGCATAACCATGGTAGCTTACCAGGCATACTGCAATAACAAGCGCTATAACACCGGTTATAAATGCAAGCAAGCGGCTTACGCTGCGCTGGGGCTGGGGAGGAGGAATGGTCGGGGGCGGATTGCCGGCCTGCTGCGCAGCAAGATTAACCTGCGCCTGCATTTTTGCAACCTCTGCTATTTGTGCGGCTGAAGGCGCTACAGACAATGCATCTTCAAGTGAAAAATTGCTTTTTGAAATCCATACAATAAATATTACGGTAAAAACCGCCAGCAAAACCAATGGGGTGAATACAAGAATTGTTTGTGACGGCTTTAATTGCTTAACGGTACAATCCTGAGGGGGAACGGGTTTTTCCAATGAATCTGCTTTGGCCTGGAGCTTTTTATTTTGTTCATTTACTTTTTTAAGTGACTCGCTGAGGTCTTTAATCATTGTTGCCGAATCTGCAGGTTTTGCAGCCTGCGCAAAAAGCTGGGTATGAAAAACTAAAAATGATGCTGTGCATAAGAGCAGGAACCTGGTGGTAAACATGGCGGTTGGTTTATAATTGAAGGTTAAGGTACGTGCTGCGCCCCTGCTCCGCAACCGTGGTTACAACAATTTCTCCACCGTGTTTTCACCCTGCCCTTAGCCTGCCGCTCATTAACCGCGGCAATAAACTATCCCGAAGTTGGCTGAGGGTTTGGATTTCTTTCGAGTTATTGAGCTTCTTTAGAAACAAGGGCGATATGCTTATTTCAAATTCGGTGATTATTTCCGAAAGCGGAATTATAATATCAGTGTCTTCAAATGTAGAGGTTGTGATGGTATCAAAAACACTACCATAGGCTTTTGCTTTTAAAAAGTCAATTACATACTCTGTTAGAAGGTATGTAAAAAAATCAGCTTTGTTATATTTTGATTTAATACCGTAATTGGATTGACTAATACACATTGGCTCAGGCAAAATGCAATAAGATCCGACAGTGCCTCTTGCAGTGATAATTGTTGTTAGCCGAGGAAGTAATTTAGTTGCGCTATTATTAATTCCCGCTTGCGTTATTTTCTTTTCGGTTGACATTATAAATGAACCGTGATTAGCAGTAACATCTTTACCAGATATCCATGAAATATTCCCATTCCAAAATTCTTCAATATCCGTTTTGGGAGTTCCACCGCTTAATAAATTAATTACATCAATGAATTTTCCCGTTCTCCACCCCTTTGGCACATCACCCAATTCTGTTTCTTCCATTTCGCCGGTGGCGCCGGGGTATTTGTAATGGATGAACCACTGCTTAAAAATAGTTTGCGCCAATTGTTCCAGTGTTTGGTTTTGGCGACGCAGCAGGTCTATTTTGTTGTCGAGGCTGCTGAGTATGGCAGCGATGGATTGTTGTTCGGGGAGAGGGGGGAGAGGAATAAGTAAATTATCGAATGCTTCAAGAGGAACTCGTTGCTGGCCTGCACTACCAGACATATTTTTTATTGCATAGTCTTTTACTTCAGTAAATTTTAGGAGGTAATGAATAAATTCTGTATCAGAAATATTTTCTTTCCCTCTGAAAATGATAAATTCAGTTGAACCGACTCCAATATTATTTTCCAGATTCCTTGCCTGACAAATCTTACCGTTTTCTAAACATGGTGTAATCTTCGCAAACAATGTATCACCGTTTTGAAATTTCGTTAATCCTTTCGCTTCTCTTTTTCGTGATGGCCCAACAAACTTATAGCCTGCTTCCAAATCAGGCATTTCAATAAATGAATATTCAACTCCTGCTTGAGTCGGCACTTTTGGATTTATATCTGCAAAATCTGAAAACTTATATTCTTTCCATTCACTCATGATTTAAAACTTGATAAGTTCCAAATAAACAACATTCAGGTGATCAAAATCCCCGTCTTTACTGATAAGTACTGCATTGGCTACAGCAGCGGTAGCGGCAATCCAAAGGTCATTCTTGCCCATATTGCGGGCACTCATGCCAAGCGGTTTACCGTGCAGCTTTCCCTGACTATACGCATCAATTTCTGCATACTTCTCAACTATTTCATCATTTGTATGGATGAGAAAGCAGGCGTCTATTTTTTTACGGGTTTCATTTACTCTTTTATGCGACCAGTTGCGCTGCAGTACCAGTGAAAGTAACTCAGCTTTTATTGCGGCGGGCAGTAAAATCATCACCTGCTCAGAAAAAACGGGGAACCCATTAATAGTTACATGTGTTATACTGTTGCCGGTAAGTATATGCAGCCAGGTGTTGGTATCTAAAATACATTTGGTCATTTACGCAATAGTTCCGCCAGTTCTTCATACGTTTCTTCTTTCCACAATCCCTGCATTTCTTCCAGGTTGTTGGGCTGTTTGCCTTCTTTTACCTGCCGCTGTATCTGCTGCTCCACTGTTTCGGTCCTGGGTTTTTTGGAAAAGAATGCATCACCGGTTGCCGGTTCCGATATTCTCTCAATTTCAATCACGGATTTGCCACCGGGTTTATAATGGGCTGTACCTGCAATGGTAATTTCCCTGCCAAAGAATGAAGCGATATGGGATGGTTCTACCGCTTCACCAAGAAATCCTTCCACCATGCCTTCCTCAGTTTCAATCACCGCTTTTTGCTGGCTAAACCTGAGCAATTCTACTTTGCCATTGATGATAACCGGTTGCGAATTGGGGATTTCTTCTTCCAGTATTTTTATTTTAGCAAAGGTTTCATGCGTAATAGTTATTTGTTCAACAGTTCCTTCGTTGGAAATGATCATGGTTTCCTCATTACTGAAAAAAGCTTTTTTTAAATTCTTCAGTTCCTTTAGCAAAGGTTTATCTAACAAATCTGCCGAAGGGTTATCTTTTACGGCTTCTTCAAAAGCTTTCATAAAGAGACTGACAGGTGTTTGTTGCGGCAAATCTTTTTGCGCTTCCTGCCTGAATACATCTAATTGAACCGGCTCTAAGGTTTCCGCAAACGTTGTGGTTTCAAGGTCAAGACAGGTACTGCCGCCTCTTAATCCGGCCAATGTTATATCCAGCGCATCTTCCAGGTTGAATTTTTTTCTTCCTTTCGTAATGCTCACCCCTCTGAGACGAATTTGCAAAGCACCCTCCGCTACTTTACGTATGCTGTCCGCAATAAGGGCAATCCGCTGAAGGCTGATTTTTCCTTTAGCCTCTTTGGCCTTATCTATTTTAATTTCATACTTCATTGCGGGGGAACTATTAATTGAGCATAAATTTAGTCTTTTCTTTTTTCTAAAAATTCAGGGCTTAATTGAGCAGGTACCTCTTTCATAATTAAGCTTTACTGATAATTTTTTACGAGGTACCTTTTTTATATCTTCCGGATGCAGCGTTTCGGGCTTTACGCCCCGATGTAGTAGTATATCTCTTATTGCTTTGTTATTCTTCACAATCTCTTTACTTATTACCAGTTTTCCTTTTAACCCTTTCCTTATTACATTGTGGGTTGTCAGTTCATTTGCAAATTCTTTGGCTGAAATTAATAATTCGTTTATCATAGTTTTAATTTTACTTCTTTATTTATACAGTTCCCTTCAGTCACTTAAGTAATCCAGGCTTTTAGGTTTCCCTTTTAAAAAGGAAGCATTCTCTTAACTCATAAATTTATCCCAATTTTTTTCAACTGTGTTTTTATTTCTTCATCCAATTGCTGCGCTTCTTTCATTTGTGTTTTTAATTCGGTTGTGAGCTTTGCTATTTTTTCTTCGTAGGCATCATCATCATCAATGGCATCGGGTATGCCTACATAGCGGCCTGGCGTCAATACATATTTGTGTTTGGCTATTTCGGCAAGTGTGGCGGATTTGCAAAAGCCTTTGATATCCTGGTAAGACCTCACCCCCAGCCCCTCTCCTGCAGGAGAGGGGAGCGCAGATCCCGATAGTTTCCAGTTGCGGTATGTGTTTGCAATCTTTTGTATGTCATCGTCGCTTAAGTCGCGGTTCTTGCGGTCAATCATGTAACCGAGTTCGGAGGCATCAATGAACAATACTTCACCAGACCTCACCCCCGCCTGTCCGGCGGGCGGGCCCAACCCCTCTCCAAAAGGAGAGGGGGGAACAGCTTTTGACTGACGTTTACGGCTGATGAACCACAAACAAGCGGGTATGCCTGTATTGTAAAATAATTGTTTGGGCAGCATTACAATGCAGTCAACCAAATCATTTTCCACCAACCGTTGCCTTATTTCTCCTTCGCCGCCGGTATTGCTGCTCAGGCTTCCGTTACTCAATACAAAGCCTGCTACACCTGTTGCGCTTAAATGATAAATGAAATGCTGCACCCAGGCAAAGTTGGCATTGCCCGATGGTGGCACAGCATATTGCCAGCGGCCATCAGTTGTTAATAGTTCGCCACTCCAGTCACTGTCATTGAACGGAGGATTGGCAATAATAAAATCAGCTTTCAGGTCGGGGTGTGCATCCCGCAGAAAACTGCCTTCGTTGTTCCATTTTATATTGCTGCTGTCAATACCACGTATGGAAAGGTTCATCCGTGCAAGGCGATAAGTGGTCTGGTTGCTTTCCTGTCCGTAAATGCTGATATCATCAATTTTACCGGCATGTGCCAGTACAAATTTTTCGCTTTGCACAAACATGCCTCCGCTGCCGCAGCAGGGGTCGAACACACGGCCTTTGTAAGGTTCCAGCATTTCCACCAATAATTTTACGATGCTTTGCGGTGTGTAGAACTGTCCGCCTTTTTTTCCTTCTGCCAGTGCAAACTGGCCTAAAAAATATTCATACACCCTGCCCAACAAATCTTTGGCCCTTGCGGCAGCATCGCCAAGGGCAATGGTGCCGATCATATCAATCAGGGCGCCGAGAGAGTTTTTATCAAGATTAGGACGGGCAAATACTTTTGGCAATACGCCTTTGAGTGTGGGGTTAAGGGCTTCAATGGCATCCATGGCATCGTCAACCATTTTACCGATCAGCGGGTCTTTGGCTTTGGATAAAAGATAACTCCACCGGGCTTGAGGGGGCACATAAAAAACATTTTTGGCCCTGTATTCATCGGCATCTTCTGCATCGGCGAGTTTATCCTGGCTTAGTTGCTGGTAGAGTTCTTCAAAAGCATCAGAAATGTATTTGAGAAAGATGAGGCCGAGCACAATGTGTTTGTATTCGGCGGCATCCATATTCTTGCGCAGCTTATCGGCAGTGAGCCAGAGTGTTTTTTCGAGTGACTGAGAATTTTCTTTTTTGAGTTTGGCCATGGTGAAAGAAAACGGGAAGATAGTGAAAGAACGGTTGAAACAAAGGTGAAAAAACGCTTATTCTTCGTGCGGCCCGGGATTAATTTCATTACCGGAAAGAATGACAAAAATGTTACTTCCTGCTATTTTAATCAAAACAAAAGTTTATAAAAATGCGCAAACTATTTTATCGTATCGGCCTGCGGGTTTTGATTATTGCCTGCATTCCCGTTTCACTATTTTTTACAGAGAAGAAACGTGGCATTGAAAAAATCTGTACTGAAATATATATTGATACCAGCGGGTTAGAAAGCTTTAATGTTACAGGGGCTGCAGTAAAGCAGAGTCTTTGGCCACATCATATCGAATTTCCCCTGAGTTTAGGCATTGAGTTTATGAACGGTACTGAATTTCAAAAGCGAAAAGTACAGCAATATGTAACACAATGGACCCGGGCAACCAATAACAAGATTAGATTTGGTTACAGGCCATATGATGGCTGGCCAGGAGACAGGGAGATTAGAATTACATTTAATGCCGGGGGCGGCTCATGGTCATACATAGGAAGCGGAGCCAGGTATGTACGGGGAGACGAGGCCACCATGAATTTTGGATGGATCAATCCGCAGGAACCGGAAGAGTCAATAAAGCAAGTAATCCTACATGAATTTGGCCATGCTATTGGACTGGTGCATGAGCACCAAAGCCCGGATGCAAAAATTCCATGGGACAGCGCTAAGGTTTACGAGTATTACAGGAACACACAGAACCCGCCATGGGATAAGGAGAAAGTAGATTTCAATGTATTCAGGCGTTATGATGCAAGTACAACCAATTACTCAAAGTATGACAGTTTATCTATCATGCACTATTCCATTCCTGAGGAGTTAACAAAGGGCGACTTTTATGTGCCATGGAACTCAAACCTGTCCGCAACTGATACCAGGTTTATTAAGGATATGTACCGGTTTAATCCCTGTATTCCCAATGAAACTTGTTGTTTTGACAGAAGGGGGAGGAGGATACCGTGCCCGTGAATAGTACACCTATAAAAACTTGAATTTTGAAATTGGGATACATATAACGAATGGGGATACAATTTTTTGTGTTTTTGTGTAAAAGCGATTTTTTCATTGTTTGTCTTGCTTTTTTATTTAAGATTTGTATTTAAATTAATTTATTCATCCACTTAAAATTTTATTTATGCCGACTAATTCTGATGCAGGAAAAAAAATCACAGCCGAAGAAGCTAATGAGTACCTTAAGAAGTATTTAGAGATTAGAGAAAATTTGCGCAAGGAGGAGGCGATTCCTATAGTAAATGCAAAAAAAATAAACAAAAAGCAAAAAGAGGAATTAAATAAATTTCATCAATCAGAGGTAAATGCTTTTATCTTTAGTAAAGGGATAGTCGAAAGGTTTTTTTTGGGAAAAGACGAAGAAGGAAAAGATCAGCCTAAAGCAGATTATCTTATGGTCATTTTATCAGCTAAATATACGAATGATGAGTCAGGTACACCAACTGTTGTAATTGCTGGTGTAAATAAGGCCGATGACGGAAAGACTTATAATTCATTGAGTATACCCTATGCAGCTGATCAACAGCCTCCTTCCGCTTCATTGGTAAAGTTTCCACCGCCGAAAGAAGGTTTTCAGCCCGTTGTATTGCATATTACTTTATAATATGGACTGGATTTCAATACTTGGGGTAATATCAATCTGGATAATTTTACTTCCGTTATTTGCAGGCTTACTAGGCTTTAGCAGATTAGATCGAAACAGCAGATTAATATTTTTGATAGTTGTTATCGGAGCTATACCCCAGGTATTGAATCCTTTTCTGAAGAATGCGCCTATCTTGACTTTTCTTTACAACTTATACACACCGTTGGAATTTTTCATTTATTGGTATTTGTTTTATTCAAATACTCATATAAGACAATTCAGGGTATTTTGTATTTCAATCGCAATATTGTTTTCAGTTATTTCCGTCTATCTTGTTTTAAGAAATGATTTCTTTGCCAGGTTTATTACAGTGTGGGTCGTTATTAACAATATTTTTCAGCTGTTATTAATTGGAATCTGTTTGCTTACTTTTTATTATTCCGATAATATTGATTTGACAAGCAAACAACCACTTTTCTGGTATATTATCGGCATAATTTCGTATGCCTCCTGTACTGTAATCTTTTACAGTTTGTGGAACTATTTAAAGAGCAACACCGGTCCTTTTATTTCCAATTTGAACATTATACATCATGTTTTCAATATCTTATTGTATTTGTTTTTTTTATGGGGAATTATCCAGAATTTCAGGAAGGATAAACTTTTGATAAATCATGACTAATCAGGATTTGATAATTGTGGTGTTTGCGGCTACCCTTGTATTTGTAATTTTAGCTTTTTTTGCAGTTTTATTTTTATTAATACACAAAAAGAAACAGAAAAGAAGTTTCCAGGAGAAGCTGCAGCTTCAATCCCAATTCTCCCAAACCCTCCTCCAGTCCCAGCTCGAAATCCAGGAGCAGACCCTCAAAAACATTTCGCAGGAGATACATGATAATATCGGGCAGGCACTGAGCCTGGCCAAGCTTAATTTAAATACCATGTCACTTGATGAGCCTGATAAATTGCTGCAGAAGATCGGCAACTCAAAAGAACTGGTGAGCAAGGCCATTGTTGACCTTCGGGATTTGAGCCGCAGCCTCAATACGGATTATGTGGAAGAGATGGGGTTGATACGCTCTGTGGAATATGAACTGGAAATGATACGGAAGAGCGGCACATTGCAAACCCGGCTGGAAATAACAGGACAGGTTTACCGGTTCGACAAACAAAAAGAACTCATTACCTTTCGTATTGTGCAGGAAGTGCTGAACAATATTATTAAACATGCTAAAGCATACAATATAAATGTTCATGCAGGTTATAGCAGTGGTAGGCTGGAACTTACCATTACTGATGACGGGCAGGGTGTTGACCTTACCCCTTTAAATGAAAATAACGGCGATAATTTCGGGCTTGGCATAAGGAATATGCACAACAGGGCCAAACTGATTGGCGCTGCATTCAGCATGAGCAGCGCCATTGGCAAAGGCACCGAAGTAAAGATCAGTTTACCTAGGGAAAATAATCACCATAATGAAGGCAGATCAGAAAATTAAAGTTGCGCTGGTGGATGACCACATCCTGCTGAGAAACGGCCTCGCAGGCCTGATTAACAGTTTTGACGGGTATGAAGTGGTTTTTGAAGCAGACAACGGCAATGACTTTATTGATAAAATAAAAAAGAAAGGCGAGCCTGATATTGCTTTGCTCGACATCAATATGCCGCAGATGGACGGCTACGAAACCGCAAAATGGCTGAAGCAAACTTACCCGCTGGTAAAGATGATGGCGCTTTCTATGTATGATAACGAGAATGCCATCATCAGGATGTTTAAAGCAGGGGCAAGGGGATATATCCTTAAAGACTGTGAACCGCCTGAACTGAAATCAGCCCTTGATTCAATTATAAAAACCGGTTATTATTATTCCACTCTTGTAACAAGCAGGCTCATCCATTCCATCAATAAAATGGATGACGATGGCAGCGATATGAAAAACCTGGTGCAACTGAATGATAAGGAGATCACATTTCTTAAGCTGGCATGTACCGAGATGACCTATAAGGAAATTGCAGATAAAATGTTCCTGAGCCCACGTACCATTGATGGTTACCGTGATGCCCTGTTTGAAAAACTTGGGGTTACTTCAAGAGTAGGGCTGGTCTTATTTGCCATAAAGAATGGTATTGTGGTTATCTCTTAAACAAAAAAAACCCGGAGTACATCCCCGGGCTTTTCCCTCATATTGATTATGGCATGCAGTTCAGCTTATTTCACTTTCCGTCTTCCTGACTTTCTGACTTTTCTGACTCCTTTGACTTTTTCCGTCCTCACCTTATCTGCCCCCTTATTATCCCTGCAGGTTTTCTTTTTGAATGTACGTTTACATAAACAGCAGCAGTTTTTACCGAAGTAACTTTGGCATCATCCAATGCAAAGTTTTTGTTTACGCCAAAATCAGTATCAGCTGCACAAAGACCTTGTAATACCGGGCCATTTACCCCTGTGGCGGCAGTATGGATATGTGCAGCCGTTAATGTATCATTCGCTTCAAGGTTCGTAACTGTTACTTTGCTGTAAAGCGTTTTGTCAGACATCAGCCTTATTAAAGCAACGCCTGTAGCTGTTGAAGTATTGGCAGGCACTTCATTGGCTCCATTGAGTGCAACGGTAATGGCAAAGTCCATTGTTTTATCCATCTGCGCCCTTACCAAACCTCCGGGTAACTGGGTGGAATGCACATTTACGTAAGTGGCGCCGGTTTGCAATGAGTCAATAAGTGTCTGTCGTAAACCAGTTAGCGTACCGCTTGCTGCATTGTTGGTAAACACCGGGCTGAAGTTTACAATCACGGGGCCATTGGTCACAGGGTCGCCCCAATGGATATGTGCGGCAGTTAATGCGTCGCCTGCTGCAAGCGAGTTTACTGTTATCTGGTATTTCAGTGAATTGTCGTCATACAGTTCAACAGTGGCAGTGCCGGTTTCTGTTCTTCCGGCAGGGGCGGGGTTTTCAAATGCGGTGTTGAGTGTAAGCTGCCATTGTTTTACAAGTGTGGCGGCAGGCGGTGCTGTTTTATTTTTTTTACATGCAAAAAATATTGAAGCGGTTAATAGCAAGGCAATGCCTTTCAGCAATGTGGTTGCCGTTCTCATATTATCAGTTTTTTTTAGTTAAAAAAATTGAGCTGCACTATCCTTTACGGTTAATTTTCAACGGGGGTTGCTGGGCCTTCACTTTATCTTTTTGTTCTTTCTTTACGTTTTCAGTAGCATCACAATATTTTATAAATAACTTTGTTTTTTATATGGCTGCGGCCAATACCAGTTATGGCAACTCTTTTTTATCCCGCAAAACCCCGCTTCATGTTGTTCAGCACATTGCTTTATATTTTGCTTTTCAGCATTACCTGTAAAAAGGGCAATACAGCAGGTCAGGCTGATTTTGAAACCAATCCCGTGCAATACCCTGTTGCTGCCGGAAGTGTGGATGAAGCTTCAGGCATTGCAGACAGCAAAACCAATCCGGGATATTTATGGGTGCAGCAGGACAGTGATAACCCCACCGATCTTACCCTGCTTGGGCACAAAGGCATAGTGAAGAAAAAAATTTACCTCGAAGGTACACGTAACCGTGACTGGGAAGATATGGCTGTTTCAAACGGGCCGCTGGCAGGGAAGAGTTACATCTATATTGCAGATGTGGGCGATAATGGTTTAACATACGGCCAATATTTCATTTATCGTTTTGAAGAACCCGCTATGTCCGTTGATACCGTAAAAGCATGGGATAAACTTACCTTCACTTATCCCGACGGGCCACATGATGCAGAGGCTATACTTGTTGACCCTGACACAAAAGATATATTTATTATTACCAAGAGGGAAACACAATCTAATATTTACAGGTTCGCTTACCCGCAAAACACCTCTGCCGTAAATACTGTAGAGTTTATGGGCAAACTTGCTTACAATTCCGTAGTAAGTGCAGCATTGCCGCCAGACGGTAAGAGTGTTGTAATAAAAACCTACCTGGGTATTTTTCAGTACGAAAGAACAAAAGGCGAAACAATTGATAAGGCGCTGCAGAAATCTTATAAAACACTTCCCTACCTCATGGAGCAGCAGGGCGAAGCCATTTGCTTTAAAAACGATAACAGCGGTTACTTTACCTTAAGCGAAAGAAGAGTAAGTGATGTGACCCTGAATTTTTACAAAAGGAAATAGAGTACCACAGACCCGACTGCTGTCATGCAGGTTGTGCTGAATAGCACTAACCAGTTTTTTTGTGTCATTTGTGTTATTCGTGGCTAAAGTTTTTTTCTATTGCAGCAAACAAAAAAGTTGCCCAAATCGGGGCAACTCCTCAGCAAATAAATTATATGCAAACCGGTTAGCGGTAACCAACCATGTTTTGTGTAGTCTTGCAGCCGCTGCGGGAAGATTTCACTGCAGTGCATGAAG
>JANRKT010000079.1:0-39525 GCA_033763355.1 Chitinophagaceae bacterium | reverse complement strand
TTTTTCCCCGCCACCAGTTCATACGAATGATCAATCCATTCTTTCAATTGTTTTACGGGAACAGAACCATCTGCTATTATGGTATTCCAGTGTTTTTTGTTCATGTGATAGCCCGGCAGTACACATCGATATTTTTCCCTCAGCTCAAGGGCAAGGTCAGGATTACATTTTACATTAAACTGCAACTGTTCCGTATCCAGCGGCAGCAATAAAAATATCTTCCCGGTTACTTTAAAAACAATCACATCCGGGCCAAAGGGAAAGGCTTCTTCAGCAAAAGGTTTGGACAGACAGTATTCGCGGATGGTTTCAACGTTCATATATCAGGGTAATCACTGAAATTTTTTAAATCATGGTTCAGACAATATAGCGGTTGTCTCTATTTCTATTAAATATTCCGGTGCAATCAGGCCTTTTACTTCAATCATACTTGTGCAGGGTTTAATGGTTGCAAAAAACTCACCGTGCGCTTTTCCGTATTCTTCCCAGCGGGAAATATCAGTAACAAACATCCTTGTCCGCACCACATCTTTTAATGAAGCGCCGGCCCTTTGCAGAACTTTGTCAATTTTCTGAATGATGAATTTTGTTTGTTCGTAAGCATTGTTGCCGCCAACGAGATTGCTGTTTTCGTCTGCCGCAACAGTTCCGGTTACTTCAATGATGTTGCCCATTTTAACCGCACGGCTGTAGCCAACAATATCTTCCCATTTGGCGCCTGAAGAATAATTGATCCGTTCCATAATTAAATTATTTTGTTTTCCTTTTCCAGCAGGTAACCAGGTGATCATCCACCATACCTACTGCCTGCATATATGCATAACAGATGGTTGAACCGGTAAACTTAAAACCCCGTTTCAGCAGGTCTTTGCTCATGGCATCGCTTTCTTTTGTTTTTGCAGGACATTCCTTCATTTCTTTCCATTTGTTGATAATGGGGCGGTGACCAACAAACTGCCAGATGTATTGATCAAAAGAACCGGATTCTTTCTGAATCACTAAAAATGCTTTTGCATTTTTTATGGTTCCCTCAACCTTCAGCCTGTTCCGGATGATGCCTTCGTTTTTCAGCAGTTGTTCCACTTTCCTGCCTGTGTAGCGTGAAATCTTCTTTGCATCCCAATTGTCAAATGCCTTGCGGTAATTTTCTCTTTTAACCAAAACAGTGTACCAGCTTAATCCAGCCTGCGCCCCTTCAAGGTTCAGCATTTCAAAAAGCTTTACATCATCGTGTACAGGCACACCCCATTCTTCGTCGTGGTATTTCATGTATAATTCATCTTTCATGCACCAGGGGCACCTGTTTTTTTCTGCCATGTGATTAATTTGTAATTTTTACGCTTTGTGTAAAGGTAATAATCTGAAAAACTATTCCCTTTTTTGAAAGCGGATTTAAAAAACAAGCAGGATATTTACAGGGCAACAGCGTTATCTCTCAATTTTAAAATACAGTTTATCATGAAACGTTCAGCAAATGCCGTTTGGAACGGCTCAGGAAAAGAAGGAAAAGGGACCCTTTCCATGCAGAGCGGCGTTTTAAAAAACACCGCATACGATTACAAAAGCCGTTTTGAAGATGGCGTCCATACCAATCCCGAAGAACTGGTAGCCGCTGCACATGCAGGCTGCTTTAGTATGAAACTGAGTTTTGTATTAGGCGCTGCAGGTTTTACACCTGATGAAATAAACACAGGCTGCACCATTACACTGGAGAGCGGAGCCATCACCAGTTCTCACCTGGTGCTGAAGGCAAAAGTTCCCGGGATAAGCAAAGAGAAATTTGATGAATGTGCGGCAGACGCAAAAGCCAACTGCCCCATTTCAAAATTGCTGAACACCAACATTACACTGGAGGCAACATTGCTTTAATGTATGAAGCCGCCGGATTAAAAAGCTGAAAGGCCGGAAAAGATCCCGGCCTTTCAGCTTTTAACTTCATATCTCTTACAGGTATTTTTCGCCTTTGTTTCTTTTTACCTCGGCAACAAATTCTTTAATTTCCTGCTCCTTTTCTTTTTTGCAGATCATCAGCACATCTTTGGTGTCAACAATAATAAAGTCATCAAGTCCCTGCAGTAATAAAAGTTTATCGTTATTGCTGTGCACCATACATTTGGTGGCGTCAATCACCATTACATTATCGCTGCCCACTGCATTACCGAGGTAATCTTTTTCCATGTTTTCATATGCTGAGTTCCAGGTACCGAGGTCGCTCCAGCCAAAAGAGGAAGGGATTACATATACATTATTGGCTTTCTCCATTATGCCATAGTCAATAGAAATGTTGGTGCACTGCGGATATATCCTTTCTATTGCCGCATCTTCCTGCGGCGTATTGAAATTGTTTTTTTCGGCATCAAAAACCTCAGCCATCTCGGGCAGGTGTTTTTGAAAAGCAGCAACTATATTTTTTACCTGCCATGCAAAGATGCCCGCATTCCATAAAAACTCACCGCTTGCCATAAAGGTTTTGGCCAGTTCAAGGTTGGGCTTTTCAGTAAAAGTTTTTACCTGGTAAACATTATCGCTGGCGGCTTCCGGCTCAAATTGTATGTAACCATAACCCGTGTTGGGATGTGTGGGCTTAATACCCAATGTAATCAATGCATGGTGCTTGGCCACAAAATCAAGTGCTTCAAGGCAAACTTTATTAAATGCTTTGTCATCCTGTATGAGATGATCGGCCGGTGCACAGATCAATGAACCTTTGGGATTAAGCTGGTTTAATTTATAAGAGATGTAAGCAACACATGGCGCTGTATTTTTCCGGGATGGCTCGCAGAGGATATTTGCTTTTGAAAGGCGGGGCAACTGTTCCGCAACGATATGTTCATATTCCTTAGATGTGACCACGTAAATATTTTCAGCAGGTATAAAACGGGCAAACCTGTCGTAAGTAGCCTGTATCAGCGTTTTTCCGGTATTGAGGATATCAAGAAACTGCTTGGGGAAATTGGTACGGCTCATGGGCCAGAACCGGCTGCCGATCCCTCCCGCCATAATGGCTACATAATGGTTTTTATTCATGGTCAAAAGTTAATGGGTTGAAGGGCCGGGGCCCGTTGAAAATTTCTTTCCCGTTATAATAGTCAGCCTTTTATCACCAGGGGCCTGTCTGATATCCTTCCTGAACGGATGCAGCAGAAAAAATATTTTCAAAGATGTTGATTATTAATATTCAAAAATTCCCGCAAAAGTATTACTTTAAAAAAGATTATAAAGGGGCAATTTATAACCGGTTGCCGTTATAAAAATCAACTCCCGGTTCCACCCTTTGCAAAACGCCGCCGCCCCTTATTTTTTGTTAACTTTGGCAACTTTAAACAAAACAACCTTATCCGTTCCTTGAAGAAGAGCTGCTCTTGCAGTATTATTTATTTTTAAAATGTGTGATTGGAAAACAGAACGACATGGCAACTGCAAAAAAAGCATTAGCAAAAACAGAGTCAGTTAAAAAAGCAAAAGCAGGTTCAAAACCCAATGGGCAAAACGGCACGGCTAAAAATGGTATTGATCTTTACTCAGCCCTCCAGGAACATTTTGGTTTTGAATCTTTCAAAGGGAACCAGGAGCCCATCATCAGGAATGTACTGGCTGGTAAAGATACTTTTGTTATAAAACCAACCGGCGGCGGCAAAAGTCTTTGTTACCAGTTGCCCGCCATCATCAGCCCCGGCTGCGCCATTGTTGTTTCTCCATTAATTGCTTTGATGAAAAACCAGGTTGACCTGGTGCGCAGCTACAGCAGCAAGGATGATGTGGCCCATTTCCTCAATTCAACGTTAACCAAAAAAGAAATAAAGGAAGTTCATGACGATCTGCTTTCGGGAAGAACGAAAATGCTTTATGTGGCCCCCGAAACTTTAACCAAACAGGAAAACCTTGAATTTTTCAGCGACCTTAAACTTTCTTTTTTTGCAGTTGACGAAGCCCATTGCATTTCTGAATGGGGGCACGACTTCCGTCCTGAATACAGGCGGCTCAGGGAAATGATGGACCAGATCAATCCCGATATCCCCGTAATTGCATTAACTGCAACTGCAACACCCAAGGTGCAAAGCGACATTGTACAAAACCTTGCACTCCGCAACCCCGATATATTTATTTCTTCTTTTAACAGGCCCAATCTCTATTATGAAATAAGGCCTAAGATAAAGAAGGACCAGACCCTTAAAAGCATTGTTAAGTTTATACATGAAAACCGCGGTAAAAGCGGCATCATTTATACACTTAACCGTAAAACAACTGAAGAGCTTGCCGACATGCTGATGGCCAATAACATTAAAGCCGTGGCCTATCATGCGGGGCTTGACAGTAAACTACGGGCCGAAAGACAGGATTTGTTTTTAAATGAAGACGTGCAGGTAATTGTAGCCACCATTGCATTTGGTATGGGCATTGATAAACCCGATATCAGGTTTGTCATCCATTTTAATATTCCCAAGAGCATTGAAAATTATTACCAGGAAACCGGCCGTGCAGGCCGCGACGGGCTGGAAGGGAAATGTTTGCTTTATTATTCACACAAAGATGTCAGCAAGCTGGAGCACCTGATGCGTGACAAACCACTTAGTGAAAGAGAGGTGGGGGCGCAGCTCATTAATGAAACGGTGGCTTTTGCAGAAAGCGGCGTGTGCAGGCGAAAAACATTAATGAGTTATTTTGGTGAAGAGTACAAGGAAAAGAATTGCAAAAGCTGCGATAACTGCCTTGACCCCAAAGAATCCATTGAGGCAAAAGAAGGAGCAGTAAAAGTACTGAAGGTTGTAAAGGCGCTTGATGAAAGGTTTAATATTGAATACGTCATCAATATCATTATTGGCCGGCTCACCCCGCAGATAGCCATGTACAGGCATGAACAATTAGATGTATTTGCATGCGGCAATGATGAGCAGCCCCATTACTGGAATTCACTCATCCGCCAGATGCTGCTGGAGGGCCTTGTTGCAAAAGATATAGAAGATTACGGCATATTAAAGTTTACCAAAAAAGGTGAAAGCTTTTTGAAGAAGCCATCTTCATTTAAGATTATTCTCAATAACCTTTATGAAGAGGCCAATGAAGATGATGAAGAAGGGGAACCTGAAACTACAGGAGGCGCTGCAGATGAACAGTTGCTGGAGCTTTTAAAAGACCTGCGCAAAAAAGCAGCCAAAGAAAAAAAGCTCCCGCCCTTTGTTATATTCCTCGAAACTTCGCTGGAAGATATGGCTACGCAATATCCCACAACGCTTGAAGAGCTTGAAAAGATAAGCGGTGTAAGCAAGGGCAAGGCATTGCGTTACGGAAAGCAGTTTGTAGAACTGATAAAGAAATATGTGGAGGAAAATGATATTGTGAAACCCGACGATTTTGTAATGAAGAGCGTGGTGAACAAGAGCAGCAATAAAGTATTCATCATCCAGAACATTGATAAAAGGATACCACTGGAAACCATTGCCAAAAACAAGGGCATGAACCTGCACGAATTGCTGGAAGAAATGGAAACCATTGTAGCCAGCGGCACCAAGCTTAATTTAGATTATGCCATTGACCAGATTGTAGATGAAGACGACCAGCAGGATGTACTGGATTATTTTAAAAGCTGTGAAACCAGCAGCCTGCAGGTGGCGCAGGAAGAACTGGCCGATCTTTCGCTTGACTGGGAGCAACTAAAGATTATGCGGATAAAGTTCTTAAGTGAGTATGGAATGTAAAACGAATCACAATAAACTCCTGCCAGCGTTGGCATTTCCGCCAACGCCTTAATGCAGTTAAAAAGCCTGAATGGTACAATCTTTTCAGAATTAAAATGTTCAAAAATAAAAACCCGTCCCGTTTTTAAAGCGGGACGGGTTTTTATTATAACAACACATTCGTGTTTAATTGTTGAATATGTACCGTATGCCCAGCTGAACCTGGTACACATCATCAATGGTAAGCGATTTTACAAAGGCATCACGCAGCAAAATGGTTTGGCCGCTTACCACCTGTGTGGCGAGACGGTAAATGGGTTCGCCCTGCGCATTCCTGCCACGGTAGTTAAGCGGCTGGGTGGTAGTGGTTACATTGCCCACGCCCCAGTTTTTATTAATCAGGTTTCCGAAATTGAGGATGTCTGCACGGAAACGGAATATATTGGCCTTTTTGCTTTTACCAATCTTTATAATGAAATCCTGTTCTACGCTGAAATCAAAACGGGTTAACCACGGTAATGGAGCGCCATTGCGTTCAGCATAATTGCCACGGCGGTCTTTCAGGTAAGGATGGTTGTTGATGTATGCATTAAAAGCGGCTTGTTGTTGTGCTGCTGTAAAAGTATTGCCGCTTGTGGTATAATCCTGGAACACCAGGTTGCTTCCGTTTGCAGGAACATAAATCAGGTCATTGATCTGCCCGTCTCCGTTCATGTCGTTGCTGGCGGTATAGGAAAGTTTGGTTCCGCTTGCTGAAACAACACCCAATGTAACTGTAGTGCCGCCCCCGATTTTATTACCATATAAAATCCTGTAGCTGATATTTCCGATAAAACGATGGCGGAGGTCATTGTCGCTGAAACCATTCCTCAGGTAGTTGAGCCCGTAAATAGAAGGCACATTGGCATTAACAGTGCTTGCAACAAAGGCCAGGTCGGTTGATTTGGCATATGTATATGCAAGCAGGCCGCCCCAGTTTTTCGTAATGGGTTTTTCAAGTTTGCCGGTAAAGGAATAAGAATACCCTTCGCTGTTGTTGGTTAATACAAATACATTACCAATGCCGGGATTGATAAAGCGGGCATTTGTGGCAGCGCTTCCCGTAAGGTCAAGTGCCGGGTAAATGTCGCGGTTATCTGCGCCGCTTGCCAGTTTTCCTGAAGGGGCTTTCATGTTCACGTCTTCGTAATGAAGTGCGTTGATGTTTTTATTGTAAATGAATTCCACAGTGGCTATGATATCTGCAAAAGGTAATTTCTGGTCAACAGCCACATTGCTTTTCCATGTTTGGGGGAACTTCAGGTTGGGGTCGCCATAGTTTACATTGTAGCCACGCAAAGTATTAATGTCTGTGTTGACAGGTGTATAACGGCTGGGGTCAAGTGTAAAAGGATAGTTTAATGCGGTGTTGCCGGTTACATTTATCAACCCGATGTTTACACCATTGTTGCCAAGCTGGTTGCTGATAAGTACGTAGGGCATGCGGGAAAGAAATATACCCGTACCGCCGCGGACCTGGGTTTTGCGGTTGCCGTGTACATCAAGGTTAAAACCTACGCGTGGCGAAGCATATAACCTTGACCCGGGCATTGTAGCGGTATTTACTTTGTAATCGCTGCCTTCCGGTGTTTTAAAAGTAAGGCCGGAAACATAGGGGTTTGCATAGTCTGTTGCGGTGTTGGGGATATTCAGGTAATCAAAACGTAAACCCGCCGTAATGCGGAGTTTGCGGTTAACCTTAAACTCATCCTGTCCATACACGCTGTAGGTTTGGGTTTTAAACACCTGCCATGGCAGCCTGCCATCAGGAAGTAGTGTATAACGGTAATTGAACCTGGCAACGGGCACAGGGGATACCGTAAGATTGGGATTGGCTTTGTAAGCAAGTGCCGCAACTTTAAAATCATCTATGCTGTTAAATACCCACACCCCGTTTGATGCATAAAAAAACAGGTTGTTTGATTTGAATGTTTCAAATGCGGCGCCAACAGTAATATTATGCTTGCCGCGGATGAATGTAGTGTTGTTGGTAATGTTGAAAGTATAATAGTCAAGCCTGTTGTTTGGCGTAAAAGGATCGAAGCCCAGCGCTGTGTAAGTGCTGCCATCTTTTAAAATATCAATGGTGGGGAACAAAGCTGTGCGGTAAGCCCGGTCTTCAATTTGTTTGTTATAAGTTACGAGAAACTGGTTAGAAACCTTGTTCCTGAAACTTGAGTTGAGTTCCACAACTGCCGAACGGGTATTATCCTGGATAATATATCCTGTGTTCTGGCCTGATATGGCAAGTGCAAGGTTCTGCCTGTTGCCGTTACCCGCTGTATTACCTGAACTGCTGTTGCTGATGAGTATGTCGCTTTCGCTGTTGTGGTGCGAATAGCGGACAGTGAGCTTGTGCTTATCACTGATGTTATAGTCTATACGGGCCAGCATTTTACGGCTGAAAGATTCATTGTTATAATTATCCGTAGCGCCCATGTCCCATCCAAAATTTGTGTTCATGAATTGCTTTAGGTCGGTAAGGTCGGTAAGTGTGGTGCGGCTTGCATTGCCCCCGGAGGTTGAACCGTTGGCTACCCAGTCCAAAGCAGGACGTGTGCTGTTGGTAAACTCACCATTAATAAAGAAGAACAGCTTGTTTTTTATAATAGGCCCGCCAACACGAAAACCATTTGTACTTACTTCAAAAGGGGTTGTGGGAACTTTACCGCTTGCCGCTTTGGTTCCGGCAAGGTCACGGTTGTTCCAGAAACGGAAAACTGAACCCGAAAAATCGTTTGTTCCGCTGCGTGTAACAGCATTTATGGCAGCGCCAACAAAGCCGGACTGGCGGATATCATAAGGGGCAATGTTTATTTGAAGTTCTTCCAGCGCATCCAGGGAGATGGCGCCGGAATTGGTACGGCCTCCTGCCTGCGCCTGGCTGCCCAGTCCAAATCCATTATTAAAAACAGAGCCATCAATGGTAAAGTTGTTGAACCGGCTGTCCTGCCCTGCAAAAGAGCGGCCGTTGCTGTAGGCATTGTACTTTGTAATGTCGTTTACGGTACGTCCAATAGTTGGCGTACGGTTCAGCGCTTCCCGGCCGATAGTTGCCGAAGCGCCGGTAGCTTTGGAGTTTAAAATGGGGTTGCGGGATGTGGTTATTACCACTGCAGAAAGTTCCTGTGCCTTTACACTCAGCACAAGGTCAACATTTACGGTATTGCCCAATGAAGCATATACATCATTTTGTTCTTTATCGGCATAACCGGAAAAAGATACGGTAACCTTGTACGGGCCGCCTACCCTTACACTGGGAAAGGTAAACAGCCCCCCTTTGCCGCTGGTGGTTACATAACGTGTGCCCGAAGGCTGGTGCAAAGCGGTAATGGTTGCGCCCTGTAACGGGTTTTTGTCATCACCCGCAACAGAGCCGGTAATGCTGCTGTTGGTAACCTGTGCAATGGTTACAAAAGACAGTAAGATCAGTGCAGCCGTAAGCAAATAAGCTTTTCTCATACATGAGCAGTTTAGTAGTTTTTAAAATCAATAAGTGTTCGTGAATGGGTTACTATATTTATTAAAAAGGTTTTTGTTTTTGGTATCAAAACAAAATTTATCCCGCCGGTAATTTTCCTGCCCGGGATCAATCAGTTTTTTTAAATACAGCATTCAATCGTAAGATTATTTCCTGCTACCCAAACCGTTTTGAACAGCAAGCGGGGGTGTTGAAACCCGGATTCGTATGGCAAGTGCGGGCAGCCGGTATTAATTACGCCCGAAATTAGGAACCGGTTTACACCAGTAGTTTAACTTACTGTTATCATTAAAGTAAGTTTTCTTTATGTGGTATGAAGGGGAGGTGGTTAACCTCCGGCGGGGCCCAAGTTAAGGGATTTAGGTATATATTTAATATGGACCGGTAAAACCTGCGGGGATATTATTAGCCGAACGGCCGGATACAAAGGGTACAATTTTTTAGGGGATTTAATCAGTAAACACTTAATTTTGCCGTCCGTTCAGAATGACTATTTATTGGCAAATATTTCTGAACAGACGGTGCGGTAGCTCAGCCGTAGTTTTTCAACATGACGAAGGAATGTTAGAAAAACAAGGTCCCTCTGAAGTGCAGCGGAAGCGGGATTGGTAGCAGATAATGATGGTGCGGTAGCTCAGTTGGTAGAGCAAAGGACTGAAAATCCTTGTGTCGGCGGTTCGATCCCGCCCCACACCACAAGAAAGCAGATTCTAAATAAAAAGGCCTCATTAATTTGAGGCTTTTTATTTTATTCAGTTGCAGGCTGGTTGCCGCTTTTTAATTAAACCCTTCCTTGCCAATCGAACATTTTGTGTTATAATTTCAAGGATGATTAAGAGAGAAGCCCAGGCTGAAATTATTAAACTGCCGGATGAGTTTCCGGCTGTTAGTGTTTTAGATCCCCGTCAGGTCGGTAAGACAAACCTTGCTGAAGAAATAGCAATCACCATCTATACGAACCTTTACCCTCAACGCTGATATATTTTTGCCGAAGAGATTTAAAATAATAACTCACATCAATACTACACACTTCCGGCTATTGACTGATGCTATTGCTAGCATGAGGCATGTACAGTAAACAAACCAGCAAATTCTTACTTTATCATCTGTAAAAAGACTGGTAATCCCTAAAGATTAATTGCGAATAAGGGACCGATTACCCCTTCTCCTCCTCATCCACTTCCACCACCTCCGGCACATCTTTTATCTTTTCTTCCTTTAGTTCATTAATCAGTTCGGCTACCAATGCCGTCCAGCCTGTTTGATGGCTGGCGCCGAGGCCGCGGCCGGTATCGCCATGAAAGTATTCGAAGAATAAAACGAGGTGTTCATTGCCGGGTTGTTTATAAAACCAGTTGTAATCTGCATGAAGGGGGCGGTTGCCTTCTTCATCCCTTTCAAATAAGCTGATTACCCTGCGGGTAAGTTCATCTGCCACATCGTGCAGGTTCATTTTTTTTCCTGAACCTGTCGGGTATTCCACCAGCAAGGTATCGCCGTAAAAATCTGCATAGCGGCGTATGGATTGTATAATAATGTAGTTCATCGGTATCCACACCGGCCCCCGCCAGTTGGAATTGCCGCCAAAAAAATCTGAGGTTGAATCCCCCGGATCGTAGCGGATGGTATATTCCACACCTCCGATATTTACTGTGTAAGGATTTTTTTCATGGTGCTTCGACAAAGCTCTGATGCCCCCGGCGGAGAGAAATTCTTTTTCATTCAGCAACCTTTGTAAAAGATACACCAGCCTCCTTATGGGAACCAGCGATAACAGTATTTCTTTGCCGTCGCTCCTTTCTTCATTGGGCCAGAACAGGTTATTCTTCAGCCGGTAGTTTTCAAACCACTGGGTACGCTTTTTAAAATCTTCCAGTTTATCAAGCGTTTTCTTTTTAATTACTGAAACCGCAAATAAACTGGTAAGCCCCACTACCGACTGGATGCGCAACTGCAATGGCGCCGAGCCGGCAATAACAAGCGTATCATAAAAAAAACGGTCCTCTTCATTCCACATGCCATGCAGGTTCATGGCCTCTGCTATTAAAACAAACTGTTCAAAAAATTTGGTGGCAGTGTCTTCAAATGATACATCGTGCATCGCTATTTCAAGTGCAATGTCCATCATGTTCAATGCATACATGCCCATCCAGCTGGTGCCATCTGCCTGCTCAAGCTGCATCTGGCCGGGCAACTGGCTGCTGCGGTTGAACACGCCAATATTATCAAGGCCAAGAAAGCCCCCTTCAAACATGTTGTTGCCGTTGGGGTCTTTACGGTTGATCCACCAGGTAAAATTGATGAGCAGTTTCTGGAATATCCTTTTCAGAAAAGTAATATCGCCTTTGCCCTTTTTTGCTTTTTCAATGTGATAAACTTTTAACGCAGCCCATGCCTGAACAGGGGGATTGACATCGCCAAAGTTCCATTCGTATGCGGGTAACTGCCCGTCGGGTTTCATATACCATTCCCGCATGATGAGCAACAACTGGTGTTTGGCAAATGAAGGGTCAACCATGGCCATTGGGATACATTGGTAGGCAAGGTCCCATGCAGCATACCAGGGAAACTCCCATTTATCGGGCATTGAAATAATGTCCTGGTTTTTCAGGTGCTTCCAGTCGCTGTTGCGGCCGTTTAACTTACCCGGGTTTACCGGTGTAACGCCGTCGCTGGTGGTAAGCCACCTGCCCACATCAAAATGATAATACTGTTTGCTCCATAGTAACCCGGCCAAAGCCTGGCGCTGTATCTGTCTAAGACCGGGATCGGTTACATTTTTTAAAACATCATTGTAAAATTCATCAGCCTCATCTTTTCGTAATGCAAAAATGTTTTCAAACCCGTTTGCAAAAGGGTTATCCATCATTTTACTGGTGAGCCGTAAAAAAATGGTTTGCTTTTCCCCCGCGGCAACCTGGTATTTGTAAACAGGTGAGAATTTGGTGCCGCTTTTTTTCTTTCTTAGTTCTTCTGTGTTTTTACCATTAATAATGGCTTCGTTAAAAGCGTCTTTGGTAAAGATACTGTCATTCGCCCTGCCTGTTACAATCTCTGTGTTGGTTTCATTTTCAGTAAACAACCTGTCATGCGGCGTTTGAAAATATAAATAATATGCACCCAGCCTGTGGTGGTTGGCCCGCACACAGTTTTTATCTTTTAAAGCAATTATCGGTTTTTTTTC
Source organism: Chitinophagaceae bacterium (assembly GCA_033763355.1). Classification (GTDB taxonomy): domain Bacteria; phylum Bacteroidota; class Bacteroidia; order Chitinophagales; family Chitinophagaceae; genus JANRKT01. Next base: position 27,146 of record JANRKT010000079.1, on the reverse strand, counting down.
TTCGGGGTCGAACGCCCAGCGGTTATAAAACCATAAGGTGGGCAGCAGGGTTATGCCTGCGGGTTTATGGTAGCGGTTGGTAATTTCAATGCGTATAAAAATATCTTTTGAATTTTGCTTGGCGTAAGTAACCCCTACATCAAAATACTCGTTGTTGTCAAAAGCGCTGGTATCAAGTATCTCGTATTCCGGTTCCTGGCGGCTGCGCTTGCGGTTTTCGGCAATAAGTTCTTTATACGGAAATTCCTGCTGCGGGTATTTGTACAGGTATTCCATATAATAATGAGTGGGGAGGTTATCAAGATAGTAATACAGTTCCTTTACATCTTCGCCATGATTGCCCTCGGTATTGCCCAGGCCAAAAAGCCTTTCTTTAAGAATGGGGTCTTTGCCGTTCCAGAGCGCTATGGCAAAACAAAGGGTCTGGTAAAAATCAGAAATGCCCGCAATGCCATCTTCTCCCCAGCGGTATGCCCTGCAATGTGAGTGGCTGAAAGGAAAATAATTCCATGCATCGCCATTGCTGCTGTAATCTTCCCGCACTGTGCCCCATTGCCTTTCGCTCATGTAGGGGCCCCATTGTTCAAGGGGTACTTTTTTGGTATCATTAACTGAAAGCCGCTGATGTTCTGTTGTCATTTTTAATTGTTCTTTTCTTTTGCCTGAAATATCCAGGGTGTTTTAATAACCGGCAAATGCAACGCTGAAAAGAAAGAGGGATAAGATTCTCTTTTCAAATATTCTTTCTTCAGGCAACTGTGTTGATGTTATGAAATTACGACAAGAAGCCCACATGGGGTTTTCTATTCCTTTCTTCTTACCACAAGGAACCAGTCGTTCTCCAGCGGCAGGTATCCGTAATCATAGCAGAAGAAATAGGTCTGCCCTTTTTTATTTGCATAAGTATGGGTATGGTATTTAAACAAGAAGCCTTTTTGTACCAGTTTATCATGTGTTGCTTTGGCCATTTCTTCGTTTTCTGGCAATATACTTTCCAGTATGCGCCGGTTTTTTAATAAGCTGTTGTTGATGTTGCGCACATAACTGCTGTAGCTGCTTTTTGCTTTTTGCTGGTTGTTGTAATTGTTTCGGCAATAATCATCACAAAATTTTTTGTCCACTCTTCCTTTGAGGGCCTTGCCGCAGTACAGGCAGGTTTTATTGTCAGGTGCAGTCATGGTGCGTATTTCAGGGCATTAAGGTAAGGAAAAATATCCGTGTGCAAACGTTTACACACGTTTAGCTTCGGGAAGAAACGGGTAAAATCCGGCTAAGGGTTTTGCGTCATGTCATCTTTGTGTTGTCAAACGGCAGGACGTCACCGGTTGGCTGAGATAACAAAATTAAAAAACCGTCCCGCATCAGGCGGGACACAAAACTTAAAACTATGTATGCACTTAAAAACAAAGTTCAGCTGATTGGTAATTTGGGTAATAACCCTGATGTACGCACTACAGAAAGCGGAAAAAAATGGGCACGGTTCAGTGTAGCCACCAATGAAGTATATCGCAATGCAAAAGGCGATAAAGTAACCGAAACCCAGTGGCATTACCTGGTAGCATGGGGCAAGGTTGCGGAGATTGCAGAAAAATACCTGCAAAAAGGAAGCGAAGTGGCCATTGAAGGCAAACTGGTAAACCGCAGCTATACCGATAAGGACGGCGTAAAGAAATATGTTACCGAAGTACAGGTAAATGAACTGCTGATGCTGGGAGCAAAAACAGCAGCGGTCAATTAATAATAAAAACTTAGCCACAGATTACACGGATTGGCACAGAAGGGTTTCGGGAGTGTGAAGAAAAAGTTGTGTTTTCTGTGGCTTTTAAAACTTAAGCGATGGACAGGTTTATTTTTAAAAGTGAAACTTACAGGATTATAGGTATTTGCATGGAAGTACACCGGGAATTGGGTTACGGATTTTCTGAAATAGTTTATAAAGACGCAATTGAAGTGGAGGCTATCAGCAAAGGAATAATTGTTGAAAGAGAAAAGGAGTATGTTGTGTATTATAAGGAAAAGCCACTGACGCATAAGTTCTTTGCCGATTTTATAATGTTTGGTAATATTATTATTGAAGTAAAAGCTGCAGAAGACGGGATTGCCGATGAGCATGTTGCACAAACCCTGAATTATATGAAAGTCTCGGGATGCAGAATAGGGCTGATCATAAACTTTTCAAAAACAAGCCTTGAATACAAAAGGCTTATTCTTTAATTTGTGTAAATCTGTGTAATCTGTGGCAAACCTTACCCCCGATACATCCAACCATATCTTTAATCTTGCTGCTGACCTGGTCAATAATACTTCGCAGCATATTTTTCTTACTGGCAAGGCGGGCACGGGTAAAACAACTTTTCTTAAATACATCAAAGCGCATACGCATAAAAATGCTGCTATAGTGGCGCCCACAGGTGTGGCGGCCATTAATGCAGGCGGGGTAACCATGCATTCATTCTTTCAGCTTCCATTCGGGCCTTTTATTCCCGGCAATAAAAAAGGCTTTACCAACGACGATGTTGCAGATAAAAACACGCTTTTCAAAAACCTCCATCTGAGCAATGTAAAAAAAGAGGTGTTGCAGGAACTGGAACTGCTGATTATTGATGAGGTAAGCATGGTGCGCTGCGATATGCTGGATGCTGTGGATACCATACTCCGTTATTACAGAAAAAGATGGTCGCTGCCTTTTGGCGGCGTACAGGTATTATATATAGGCGACCTTTACCAGTTGCCGCCCGTGATGCCCGATGCCGAATGGCAGATATTGCAGGAATATTATGAGGGCCCCTTCTTCTTTAATGCCAAAGTGGTGGCTGAAGCCCCACCCTTGTATATTGAACTGAAAAAGATTTACCGGCAGAACGAGCAACTGTTTATTGATGTATTGAACAGGGTGAGGAACAATAATGTATCGGATGATGACCTGCATTTGCTGAACGGAAAATACCAACCGGCATTTAACCCGGCTAAGGAAGAAAAATTCATTACCCTTACCACGCACAATTACAAGGCAGATGCCATTAATGCTGCCGAACTTGAAAAATTATCTTCCAAACTTTACCGGTTTGAAGGAAAGATTGAACGTGACTTTTCAGACAAAGCCCTGCCAACTGATATGATACTGCAGCTTAAGGAAGGGGCGCAGGTGATGTTTGTAAAAAACGATTCGGACCCCATGAAAAGGTATTTTAACGGAAAGCTTGCGACCATTAAACGTATTGAAGGGGAAAAGATTACAGTAACCTTTGATAACAATGAACCCGGACTTGAACTGAAAAAAGAAACCTGGCGCAACATCCGCTATACATATAATAAAGCCGCTGAGAGCATGGATGAAGAGGAACTGGGCAGCTTTACCCAATACCCCATTCGCCTTGCATGGGCTGTTACTATTCATAAAAGCCAGGGCCTTACTTTTGAAAAAGCTGTTATTGATGCAGGCGCTTCTTTTGCAGCAGGCCAGGTGTATGTGGCATTGAGCCGTTGTACTTCTCTAAACGGGCTGGTGTTATATTCAAGGATACTTCCCCATTCCATAGCAACCGATGAAAGGGTTATTGCTTTTTCTCAAAAGGAAGTTGAAGGAGCCGAACTGGAAAAGGTACTGGAACGTGAGAAAAAGAAATACTGGTCTGAAGCATTGTTAAAGCTGTTTGACTGGAAAAAACCGGCTGAAACCATGCAGGAGTTCCTTCAGTTGGTTCCCGGAAAGAAACTGCCCGACCCTGTAAAAGCAATGGAACTGGCACATTCATTAGTAAAAAAAGCGAAAGAACAAGCCGAAGTGGCTGAAAAGTTTCAAATGCAGCTGAGGCCTTTGTTTGAACAGACACTGCAAACAGGCAATACCGAACTTTTAAAAGAAAGAATGCAAAAAGCAATTGCATGGTTTGCAAATGCCATAGCTAAGGATTTACTGCAACCCCTGCAGCAACACATTGCTTCATTGCAATACGCTTCTAAAGTGCGTAAATACCTTGATGAAGTGAGGGGTATTGAAATGTCGCTGTGGCAACAATTGCAAAAGATGGTTCATGCAAAGTACGGGGACATTGCTTTTTGCAATGATGTATCAGCATGGCAGCAATATAAACCGGACATCAATAAAACCACTTCAGCATCAGCTAATCCTAAAACAACAAAGCCGGCCAAAGGCAGCAGCCAGGCAGAAAGCCTTGCTTTGTACCGCAGCGGCAAATCTCTTGCTGAAGTGGCGCAGATGCGTAACCTTGCTATAAGCACCATTGAAGGCCACATGGCCATGTTTATTAAAACCGGCGAAGCCGATGTATATGAGCTTTTGCCAAAAGATAAAATAGAAGCCATTTTAAAAGCAATAGATGATGCGGGCAGCCATAAGGACAGTTCCGCAACACCCGTTAAAGAAATGCTTGGCGATGGTTTTACCTATGGAGAAATAAGAATGGTATTGAACCATCATTACCGTTTAAAGGATCAAAGCCCCGCATAATACTTCCATTGTATCAGTTCATACAATCATTCATCATTTATTGCGTTGTTTTAATTCAGGTATTATCCACATTATATTATTATATCTTTTTTATTAAGTAATTATTTATATTTTCATGTTTATTATTTATGATTACACTTACTAACTCCCGGTATCGCATTATAAGCGATCACAATATTGCCGAAATCAGGCAAAACGAAACCAACGGACAGAAATCATTATTTGCCCGCCAGGCATGGAAGGCCGGGGACATCATCGGCAGCTTTAATGCAGGAGAAGTGTTGTATGAGCCTACCTATCTCACTGTTCAGGTAGATAAACACAAACACATTACCCTTCAGCCGGAGTTCCTGCAGTACATGAACCACAGTTGTTCACCCAATGCCTTCTTTGATACCACTACCATGCGAATTGTGGCATTGCAGAATATAGAAGCGGGTGAAGAACTGACTTTTTTCTATCCTTCAACAGAGTGGGATATGGCGCAGCCGTTTACATGTTATTGCGGAAGCAGTAATTGCCTGGGTGAAATAAGGGGTGCTGCATGGATACCTGCTGATATAATAAGCCAATACCGCCTTACTGATTTCATACAACGGCAACTGCATGATCGTTCCAACGAAGAAAGGGCCTGATATAATGAATCCAATTCCTGTCCCCATCCGGCAATTAAAAATCTGGGTGCTGGTGCCGTTTCTGGAATCGGATGACCCCAACATTCAGCATTATTACGATTTTTCCCAGAGTATTAAGGAATACACAAAAGTTTTTGAAGAGTTAAAGGCAGACTGGCAATGGCAGCCGGTTACCATGCAGAACTTTAAACACGTTATAGCTTCTTTAAAAGAGCAATCCCCCGGCAAAACACCTCTTGTACTCAACTTATGCGATGGTGATGAAGTAAACGACACCCCCGGCATATCGGTAATACATGAACTGGAAAAACATGAACTGACATATACTGGTTCAAACGCTTATTTCTATGGCATTACCACTTCCAAGATACCCATGAAAAAGGCTTTTGATAAAGCCGGCGTGTCAACTGCAGGATGGGAAGTAATTGACGGCAGCGAAGCATCTGTACATGGATTATGCAACCGCATCGGGACACCTGTTATAATAAAGCCTGCCATATCAGGCGGCAGCATGGGGGTATCGGTTAAAAATGTAGTTAATACTGATGAAGAGCTGATGAGCCGGGTTAAAGAATTAAACGAAGGTTACAGGGGATGGCAGGTTGCTACCGGCGGTTTGTTTGCAGAACAGTTTATCAAAGGCCCTGAGTTTACTTCATTAATAGTAGGGTCATATCAAAACCCCGGAGGTTGTATTGTATATCCCCCCGTTGAAAGGGTATTTCATCCGTCACTGCCTGAAACAGAAAAGTTTTTATCGTTCGGAAGGTTATGGGAGATATATGAAGATGAAAGCCCCATGCCCGGTAATGGCAACTTCTATGATTACTATAAGCCCGACAGTTCATTGATAAAAGCCATTGAAAAACTGAGCCTTGATGCATATATAGCAGTTGAGGGTACGGGTTATGCAAGGCTTGATATCCGTATGGATGCTGATACCGGCAGGCTTTATATGCTTGAGGTAAATGCGCAATGCGGGTTAAGCGAAGATGAAGACTATACATCAATTGGCGCCATACTCAGGTATGCCAATAAAAGCTTTACACAACTCGTTATGGAGATTATCCAGGATGGATGGAACCGCAATAACCGGTAGTTTAAATGTTATAGAGATAAATAAAGTATCCCGTTCCTTATTTAAACAAACTTTTTTTATATAATCTTACGTTATAAGTTTATTATTTAATAATTATCTGTTATCTTTCAATTATTAATACTTATTAAGAAGAAGATTGCACCAATACTATTATGAAGATTTGTGTACTTCAACCCGATTATTCTACAACAGGTGTAGATTACAAGAATTATGATCCCCCCCGCAACCTGTCGGCTTTATTGCCCCGCGACACGGTGGATCATGTAATGCTGAACAAGCTTACTACCTACAAACAACTCAAAGAGCTGAAGAAAAAAGGCTATGATGTGTTTGTAAACCTGTGCGAAGGGTACCTGGAATGGGAAATCCCTTCTATTGATGTTATTCAAAGCTTTGAATTACTGAACCTTCCCCACACCGGCCCGTCAAGCCGTTTATACGATCCCCCCAAAGAGCTGATGAAGTATGTGGCTTATTGCGAAGGGGTAAATACACCCGGGTATAAACTCGTAGAAACATTAAGCGATGCCAATAAAATCGGCAGGCGCTTATCTTATCCCCTGTTTGTAAAACCGGCCAAAGCAGGCGATAGCCTCGGCGTAGATGATCATTCTCTGGTAAATAATAAAGAAGAACTTAAAACCAAGGTGGCTGAAATATTGGATGAATATGGGCCATTGCTGGTTGAAGAATACATAGCAGGCAGGGAGTTTACTGTGCTGGTGGCTGCCAATGCAGATGATGAAAGGAGTTGTACGGTATTCAGGCCTGTTGAATATATCTTTCCAGAAGGCAAATGCTTTAAAACCTATTCTTTAAAAACATCAGAATTACATCCTGATTGCAATGTGCCATGTAATGACCCTGTACTTGACCGGCAACTGCGTGATGCTGCTGAAAAAATCTTTAAAGGTTTTAACGGGGCAGGCTACGCAAGGCTGGATTTTCGTGTAAATGATAAAGGAGAGGTGTATTTCCTTGAAATCAATTTTACCTGTTCTGTTTTTTACAGCGACGGGTATGAGGGCTCAGCGGACTTTATATTAAAATATGATGGCATCGGCCGTGCCGGTTTCCTCCGCCATATTATTGCAGAAGGCATTGCACGTCATAAGAGAAAACAAAAAAGTTATGCAATACGGGGCAACTCTATTGCTGGTTATGGTATTTATGCCAACCGGTCTATTGCCGCAGGTGAAACTATATTTAAAGGAGAAGAGAAATCGCAGCGCATTGTTACCCGCCGCTATGTTGACCTGAACTGGAACGAAGCTGAAAAAGAAGTGTTTGACCGTTATGCATACCCCGTAAGCAACGAAGTATTTATGTTATGGGATGACGACCCCACCGGATGGGCGCCCCAGAACCATTGCTGCGAACCCAATACCGGATTTGATGGTTTGAATGTTATTGCTATCCGCAACATATCAAAAGGCGAAGAACTCACCCTTGATTATGCCAACCTGCTTGATGAAACCGCCCAGCCTTTTGAATGCCGCTGCGGTGCTGCAAACTGCAGGGGGCTGGTAACAGGTACACCCAATAATTCTGTAAACAAAAGAGAAAAGCAGAACAAGGTGTTTAACGGAAGGTGATAAAGGGTCAGCTTATATCCAAATAAATTTCACTCTTCAGGGCTCGTGTAAAAAGCTATAGAGTTTTGTTTCTTTGAAACATTAACTGGTCCATACTCCACTTTCCCGGCCCGGTAAAAAAGAAAGCCAGGGCTAATAATACAAACAAAAAAGGGTGTTGGTCATCAGTAAACACTTTCCCGTGGCCCATGCCAAATGTTACAGTTGTCATGGTAATAGCAAGCGGAAGCATCATAAGCCTTGTAAACAATCCTGCAACAAGCGAAATACCTGAAATAAGTTCTATGGTTTTACCGGTATAAGCCATAAAAGCAGGAACAGGAAAATGCAAATCAGTAAGCCATTGCACATAGCCCTTCATTTTATCAGCGCCGAAAACCTCCCATCCGTGGTAAATCATAAATGCCCCGGTAATGAACCGTATAATTAAAAGCCCGTTGTTTAACCAAAGGGGTTGAGAAGAAAACAGTTTTTTCGTCATGCGGTGTTTATTGTAAAAGATAAATTTACAAAAGCAAACTGAAGCACAGGTGGCTGATACGCCTGATTTCCGTGTGTAATAAATGCCAGGCCAAACAAACATGGACCACTGATTTACTTTTATCTTCACATCAAACATTATTAAAATGAAAAGCTTTTTGCTGCTGTTCTTTTTTGTCCTGTTTTTAAGTGCCCGTGCCCAGGTTCTTTCACCACGTGAACAGGCCAGGGTGATTGATGAAATTTTAGCTGACCGCTTTGACAACCTGCTTCCGCGGCTGATGGAACAAACCGGAATTGATATGTGGGTGCTGGTTAGCAGGGAATACAATGAAGACCCGGTATTAAGGACCATGCTGCCCGCAACATGGCTTTCAGCAAGAAGAAGGACGATACTTGTTTTTTATAACAACACACAAAAGAAGCAATATGAAAAGCTGGCCATTGCAAGATATAATGTGGGCGAAAACATTAAAGCCTCATGGGATATGCAGAAATTTCCCAACCAGTGGGATGCGCTGATGGATATTATTAATACAAGACAGCCGGCAAAAATCGGGATCAACCTTTCAGCTCATTTTGGCCACGCAGACGGAATGGACCATACCGATTATACAGAGTTTATAAATAAACTTCCCCTGGCATACAAAAACAAAGTGGTATCGGCAGAAGACCTTGCTGTAAGATGGCTTGAAACAAGAACTGAAAGGGAAATGCAGGTTTATCCTCAATTAATATCCATTACACACCGCATTATTGAAGAAGGGTTTTCTGAAAAAGTTATTACGCCCGGTATCACCACTACAGATGATGTGGTGTGGTGGTTCAGGAAAAAGATAAGCGATATAGGCCTCGGTACCTGGTTTCATCCTTCGGTTGCAGTACAGCGGAGTGATAGTGCCAGCTTTGAACACCTGCGCAGTTTCAGCAACAGGCCCAAAGAAGATTTGATACAACCCGGCGATTTATTGCATGTGGACATTGGGATTACTTACCTGAGGCTGAATACCGATATACAGCAACATGCTTATGTATTAAAACCCGGCGAAAAGGAAGCACCCAAAAGCATACGTGATGCTTTTGTCAAAGCCAATCGCCTGCAGGACATTCTTACCTCGCAGTTTGCGGTTAACAAAACCGGCAACCAGATACTTGCTGCTGCACTTGCACAAGCAAAAAAAGAAGGCATTGCCGCTGTTGTCTATACACATCCGCTCGGTTTTCATGGCCATGCAGCAGGCCCCACCATTGGTTTGTGGGACCAGCAGGGTGGCGTGCCCGGAACAGGGGATTACCCACTTCATTATAAAACTGCCTATTCGATAGAACTGAATGCCGCTTCAGATATTCCGGAGTGGAAAAAGAGTATCCGCATCATGCTGGAAGAAGACGGCTATTTTGATGAAAGCGGTTTCAGGTACATTAACGGCAGGCAAAAAGAGATTTATCTGATACCGCGTATAAAGGCCAATCTTTCGGATTGAATTAACCGGTTAAAAATTTTCCTTACGTAACTTCAGTAAAACTTCATGCAATGAGAAAACTGTTTTCTTTCCTTGCTACAATGCTTTTTTGGGGCTTAACGGTGAATGCACAGTTGCAATTTAAAATTCCTTACCCTGCAAAATTTTCAAAAGAAACGCTTGACGGAAGATTGTTGTTAATGCTGAGTACAGACAGCAGCGCCGAACCCCGCATGCAGATAGCTGACGGCCCGGGCACACAACAGGTTTTTGGTATTGATGCAGACAACTGGAAACCGGGACAGGATCAAATCATCAATGCAAAAGCTTTTGGTTATCCTGTTGAAAGTTTGGTAAACATTAAACCGGGAAAATATTTTGTACAGGTGCTTTTGCACAAATATGAAACTTTTAAAAGAAAAGACGGGCATACAGTAAAACTCCCGATGGACAGGGGTGAAGGGCAGCACTGGAACCTTGCACCTGGTAACCTGTACAATAAACCCGTTGCTTTGCAGATCAATCCCGCTTTAAAACAAACCATTACCATAAGGTTTGATAAAGAAATTCCACCCATTGAACCACCAAAGGATACAAAGTACATTAAACACATCCGCATACAAAGCAAACTGCTTACTGAATTCTGGGGAAGGCCGATGTATCTCGGGGCACATGTGTTATTGCCGGAAGGATGGGATACGCATCCTGATGTAAAATATCCTTTGGCCATTTTTCATGGTCATTTTCCTTCAGACTTTGGCGGGTTCCGCACCGAACTGCCTGATCCCAATCTTAAACCCGATTACAGTGCAAGGTTTGGCATCAGCGGTTACAACCGCATTGTGCAGCAGGAAACATATAACTTTTATAAGTTGTGGACAGGCCCGGATTTTCCAAGAGTGATTGCGATAGAAATACAGCACGCCACTCCTTTTTATGATGATTCCTATGCGGTGAATTCTCAGAACAATGGCCCTTATGGAGATGCCCTAGTATATGAGCTGATACCTGAAATTGAAAAACGGTTCCGCGGTATTGGTCAGGGATGGGCCCGCTTTATGTATGGTGGAAGCACGGGAGGATGGGAAGTATTGGCTGCGCAGATTTTTTACCCTGATGAATTTAACGGATGTTATTCCGCCTGTCCGGATCCGATTGATTTCAGGGCTTACACTACGATAGATATTTATAAGGATAGAAACGCTTATTATACCGAAGGGCCTTTCCGTAAAACACTAAGGCCTGGCCACAGAAATTACCTGGGGCATGTAAGCGCCATGGTACGTGACATGAACCATAAAGAACTTGCATTAGGAACCAAAAGCCGAAGCGGGGAACAATGGGATATATGGGAAGCGGTTTACTCGCCTGTGGGAAAAGACGGTTACCCGCAACGCATATTTGATAAGTATTCAGGTGTGATTGATACCAATGTGGCCAGGTACTGGAAAGAGCATTATGATCTTTCATACATACTTGAAAGGGACTGGCATAAGCTGGGTGATAAGCTTAAAGGTAAGATCCGCATATATTGTGGCGATATGGATAACTATTACCTGAACAATGCAGTATATCTTACAGAAGAAAGATTGAAAAAGCTGCAGAACCCCACTTCGGATGCATTTGTAGATTATGGCGACCGTGCCGAACATTGCTGGAACGGCGACCACACCCAGCCCAATTACATCAGCCGCCTGCGTTACAACCAGATGTTCATCAGCAAATGGGCAGAAGAAGTAAAACAGCGGGCACCGGCAGGTGCAGACTTAATCAGTTGGCGTTATTAAAAGATTGCTTTCATCATAATGCGAAGGCATTAAATTCTTCCTTTCAGCATCATGTTCCAGTATAACCAGGGTAAACCATACTTTTTAAGCAGCCACATACTCCATTGATCTTTGGTGGTGTCAACCAGTTTGCTCAGCAACGGGTCGCTGTCCCTTACATTATTGTACTTAAATTCTGCCAGCAGCATTTTTCCGTAATCTGTTACAATGGGGCAGGAAGAATAGCCGCTGTATTGTTCCGATGGCGCTTCGTTTTTTATCATGTGAAGAATATTTTTTACCACCACTGGCGCCTGTTTGCGTATAGCAGCACCCGTTTTTGCGGTAGGCAGTGCTGCGCTGTCTCCAATGCCAAAAATATTTTTATACACGTTATGCTGCAGGGTATTGATATTTACGTTTAGCCAGCCTTTGTTATTTCCCTCTGCATAAGCCAACGGAGATTTTTTTATAAAATCAGGCGCTGACTGCGGCGGCGCAAGATGCAGCATATCGTAGGGAATGGTAACAAGATTTTCGCCATCAGCTCTTTCATGAATGACATTATCTGGTTGTGATAAGTTAAATACACCGCCTGGCTTGCTGTATTTAAATGTGATTTCTTTTTTGAGCGGATCAATTTTTACAGGTGAATAAAAAGGCCTGAAGTACACATTTCTTTCTTCAATCAATTTATTTAAGGTGGCTGCAAATTCTTTTACACCAAAAATTACGGAGCCGGGTGTTGCAAATATCACATTGGTTTTATCCCTTAACCCATGTTTCCTGAAATAACTTTCTGCGAGGTACATTATTTTCATTGGGGCGCCGCCGCAGCGTATAGGTGTTGCCGGTTGTGTAAACACGGCATTGCCGCCCTTAAAGTTTTTTATGATTTCAAAGGTCTTTTGCGGGTCAAGGTAATTGCTGCATACACTGTCAGTCTGCAATGCTTCACGCAGGCCGGGTAATGCATCAATATCGTTTTGAATACCTGGGCTTACAACAAGGTAGTCGTAAGATACAGCACCCATATTTTTGGTAATAACTGTATTTTGTTCCGGTTGAAAAGTATCGGCGTAATCTTTAATCCATTCTACTCCCCTGGGAATTATTTTTGCTTCATCACGCCTTGTTGATTTGAAATTGAATGTGCCTGCTCCTACAAGTGTCCACGCAGGCAGGTACCAATGGTCTTTACTGGGTTCAATAATGGCGACAGATAAATGTTTGTTTTTTCTTTTCAGTTTTGCGGCCGTCATTATACCACCTGTTCCGCCGCCAATAATCAATACCTGGTAATGGGATTTCATAATGCTCGATTTAATACTGAAAGCTAAAATTCCATTGGTATTTTACCGGTGACTTCTGTCACCCTCATTTATGATATCATTGAACCAGGCAAAGAAATATGCCACCCGGCACTTATATTAGTGGCTTTGATTATTAAATATTAAGCCGGATAGAAAACAGAAATTGCGGTAACAATACAAAAACCGGTTTTTTTTCGTTTAATTGTACTGAAGGCAATTTTAAAAAAATATGGAAGACACAAACACACAACCCGAACCATCGCCGCTTTACTAGGAGCTGAAGGAAATGCTTTATGAAGAGCCGACAACAACCGGACAGCGGTTCCTGAATTATATTATTGACAGGTTTTTGTTTTACCTGATCTTCCTTTTCGTTGGCGGTTTTTTGGGCTTTGCATCGGTTTTTACAGGCGGTGACCCTGAAGAACTGTCAACTGCAATAGACGACAATGTTTCACCGCTGCTGGATTTATTGATAACAACACTCCTGCTTGTTTTATACTATACATTTTTTGAAACTGTTACCAAAGGCAAAACAATCGGTAAAATGATTACGGGGACACGTGCTGTAAAAGAAGACGGTTCGAACATTACCCCAAGAGAGGCATTGCTGCGCAGCCTTTGCCGCATTGTGCCTTTTGAACCGTTTTCAGCTTTTGGAGGTTATCCCTGGCATGATAAGTGGACGGGAACCAAAGTGATTAAGGAGAGAAGATAAAAAGTCTGGTAACTTTCAATACACATACTGCTTTTCCAGAATAGTTTATTGGTGCACCCATTCTTCCAACTATAAGTCCTGTCAATACAGAAATGGCCTTATCATTAATATTCTATTGCCAGCATCCGTTTAATCTGCCGGCACGCACTTTACCGCAGGGGTTCCTTTAAGTCCATGCTGAACAGAAGTAACCATTTTTAATGCACCACTTTAATATATCCCCAGCCCTCTGCCTGCTTGCTTATAATTTCATAAATGCCGTCAGGCACCGTCATTACACCGGGCAGCAGCTGGTCTTTTTCAATTTTATGCCGCTTCATGGCAATGGAGCAAACTTTGAAAGAAACATTTTTATTTGATGCAGTAAGTTTTGTTATGCCATCTGCAACAACCGACCTGTCTTTTGTAACCATACCCAGCGATTTTCCATAAAACACCACTTCCAGTTTTGCATCCGGGTGGCCCTGCAGAATAAGGTTTATCCACCTGATAACCGTCTGGTGCTCTGCGGTATCGCCGCTGGTCAGGTCAAACACCACATTGTATGGCCGGTCCTGGGCCATTAAAAAAGAAGATGCCAGTGTAAACAGGGCTGTAATCATGATATACTTTTTCATATTCAGAGTTTTTATTTGAGCATTATACGCAAAACCTGAAGTTCCGGAAATACCCGAAAAAGGTCGGGCAACCCATGGTTTTTTTTCGTAGCTTCTCAGGCTTTTTAATTCGGAGTTATTTTCTTTAACCAAAATCTTTTTATATGGCAACGAATGATCTCAGCCACTCAACAGACCGCCGCAGTTTTATTGGTTCACTTGCTGCCGGCGCTGCCACCACAATTGGGGTGTCTGCTCTTGCAAATCCTTTTGCTGTTCATGCCGGAACCAATGAGCAGCACTCATCTGATGACCCGGAAGCATGGATAAATAAAATTAAAGGCAAACACAAAGTGGTGTTTGATGCTACCCGCCCCCATGAGATATTTCCTTTTGCATGGCCGCGGGTTTTTTTGTTAACCAATGGCGCTACCGGCGTTGCTGAAAAAGATTGCTGCGCCGTAGTGGTATTGCGGCATGCTGCCATTCCGTATGCTTTTGAAGACCGCCTTTGGGAGAAATACAAATTCGGTGATATGTTTAAAGCCCACGAGCCGTTTACTGAAAAACCAGCATCACGCAATCCTTTCTGGAAACCTGCACCCGGGGCATTTAAACTTCCGGGTTTTGGTGAAGTAAGCATTGGCATTAATGAGCTGCAGGCCAGCGGTGCATTGTTTTGCGTTTGCAGTGCAGCAATGACCGTTTACAGTGCAGCTGCTGCGCAAAGCATGGGCAAAGATGCCGCTGAAGTAAAGAAAGACTGGGAAGCTGGTTTATTACCGGGCATCCAGGTTGTTCCTTCAGGGGTGTGGGCACTTGGCCGTGCACAGGAAAAAGGCTGCGCTTATATTTTTGCCGGTTAAAATTTCAAAGAACTGGTATGTTATTATGCGGGCAGAAATTATTTTTTGCCCGCATTGTTTTTTAATTTTTCTTCTCTTGCTTTTTTAATGGGGCCAAAGGGGCCATACTTGTGTTGTTTCTCAGTAAACGTATCATCATAAGGTCCGAACGGATGATCAATTGCTTTCTTTGAAAGATCAGGCCAGTCTTTATTAAAGTTTTTATGCGGCCGCGGTTGTGAGTTTACAAATGCTGCAACATCCCACGCTTCTTCATCAGTGAGCTGGGGATTTTCGTGTGATGCTGTGCCGAACGGCATACTGTTTTTTACATAACCTGCAAAACGGGTAAGCCTGTATAAACCTGCACCGGTGTTATAACTTTTAGCGCCCCACAAAGGCGGATATACAAAACCGGTGCTGTCGCTGTTCCACATCCCCTCTCCGTTTGCGCCATGGCAGATAACACATTTGGTTTGAAAAACAACCCTTCCTTTTGATGTGTCGGCAGCCCTGTTTAAAAAAGGCAATTCTTCTGTTCCTGCACCCGGCGGTTTTGTTTTTTCAGGAACATCTTTTCCAAGCCATTCAAGATAAGCCACCATGGCCCTCATTTCCTTACTGGTACTGTCAATGGTTTTACCATTCAGGCTCCTCGTTAAGCAGTCATTAATGCGGAACTCAATAGATTCAATAATCCCGCTTCTTGGCCTGAATTGAGGATACATTGATGCAACAGCCGAAAAAGAATTCTGATAAGCTTTTGTGCCTGCATCTGTATGGCAGTTCTGGCAATTCATTCCATTGGTAATGGCGGCAACTGTTCCTTTGGGGCCAAGGTATTTTGAAGTAACGGCAATCAGGTCTCTTCCGTAACGTACCATGTTGCCTTCTTCATTATCAGGAAGGGAATTAATATTGGGCGCCACCCATTCTTTTTCCCTCTTGGATGAAGCGGGATTTGTATTTGCGAAAACTATTTTTTGTTCCGGCGGGTTATTAAATAACTTACTTACGATCACAATCAATATGACCAATCCTAACAATATGGGAAACCAGTTTGATTTCATATTAAGTCAAATGAGGACAAATGGGTCAGATAAGTCAAATGGGTCAAACAAATAATTGAAACGCTGTCTGTATTAAGTTGTGTGACTCATATGACTTTACTGATTTTCTTTATCAATGCGGCAACCGCTCTCTCAAATATCCATACACCCATGTGCCGGCAATGGCGCTGAATAAAGTTACGATGATTACTGTTGCGCCGGTACCAATTTGTGCAAACAATGGCCCGGGGCAGGCGCCCGTTAATGCCCAGCCAAAGCCAAACAGCAAACCACCATAAACCTGGCCCTTGCTGAATTTTTTAGGCACAAATTCAATCGGCTCGCCATAAATGGTTTTGATTTTAAATTTTTTAATGAGCCATACGGTGATGGCCCCTACTACAACTGCAGAACCAATTACCCCGTACATGTGAAAACTCTGCAGGCGGAACATTTCCTGAATGCGGAACCATGAAATGACTTCTGCTTTTACGAGTATGATACCAAAGAAAATACCGGCAATTAAATATTTAAGATTATGCCAGAAAGGATGTTTCAGTTCCGACTCATTTACACAGATGGTGTCCATCGACCGCACCTCAAAATCAGTGTTGCTGTTAAGAAATTCGCGGTGCGTTTGTTCCTGTATAACTTCTTTTGTTTCCATAATAAAAATTGAAATGCTTTTTCTGCCTCTCCAAAGGAGAGGGTTCGGATGAGGTATTAAAGTTTTAGAATAAGCGGTAACAACAGGTTGGCTACAATGAAACCCCCTGCCATAAAACTAACAGTAGCTATTAAAGACGGCAACTGCAGATTGGACAAACCCATAATAGCATGGCCGGAAGTGCAGCCACCTGCGTATCTTGTTCCAAAGCCTACAAGAAAGCCGCCTGCCACCATTAGTATAAAACCTTTTGCAGTAAGCAAAGCCGGCCAGTTGAACAATTCATCCGGAACAAGGCCATTGTAATTGGTTACACCATATTGCTTCAGTTCTGCTATAAGATTGGGATTTAACTCCACGGGATTGGGGTTCTGCAGAAATTGTGCAACCACAAAACCACCAGCCAGTACACCGGATACAAAAAATAAATTCCAGATTTCTTTTTTCCAGTCGTATTTAAAAAAAGAAATATTTGCCGGGAAACATGCGGCACATACATGCCGTAAAGAAGATGAAATACCAAATGATTTGTTCCCGATAATAAGCAAAAACGGAACCATTAACCCGATCAGCGGGCCTGCCACATACCAGGGCAAGGGCTGCTTTATCCATTCTGTAAAAGGCATAGAAAAGTTTTTTGCAAATATGTAGTTATAAATTACACCATACGGTGACGGATGTCACATACTCAGAACTGGTAGTTAACAATAAGGCTGCTGTTTAGCATATCAACCTTATTGGCTATAAACTTTGGATTGTTGTAGGTATCCCCTAACTGACCTTTACAGGTAAATAATAGTTGGAAGGAAAGACCCCTCAGTTTCTTATTGAATTTTTTATTGACACCTGCGTTAAGCTGGTTGTAGGATGGCATACCATATTTATTAAGCCAGTAGTTTTTAACATCAGGTAAATAAAAATGACCGTAAGCCAGGGAAAAATCCCAGCCCTTATCTTTGATGTGATACAAAAAAGCAGCAGTAACAGCATTTACATCTCCAAAACCTTCATTCCGTTCACGCAGCATGAAAGTATAAAAAGGCTCACGGCCCCATTCTCTTGGCATAAGAAAACGCCCATCGCTGCTGATACGGGTATAATTCAGGTTGGTTTCCCAACGGTTGCCTGAATATCCCAGTTTGCCACTGATTACAAAAGATTTTGATCCCTCAGGATAATACCGTTTGGAAGAATCAGCATTTCCACCTCTGCCTGCTCCATGCTGAATGGTAAATTGCAAGCCTGTAATAATTTTTTCTTTTTTACCTACTGTAAAATTGAATTCTGTTTGCAGTAAAGCTGTGTTCATGATATTCTCAACCCAGGTATCCCATGCCTGGATTCCCCAGTAATTTTTCTTGTAAACAATACCCAGTATTCCTATACCATTGCTTTTGGTGTTGTCTTTATACAAAGAAGGCTTTCCGTTTCCGTCAACGCCCGGGGGATAAAGCCCAATTGATTTTCCTGCACTGTACCAGCCGGTAACAGAACGTGGCGACATTTTCCAAAGCCACCCGGCATTAATAGTGAGATCATTTCTTTCTTTTATGTCAAACCAGATGCCCTCTTCAAAACCGGGCCTCATTCTTCCGTCCTGTGGATTGATGAAAGGGGTTTTCAGCAACTGCCTGCCAACAGTAACAAAGGAGTGATGTATCCTGTACTGAAGATACAATTCTTCAAGCCGGAGGATATTGTATTTGTTACCGGGATCAGTTATATCAAACAAGCCCGTTTCATAACGATTTTTTGTTCCGGAGATGGAGTCGGGGCTGACAAGGTCAGACGACCGGACATTGAAAATAAAGTAAGCTCCGGCTGCCGCTTTGAAATTTTTTATTTCACGTGTTTCATATTTCAATCCTGCACCTGCGGCCCATGCTGCATAATCTTTTGTTTTTCCTTCATTGATGGTGCTCATTAAAAAACTGCGTGCATGAAAAGTCAGTCTGCCTTTATCAGAAGGGCGGGGTGTAAATGAGGTATCATTTTTTTCTGCATTAGGTGACTGTGCAGCAGCCATCAATGATGGTACAATGAGCGCTGTAATTACCGCAGCCCTGCGAATTATTATTAAACAAGCCTTCATTAAGCGGACTATATTGATTTCTTAAACCAATTCCTTCAACAACTCGTTCCATGAGCCGCCGTTATATACTTCAATACCGGCATTTTTAAGTATAGATTCTGCAACAGCGCTTCTTGCCCCGGAGCGGCAGCAGGTAATTACGGGTTTATTTTTCTTTTTTAATTCTTCAGCATAAGAAGCTACATGATCTACTGCTATATTCAGTGAACCCGGTATGTGCCCTGTTTTGAATTCACCCGCGGTACGCACATCAAGAATAATAGCCCCTTTTTCTTTTATGGCTTTGAGATCAGGTTTTGTTCCGAATAATTTTTTTAAAGCAAACATATTTTTTGATTTGAGGTAAATGTTCCTGTGGCATGGGCCTGACCCATACATGTAATGATTGTTTTTTTAAATTAATGATTACAGCAGTGTGGTGGGGCAGACATAATCGGTAATGGCAAACCTGCCCAATTCTTTCATGGCTTTAAATCCGCCCTTTACATCAACCAGTTTATCATAACCCCGTGCACGCAGAACGGAAACAAAAACCATCGAACGGTAGCCGCCTGCACAATGCACATAATATTTTTTGTTTTTATCTGCTTTCAGCATGCTTTCATTGATATAATCCAATGGGGCGTTTTCTGCATTCATCACATGCTCGGAATCGTACTCGCTTTTTTTACGTACATCAAGAATATTAACAGAACCACTTTTTTCAACCAGGTCTGCCAGTTCTGCGGCGCTGATGGATTGAATGGAATCGGTTTCGAGCCCCGCTTTTTTCCATGCATCAAATCCCCCTTCAAGATAACCGATGCAATAATCGTATCCAACACGTGCCAGTCTTGTTACCACTTCTTCCTCCCGCCCGGGATCTGCAACAATTAATATCTGTTGTTTAATATCGGGTATCAGTGCGCCTACCCATGGGGCAAAACTCCCGTCAATGCCGATATTGATAGAATTGGGGATAAACCCTTTTGCAAAAGCCTGCGCTTCCCTCGTATCCAGTATCAATGCGCCTGTTTCATTTGCAGCTGCTTCAAATGCTGCAGGGCTCAATGCATGTTTGCCGCGTTTCAATACTTCTTCTATGCTGTCATAGCCCTGCTTGTTCAGCATTACATTCAACGGAAAATATTGAGGAGGTGCTGCAAGGCCTGTTGTAACTTCTTTAATAAATTCTTCTCTCGTCATATTGACCCGCAAAGCGTAGTTTGTTTTTTTCTGGTGGCCGAGTGTATCAGTGGTTTCTTTACTCATGTTTTTGCCGCATGCTGACCCGGCACCATGTGCAGGATATACAATGATGTCATCATTCAGTGGCATTATCTTTTTACGCAAAGAATCAAAAAGCAAACCAGCAAGTTCTTCCTGTGTAAGGTGTGCAGCTTTTTGTGCAAGGTCGGGGCGGCCCACATCGCCGATAAACAAAGTATCGCCGCTGAATAAACCAATGTCTTTTCCCTTTTCATCTTTTAAAAGGTAGCATGAACTTTCCATGGTGTGGCCCGGAGTGTGAAGCACTTTAAAAGTAAGTTTACCAACTTTAAACTCTTCTCCATCTTTTGCAACATATGCGTTAAACCCCGGCTCTGCAGTAGGACCGTAAACAATTTTTGCACCTGTAGCTTTGGCAAGGTCAACGTGGCCCGAAACAAAATCAGCATGAAAATGGGTTTCAAAAACATATTTAATTTTTGCCCCGTCTGTTTCTGCTTTTTGCAAGTAAGATGAAATTTCTCTCAGCGGATCAACAACCACAGCCTCTCCTTCGCTTTCTATGTAATAAGCCCCCTGGGCAAGGCAACCGGTATAAATTTGCTCAATCTTCATATCTGATAGTTTTTTATTTAAGAATGATTACACAAAGTTGGGGACTGGTTACAACACAGTCTATGACTTTTGTCACACAATCGTTTTTACAGGAACAATTCTTTTATGATGATGTAAACACCCATAACCAGCACAAACCAGCCAAACCCGTTTTTAAGTTTTCTTTCAGAAACTTTTCGGGTAAACAGGTTGCCAATAAAAATTCCTGCAATAGCCAAAGCCGAAACAATCATCAAAAGTTTCCAGTCCATTTTGTAATGGGAAATGTCACCCAGAAACCCAATGAGCGATTTGGCGGCAATTATCAGTAATGAGGTGCCTACAGCCAGTTTCATGGGAAGTTTGCTGAGCAGCACCAGTGCCGGAATAATAAGAAAACCACCTCCTGCTCCCACCAGCCCTGTTAAAAACCCTACTATCAGCCCTTCCAGTAATATAAGGGGATAGTTAAAACGTTGTGCGGTTTCTTCATTTTCTTTATTTCCATTTTTATCCCGGATCATACTAATAGAAGCAAAGACCATCAGTACAGCAAACAGCAACATCATCAAAACTGATTTTGTTATTGTAAAGCCACCGGCCTTAAATATTACTTCCGGAATCAGGGGGATAATAAATTTTCTTGTTGCATATACTGCCGAAATAGAAGGGATGCCGAAAATAATTGCAGTTTTCAGGTTCACCATACCCTGTTTGTATTTCGGAACCGCTCCTACCAGACTGGTGATACCAACTATAAACAAGGAATAGGCTGTAGCCAGCACAGGGTTTACACCAAATAAATAAACCAGTACAGGAACAGTAAGAATAGATCCCCCGCCACCAATCAGGCCTAAAGAAACACCAATAATTAATGACGCTGCATATCCGGCTATTTCCATGCTTTATAAATTTCGCAGCAAAATTGATATACTGCCTGTAGTTCCTTGGTGACAACAATCACATTATCCCAGCCATTCGATAAAATTACGCTGCAGAACAAGACGGTTGTTCCTTTCCATTTTTTTCAGCAGGCGGGAAATAACTTCACGTGATGAGTTGAGGTCGTTAGCAATTTGCAGGTGGGTAAGCTGCAGTTCTTTTCCAAATTTAGCGGCCTGTTGTTTTAAATACCATTCCAGGCGCTCATCCATATTTTTAAAAGCAATATTGTCAATTACCGTAAGCAGTTCTTCAAACCTGGAGCGGTAAGTTTCCAGCACAAAATAATACCACGATTTATAGGTGGTCATGAGTTTATCCATATACTGTATGGGTATCATAATTACTTCTGTTTCTTCTGCTGCCATAGCCATCACCTGGCTTGACTGGTTTCGTGTAGCGCAGATCATGCTGAGTGCACAGGCGCCGCCATCTTCAAGAAAATACATGAAGAATTCGTTTCCGTCATCTCCTTCACGGTACAATTTTACTTTGCCTTTTACAATAAGCATGGTTGCTTTAAAGTATTGTCCTGTTTTCATCATCAGCTCCCCTTCATGAAAAATTCTTACTTCACCAACCGAAGAAAGAAATCCGGCCAGGTCTTTTTCAAACAAGGGAAAGATTTTCATCAGCGCTGCTGGGGAATACATGGTGGCGGTAGTCATACTGTAAAACTAAAAAATGTTTTTTTGCTGCGGTTATTCCGTTACTGAATAACAGTTTCCGGCTGGCTTAATTCATCCTTAAAAATGTTTTAAGAATTCTTTATGCAACAGCAATAACCAATTCATGTCTATAATCCTTCAATTCACCCCTTTAGGTGAGTTCATCACATTGTAACATTTTTACTTTTGTGCCGTCAGATTGGATAAGATAAAATAGCAGGGATTTGAAAAGGCAGAACGGAGCAAAACGAGATCTTTTTAAACAATTTTTGGGAAAAGGCTGGTGACAACGGAGGGACGGTTTTATACGCATCCATAAATAATACCAGTCATCAGCCTTAATTACCAAACATAGTATTATGTATTGCATAGTACATGTTTTTGAATGTATCTTTACATCACAATTGAGAATAAATCATTTATGAAGAAGCTAAAAGACGAATTATGGAAACGTTACGGTTTAATATCATTGGGCAGGCACACAGGCGACTCAGGTCGGATTTAGACGAAGTGGCTTTTTCTATTCAGCAAACCAGTTTCAGGAAAAAGGAAGAAGCGGAAAAAACGATCGGAAAAATCAAGGGTATTTTGGAGTGGCTGGAGAATTACAGGGAGGTTAAAAAACGTTTGTTTCACCTTGCATTATGCAGGGAAAATGCAATTGCCGCAGGCGGGTTTAGTACAGAATGGGTTACAAATAATGAGCTTACAAACCGGTTGCTGAATGCAATTGGTGAGTATGTTAGTTCGGCAACTGAAAATGAGCGCATCAATGCGGGTATAAAAATCCTGCTTACCTACAACCAGTGGGCCAGTGAGGTAGAGGAACTGATTAACCAGGAGGAAACTACATTGAACATGATGTTTTGGGACAAGGGCAAAGAGTGGTACGATGGGAAACAAAATTACGCACTCTGCCTGCCGGATGATAATGTTGCAGAAGAAAGGAATGATACCGCTCACCTGGTTTATATGAACCAACCCAACCCGGTAAGGGTATGGAGAAAGTTCATAAGCGTTGCAAAGCAGGAATTGCAGATAGATAAATGGAAATGGCTGATAAGGGAAATGTTCAGGGACAATTTGGTTAGGGCTTAAATATAAAAACCTGAAAAAAAGTGGCTCTGGTAAAACCAGGGCCACTTCATGTTAACAAAGAAATTTAATACCCCCTTACTGTGTATAGCAAACTTAAGCCCCGGTTATAATTTTAAACCATGTTTCAACAGGTTCTTATTAAAGATGGTATGCGCCGCCACCAGCCCCACCGCCGAAAATAAAATATCATTGTAATCAAAAGTTCTCCCAAAAACAGGGATTTTCTGCAGGTATTCATTTATTACAAGCAGTAGAAAAAAAGCCGAACAAAGCAACTTTATATAATTAATGGAGTTGAAATTGAGCCTGCTGTTTAAAAACCAATAAGCCCCGAAAAGAAGGAGATACGAACCAATCAAGTTAGGCGCTACCCCAAGTATATAAATTATTGCCGGGTCGGATTGAAAGTTGGGACGGATATACAGTTTAATGGCCCATATCAGTAATGTGCCCGCTATAACCTTCCATTTACACAGCGACAGCAAAGACATAAACAGAATTTTGTGATTAAATGTAAAGGTTCTTTTGCTTTGCTGTTGTGCCAGTCCGCTATTTTAACACTGAAGAAAGAAATACTCCCATAGAATTGATATGAATTCTTTATCCCGTTTGCCCGGTATAAAAAAGCAACTTTAATGAGCATTAAAAGAATCTTTCCATGTAATGTAATAATAACGCAATAAAGCAGTGAGGCTGATAACAAACCAGGGGTAAAAAAGATAATTGCCTATGCGGTACCTTCCTTCAAACAGGGCATAGCCCCATTTGATGCCTATCAGTGTATTCACCGTCATCCATACCAGTCCCCAGAAGATCGTCCATACAATCTTCGTCAAAAAACGTTTTACTTCCGGTTCCATTTCGCTCATAAACAACCCTGGCCCATGAAGCGGGCAAAAATGTTGTGGATTTTGTGCAAGTTTATACTTTTTGCTGATTCAGGTTTATTTAGTTTAAGCAAAGCTTATTGAACAAGCAATTGCCTGAACCGGGAAGAGTCGCCGTTGAATACATTGAAGTCAACCCGTGTAAAAATGCCGTTTACCCTGCCGGTTTCATTGTGCTGCCAGAAGAGCCACTCCCTTTCAATGCGTGGGCGGTTTTGAGAAATATAATGTGCAACCCACAACGGATATTCGTCAAAATCTTTTCCGAGGTAACTTTTATAAAAATCAGCGCCGGTATAAATAATGGGTTTTACACCATAACGCCTTTCAACTGTCATCAGCCATTCCTTTACCCTTTTGCGGAGTTCAGGAGGCCTTACACCATAAGTTTCTTCTACATCCAGCACAGGAGGAAGGTCACCTTTTTCCAGCGTTACTGTTGAAATAAAGTTATTGGCCTGCCATTTTCCGTTTTTGTGTGCAAGAAAAAAATGGTAGGCCCCTCTGGCAAGCCCTGCTTCCTTTGCCCTTTTCCAGTTGCGTTTAAACTGCCTGTCAACACTGATGAGCCCCTCGGTTGCTTTGATGAATGTAAAACCCATCTGCACGTTTTTTACTTTCATGTCTTTTACCGCATCCCAGTTAATGATGCTCTGGTGATGTGATACATCAATGCCATGTATGGGATAGTCTGTAGGAAGAGAAATGCCAAACTCAGGATATTTCGCAAATTTCGTTTTATACTCCAGCCACCAGAAATAAACATGATATGCGCCGGTTGCCAGTGCGCCAAGAAAAAGAACAAGCAGGGCTATTTTTTTGTATTTAACAAACGTCTTTCTCCGGGCCATTCCGATGGTAAAATTTGCCCTGCGAAATTGCAAAGAAAATGCCGAAGAAGTTTTCACATCACTATTTTAATATCTTCTTTGTAATATTTACATTATCTCCTGCCTTAACTTTTAACCAGTAAACCCCGCTTGCAAGATGGGCTGATGGAACCGGTATAAAATCACTTCCGTTGCTGACCGCCCTTTGGTTGCTGTAAACCAACTGGCCAAGGCTGTTGTGCATGGTAACAGAAACGGATGAATTGCTGAAATTGCGCAGGTAAATATAAAACTGGCTTTGTATCGGGTTGGGAAAAATATCCACCCTGTTTTGCTGGGTGCTGTTATCGTCAGCTTTTGCAGTACTGTTTTTTGCAGACACCAGTCTCAGGTCAGGATCAATTAAAACTGTATCAGGAATAAAACCGATATTATGATAATCTGCCTGGCCGCTTTTTTTGTGGTCAATCACAACAGTTGCTTCCTGCGTACCTTTTATAAACCTGAGCTGAACAGGCATTTCATAAAAGTTTACCGAGGGGTGTGATGTGGTCTGGTTTAATACCGTACGCACCCAACTGCTTCCGATGGGTGTCCACTGTAACTGGTACGATGGATAACCCTGGCCATAAAACCAGTCATTAAAGTATTCAGTAAGATCTTGTTTGCTTTCAGCTTCAAGCTGTTTTTTCAGGTTTTCAGTTCTTGCATATTTGTATGCTACTGCTGTGTCTTTAAGGTAATTTCTCATTGCCCTGAAAAGAACGGAGTCGCCTAATTTCCATCTCAGCATTTGCATTATCCAGCCGCCTTTGTAATAAGTAAGCCTGCCGCTGAAGATGCGGCTCACATTAGTGGTATCGGTAACAAACACAGAGCCATCGGGCTGCGATGTAATGTTGTTGATCTGCGCCCTGCGTGTGTTCATGAATTGTGAAACCGGGTAAAAATTTTCTTCATTAAAGTTGGTAAGAAAAACAGCAAAGCCCTCATTAAGCCATATGTCCTGCCAGCTGCCACAGGTAATTTTATCGCCAAACCATTGATGGGCCAGTTCATGTGCAATCAGGCCATCCCATACATCAACAATAAATGAATTGGTCTGGTGTTCCATCCCGCCGCCCCATCCAAACTGTGTATGGCCATAGCGTTCGTTTATAAAAGGGTAATCGCCAAAAACGGAATGAAACAACTGCATACTCCTTATTACACGGAACACGTAATTTTTATAATAGTTCACATTTTCAGGATAAACGTGGTGTGTAATGGGAAGGTTTATGCTGCCCAGCTGAACATAATCAGTAAATGAGGCGTAATCCGTTACGGCAATTGCCACCAGGTAACTTGTAATAGGGTAACGGTGTTTGTAATGGGTTATCCTTTGCAAACCGTTCACTGTTTCGCTTTGCTGCACACCATTTGTTGAAAGCCTGTGCGGGTCGGGGGTGATGGCGATGATATCAATCGAATCAGCTTTATCATCCAAACCATTTTTACACGGCCACCATTCTCTTGCACCATAAGGCTGGCTGAGTGTCCATATCACTGGTTTGCCCCAGCGTGTATTCGTTCTGCTGAAAGAACCGAATCCGCCGCCTGATGGCGGGACGCCCTGGTAAAATATGCTTACCGAATCTTTTTGGTTCACCTGCATTGATACAGGGAAATTAACCAGCACAGTATTGGCAGGTTCACGAAGGAACTGAATTTTTGTTCCCCTGTACAATACGCTGTCCACACGAAGCGAATCAACAAGATCAAATACAATGGAAGATGTATTTTTTGTGATGGTAAAATAGCTGGTGATTTTACCGGATATGTACCTGATGCTGGGATCAATCACCCACTCACATCGGTAGTAGTTTACATCAAAATTTTCCGAAGCATTTACAAAATTTTCAGCGTTTAACTGCATGCCCTGGAACCTTTCAAATGCGGCCCGCTCGGCCTGCATCACCTGGTTTTGCACACGAACAGGGTCTTCCTGGGCATAGCTGCCTGTAAGAACTATTAAAGCAAGAATTGATAATGTAATAAATCTTTTCATAGTTATTTGGGTATTACGGCTTTAAAAATCAAAGTTCAGTAATTTAGCAGCCTGTTACAATAACGTTGAGGCCTTTGGATTA
>JANRKT010000078.1:0-3774 GCA_033763355.1 Chitinophagaceae bacterium | reverse complement strand
AACCGCGAATTGGTTACTGAGATACCATTGCCGCAATCAAAAGCATACACACCGCTGGCCGTATTGTTGAAAACACAATTCTTAACGGTGATGTTGCTGCAATTCTGCGGCTTTAGCCCTACAATCAGCGCTGCCCCGTTAAACTCACATGAATCAAATGTAATGTTACTGCAGTTGGTGAGGCCGATTATGGTACTCTCTCCTGAAGTTGTCGTTCTTGTAAACCGCAGTTTTTTAAACACCCTGTTGTTCTGCCCGGTCAGGGTAAAATAGGCCGTGTCTTTGTACTGGGAATAAACACTGCCGCCAAAAACAATAAGGGTACCAAGGAGTAAAATTAATTTTTTCATAGTGTCTGTGGTTTTGTCATAAGGAATGCACGGATAAAAATCAAGTACGGATTGTTACTTAAACCGGGGGGCCGGATAATTCATTTCAATTCATAACAGCGCTTTTCCCTGCATCTTTTGCAGCAGGAAAAGAAAACCAGTAAATGAATTTTTGATGGAATTATGTCCGGCGGATCGCCTGGTGAAAGCGGTAAAAGAAATAAAACAGGTTTGCAGGTAACATTCAGGTTTCATAGTGTATTGGATTTTTTGTTCAATAAATGCCTTTTTTCACTTCAATATCTGGTTGCACAAAATTTTTAAACACTGCACATAAAAGTTCTGTAAAAGAATGCTATGTGTATTTTTTGCAGGAAATCTGCTTTCTGTTTTTCGGAAACATTACATTGATTTCAGAATCTGCAAAGGTTTTTCAGGAACTTATAAAACTCCTTTTTCAAAACAAAATTGATACCAAATTTAACCGGTGTATTTTTTAATCGCAGCATCCGAAACAACTTATATATGATTGTAATACAGGAGGCCGTGAATAAGAAAGCCTTATATATTCAACAACGCAGTTCGCTGCTGACAAATCATAACAACAAGTATTTTTAACACAATAAAACAGAGTAGTAATACTGAATGGCCGGTTGAAAAAATTTTAAGGCTTACATGATAATGTAGATACCTGCAGGGTAAATGTGATCGTACAAAGATGTTGTTACACAAGTTGAGCAAGCCGCCAGATAAAAAAAATGCAACTGACAAATATGCCAGTTGCATTTCCATACCCTTTATATATACTTCTACCAAACTTTAACCAGTTTTCTTACCACTTTTTCCTGTGCATCTACCTGCACTACCACCATATACACTCCCTTCGGCAAACGGCCAATGTTTATTGCTTTGGCAAACGATGCTGTGCCCTTTACAAATTCTTCCCTGAATACCGGTTTGCCATTCTGATTAAGTAACGTTATTGATGTCCTCCCTGTTGCATCTGTTTCAATATTTACATTGGTGCTGGGCCCTGCAGGATTCGGGTACAGCTTTACCTTTGGTATTAACCGTCTGCTCGAACTGTTCTTTACTACCACTACAACCCTGGCTTTGGTTACTGCAGCTTTATTATCAATAATGGTGAGTTCGAAAGTAAATATCCCGCCCTGAAGGTCTTTAATTATTGTTTTGGCCTTTGTTGGTGTTAATAATATTGGCACCACCGGTCCGTCCACATAAGCCCATACATAGCTGTCTATCGTGCCATCCGGGTCAAATGATCCGCTGCCATCCAATTCTGCACTCTGCACCGGAAGGTTTACGATAATCGTATCCGGCACCCTGGCCACTGGTGATTCGTTGGATAACGACACCGTTACCTTCACTTTGTCTTTCGCTACCGCCCCGTTGTTGTCGGTTACCGTCAGCTCAAATTCATATACCCCTTCCTGCAGGTTGCTGATGAGCGGTGATGAGGTGTTCCCATTGGATATGGCTGCACTCAGTGAACCCTGCACCATTACCCAGCCCCATGAAGCTATTGTACCATCAGGATCATATGAGCCCTTGCCATCTAATGTAATGCTTGTTACCGGAAGGGTTACTGCTATATCGCTTCCTGCATTGGCTACCGGCGCCTGGTTTACTCCTGGTGGCGGCGGTGGCGGTGGCGGTGGCGGAGCTGCATTTACCGTTACAGTTACCGTGTCTGATCCTGTCGCCCCTCCGTTATCGGTTACCCTTAACCTGAACTGATAGACACCCTGGACCAGGTTGGTCAGCTGGGTGGCGGCTGTATTGGGGCTTCCAATCGTTCCCTGTACAGGGCCGCTTATCTTCGTCCAGTTGTAAGCTGTTATGGTTCCGTCGGCATCCGTGCCGCTTCCATTTAGTGTGGTGGTATTGGTGGGCAATGTGATCACCTTATCTGCTCCTGCATTGGCTACCGGTGGTTGATTGGGTGTTGGTGGCGGCGCTGCATTCACTGTTACCTGCACATCATCGGTATCTGTCGCCCCGTCATCATCAGTTACTGTTAACCTGAACACATATACACCCTGCTGCAATGCAGTGATGTTTGTTGTGGCTGCATTGGCTGTGGCGATTGTTCCGCCTGCGGGACCGCTTACTTTGCTCCACGCATATGTGGCTATTGTACCATCTGCATCGGTTGCTGTTCCATTGAATGTGGTGGTATTAGTCGGCAATGTAATTACCTTATCTGCCCCTGCATTGGCTACCGGTGGTTGATTGGGAACAGGCGCTGCATTCACTGTTACCTGCACATCATCGGTATCTGTCGCCCCGTCAGCATCAGGTACTGTTAACCTGAACACATATACACCCTGCTGCAATGCAGTGATGTTTGTTGTGGCTGCATTGGCTGTGGCGATCGTTCCGCCTGCGGGACCGCTTACTTTGCTCCATACATAAGTGGCTATTGTACCGTCGGCATCGGTTGCTGTGCCTGTTAATGATGTAGTGTTTGTTGGCAATGTTATTACCTTATCTGCCCCTGCATTGGCTACAGGTGGCTGATTGGGAACAGGCACAGCAGAGTTATACACTTCAACAATCCTGTCATTACCTCCCCCATTACTTGTGCATATATACACTTTGCCGGAAGGCGAAACAGCTATATCCCTTAACCTTCCCCAGTTTCCCCTGAAAAATTCCTGGCGGCTTACCATAGATAAGCCATCTGCACTCAATTTAATCTGGTAAAAAGTAGCATCTTTTAACGTAGCAAGTAAAAGAGAATTTTTCCAATTGGGCAGATGGTCGTTGTTGTAATAATCCAACCCGCTCATGGCGATGGTATATCCACCGCTTGACCAAAGCGGCCCTTTTACATTATTTGAATTACAAAAAGTTGTTTCGCCACCATCACAGGGACCGTTTACATTGGGCCAACCGTAGTTCCGGCTTTTTTCAATGATGTTTACTTCGTCTTCAATGTCAGGACCATGCTCAGCGGAATACAATATGCCATTGGCATAAACCAATCCCTGCTGGTTGCGGTGCCCTTTACTCCACATCGGCATGCCCGCCACGGGGTTATCAGCAGGTATAGAACCATCAAGATTTAATCTTAATACTTTACCCGCTTTTGAAGAATTGCTTTGAGGTAACCCCGTATTGGTTGCATCACCCGTTGTTATAAAAAGTTTATCGCCTATTATCAGCAATCTTGAGCCATTGTGAACATACGCTGCCGGTATATCATCCATTATTATCAGCGGGCTCCCCAAAGTATTATTGGTATAAGTAAACCTTACTACCTTCTCAGTATAAACTCCGTTCTTATTGTAGTTGTACACTACATATAAATAGCCATTGTTGAGGAAGTCGGGATGCTGAACCATTCCAAGCAGTCCGCCCTCACCCTGGGCCACAACTTCTGAAATGGTGTGAGAGAATTGTGTGGCGCCGTCTGCGGGAT
>JANRKT010000077.1:0-11672 GCA_033763355.1 Chitinophagaceae bacterium | reverse complement strand
CAAAAGAAAGTTGGGAGGAATGGCAGAAATCACATTTAGATTTAATGAATATTGCATTTAATGTAAACAATTACTGTAACAATATCCAAGAATTAAATAAGATTATTGGTAAAAATCGTTAGGTAGTTGATTAGAGACTTCATGATTAGTATTCAAGTTTAGTCAATTAATTCGATTTTCAATTTCTCTCACTTTATAAGGAATTTCAAAAGTTGCTAAATAAAAGTAGTTAAATGCTATTTGATATGGTATATAGAGTTGGTAAATTCTTAGTTGCCTTTGCAACACTTACATAATTCCTCATAGTAGTTTCTACTGTACTATGACCCATGAGGTAAGCAACATCAGTTAATACTAAACCTTGCTGAACAGCTCTTGTCCCAAATGAATGTCTGGCAACATACAAATCCCTATCACCTAGGCCTAACTTCATCAATACAGGTTTAAATACTCGTCTTTTAAACATCTTATCATCTATGGATAATCCATTAGGAGATTTAAATACAAAGTCATCGGGAGTTTTACCTTTTACCTGTAGTTCAAGCAATATCCTTAATTCCTCTGATAGAGGCAGGTATCTAATATTATTCATTTTTGTTCCTTTAACCCTTCTTGCAGCATGATTTGTCCCTTTAATAGTTCTAGCAAAGGTTTCTGATACCTCTATTTGGTTATTCATAAAATCAATGTGCTTAACCCTTAGGCCTATTGCTTCTGCATTCCTAACACCTGTAAAAAAAACAAAAGTCAGGAATGGAAAATAGAATGAATGCTTGAATCTTGAATTAACCGGACAATAAGTATCATTTTTTATTGCCTCCAATAATGTTATAATTTCATTTTCTTCTAAAGGCTTTCTTCTGGAACAAATCTTTTTGCCTTTTCCCTTCTTTTTGCAAACATTTTTAAGTGGATTATAAACTATCAAACTAGATTCAAGTAGCCATGAAAAGAAAGTGTTGAGATAAGAGAGCCTCCTATTATAAGTTGTAATTGCCCAATTTTCATCATTTAGTTTTTGAGCAATTAAATGAATTGGAATACCGTCACATCTTTCAAGCCATTTTCTTATATATAGATAATCTACTGAGTTATCCACGTCAATATTTCGGATATTCTTTCCCCAATGGTCAAATTTCGAAGCAAGCTCATGAAGTAATAGTATGTTCCTAACGCCCAAATGGGTCTCTGCAATATCTTCCTTATCCTTAATAGGCTTAGGTAAATTTTGGTATTCATACTTTTTTAAGGATGTATCAAAACATCCTTTTAGAATGTCCAACTTAATCTCTGCAACCTTTACACTTGCATAATGTAAGTTTTCTGGCAGATAAACAAATGGAAGGTTTAATGAGTATCTCTCCCCTCCATATCTCCATCTTAATCTTATTCTTCCATCACTGTTTGTAATACTAATTTCTCCTTTTGGAGTTCTTAATTTCTGACCCATTTCTGACCCAAATTGGTGTTTAGGAGGGTCAAATGAGGGACAGGTTTATAATATCATGTAATGAAAAAGACCCTTGAAAAAAATCAAGAGTCTTTTATTGTCGGGACGACTAGATTCGAACTAGCGACCCCTTGCACCCCATGCAAGTGCGCTACCGGGCTGCGCTACGTCCCGAAAATTGTCTGTTACTATAGCTTAAAACAGAGCGGGGTAAAATTTTATATTCAAAAAGAACTGATCTGCATTTTATGGTTCGTTACTACACTCCCGTCTGCGGCGGGACGCTACGTCCCGAACTTTTATTCCGGCTAAGCGGACGGCAAAAGTAGCATTTTTTACCATTTTTCCGAACCAAAAACAACCTTTAACTTCGCCACTTAATGAAAATACTCATTAAGCAGGCCCGCATCGTTGATCCTTCCTCTCCGCATTCAGGCAAAATCAAAGATATTTTCATCCGGGATGGCAAAATTGCTCAAATCAGCAGCCAATTGCAGCAAGAGGCTGACCGTGTAATTGAATGTGATGGCCTTCATCTTTCTCCGGGCTGGGTTGATACTTTCTCCCACTTCTGTGATCCGGGTTCAGAATATAAAGAAACCCTTGAAACAGGTTCAAAAGCTGCGGCAGCAGGCGGCTTTACCCATGTTTTTGTTCTCCCCAATACCCAACCTGCTGTGCACAGTAAAAGCCAGGTCGAATACATAAAGGAAAAAAGCAAATCACTCCCGGTAAACCTTCACCCCATTGGAGCCATTACCCGCAATACAGAAGGTAAAGAACTGGCTGAGATGTATGATATGAAAGCAAGCGGCGCTATTGCTTTCAGCGACGGGTTAAATACTGTTCAGTCAGCAGGCCTTTTAATAAAAGCATTGCAATATGTAAAAGCTATTGATGGTATTATTATACAGATACCCGATGATAAATCTATTGCACCACATGGTTTGATGAATGAAGGGATTATTTCTACAAGACTTGGTTTGCCCGGCAAACCTGCTATGGCCGAAGAACTGATGGTAGCAAGGGATATTAAACTGGCAAGATATACGGATTCAAAACTTCATTTTGCAGGTGTTACTTCACGCAAATCGCTGGAGTATATCAAAAGGGCCAAAGAAGGGGGTATTAAAGTTACCTGCTCTGTTACGCCATACCATCTTTATTTTACTGAGGAAGACCTGCTGACTTATGATACCAACCTGAAAGTTAACCTTCCGTTGAGAAGCAAAGAAGACAGCATCGCATTAAAAAACGCTTTGCTTGATGGTACGGTTGACATGGTGGCAACACATCATGAACCACACGAATGGGACAGTAAGGTTTGCGAATTTGAATATGCAAAACCGGGGATGATTGGTTTGGAAAGCTGTTATGCTGCGCTTGGCAGTTTAGGCTTTTCGGCTGATGATACGGTGAAATGGTTAAGCATTAACCCGGGGAAAATTTTTGGTTTGCCACAGGTTTGCATTAAAGAAGGGGAGCCTTGCTATATAACTTTATTTCAACCGGGTGTAACATTTACCTTTGAGGAACGGCATATTCAGTCTAAATCGAAGAACACGGCATTTTTAGGAAAGGAACTGAAGGGAAAGGTAATAGGGACAATAATCGGAGAAAAGTTATCTTTAAACCCAACTCTTTAAAATAAACATCATGGAAGCAAAAAAAACCAGCACGCTGATGCAGTACGGATTAATTTCGGCATTAGTAGGTATACTGTTTTTTGTAATTCTTTATCTCGGCGGCAGCAAACTCTTCACCAGTCCTTTGGCCTTTGCGGGATACGTGTTGCCCATCATATTTGCAATACTGGCTTGTGTTAAACAAAAGAAGAACAATGGCGGTTTTCTGGAATTTAAAGAGGCATTAAAAATTGCATTTGGTGTTTTTGTAATTACTGCACTTGCCTCTACGCTTGTATCTTATGTAATTTTAAATTTTATTGATGATGGTTTCAGGGAAAGCCTTTTACAGGCCACCATTGAAACAACACAAAAAATGATGAAGCGTTTTGGCGCTTCGGATGACATGATTGACAAGCAGGTTCAGCAAATGCTGCAATCCAATCCTTTTAGTTTTGGGAAAATGATATTGAATTTTGCATGGGGCTGTATCATTTGGTTTATCTTTTCACTTATTATTGCGGCCATTGTTAAAAAGAAAAAGCCGGAATTCCCCCAGCCGGTAACTAATCCATAATTTTTTTAAATGGACCTCAGCGTTGTTATTCCTTTACTGGACGAAGAAGAATCTTTGCCGGAATTGTGTGCATGGATTGCAAGGGTTGCACATAACCAGGGTTTATCTTATGAAATTATACTGGTAGATGACGGCAGCAGCGATAACTCATGGAATGTAATTGAAAAACTCGGCAGCGAAACACCCTGTATCAAAGGAATAAAATTTCAGCGCAACTATGGCAAAAGCGCTGCGCTTAACGAAGGTTTTAAAGCGGCCAAAGGTGAAGTGGTAATAACAATGGATGCTGATCTGCAGGACAGCCCCGATGAAATTCCTGAACTGTGCAGGATGATAAAAGAGGAGGGGTATGACCTTGTGAGCGGATGGAAAAAGAAACGGTATGACAGTACACTTACCAAAAACATTCCCTCAAAATTTTTTAATGCGGTAACACGCCGCATGTCGCACATTAAGCTGCACGATTTTAATTGCGGGTTGAAAGCATATAAAAGAAAAGTGGTGCACAGCGTGGAAGTATATGGCGAAATGCACCGCTATATTCCTTTGCTGGCCAAATGGGCCGGGTTTAAAAAGTTTGGTGAGAAGATTGTAACCCACCAGCCGCGTAAATACGGTAAATCCAAATTTGGCTGGGAAAGATTTATCAATGGTTTTCTCGACCTTTCTACCATAATGTTCCTCGGCAAGTTTGGTAAAAGGCCTATGCAGTTTTTTGGATTATGGGGAACAATCTGTTTTATTATTGGTTCCGGCATCAGCCTTTACCTTATCATTTCAAAAATTATAGACCAGCAATACCCCTTAACCAATAAACCGGTATTTTATATTGCCCTTGCAATAATGATCATCGGCACACAGCTTTTTGTGGCAGGTTTTGTAGGTGAACTCATTTCACGCAATTCCCCTGAACGGAACAGTTATTTGATTGAGAAGAAGCAAGGGCTGGATTGATTTTTATGCTAAATTTGAGTCATGGCAAGAATCATTAAACTTAAGGTTGATAAAGGGCTTGAAAAAAAGGAATTGACTTCTTTTCAAAAAAAACTGCTCAGGGGGCCTGTGATGTCTGAAAAGCAGTACCGGGAATGGCTGAAGGAGAAAAAAAATTTGTATAAATGGAAGGTCAGCTGATCCTTTTAGACACATCTGTTTTAATTGAATATTTCAGGAAAACCAATAAAACAAATTCCCTGCTGCATAAATTGTCACACCAGTATTCTGAATTTCACATTTCAGTGCTAACACATTTTGAGATTTTAAGAGGTATAAACGAGAAACAGCAAAAATTCTGGT
The DNA here is from genome assembly GCA_033763355.1 of Chitinophagaceae bacterium. Lineage (GTDB taxonomy): Bacteria > Bacteroidota > Bacteroidia > Chitinophagales > Chitinophagaceae > JANRKT01. Next base: position 6,724 of record JANRKT010000077.1, on the reverse strand, counting down.
GGGATATACTGAAGGACATTCAAATTAACTCTTATACGCCTTCAATGAACTATACTGCGCTTCAGATCAGGAATGAACTGAAAAAGAAACGCAAAAGTATTTCGATAGAAGACCTTATTATAGCAGCTACTGCTGTTCATTATAACAGGCCGCTGGCTACATTAAATGAATCTCATTTCAATTTAATCAGCACATTAAGCCTGGTTACTCCTGCTTCTCTGATATGAAAAAGATTATCATCATCGGCCCCGCCCATCCGCTCCGCGGCGGCCTGGCCACTTTCGATCAGCGCCTATGCAGGCAGTTTAAAGATGAAGGAAACGATTGTTCCATATTTTCCTTCTCACTTCAGTATCCTTCATTTCTTTTTCCCGGCACTACGCAATACAGCACCGACCTTCCGCCTGAAGGAATTGAAATTTTTTCTGTTATTAATTCCGTTCACCCACTTAACTGGCTGAATGTGGGGCATGAACTGAAGCGCATGAAGCCCGACATTATAGTGGTGCGTTACTGGCTGCCTTTTATGGGCCCCTGCCTGGGAACAATTTTAAGAATTGCAAAAAAGAACAGGCATACCAAAGTGATTGCCATAACAGATAACATCATTCCCCATGAAAAAAGACCGGGAGATAAACCCTTTACCCGTTATTTCCTGAAATCTGCTGACGCCTGCATTACCATGAGTGAAAAGGTGATGGAGGATTTAAAACAATTTGATGCAGCCAAACCTGCTGCATTTATTATCCATCCCTTATACGACAATTTTGGTGCAATCATTTCCAAGCAGGAAGCAAGAGAACACCTGGGCCTTAACGCCGGCGACAAGATTATTTTATTCTTTGGCTTTATCCGTAAGTATAAAGGGCTTGATATTTTACTTCATGCAATGAAATTGCTGAAAGATAAAATCCCCGGGAATGTCAAACTTCTTGTTGCCGGAGAGTTTTATGAAGACACCAAACCTTACCGCGAACTCATTGCACAACTTAATTTGAATGAACAACTGGTACTGAGAACAGATTTTATACCCGACAGTGAAGTGAAATATTATCTCTGCGCAGCAGATGTGGTAGTGCAGCCATACAGGCAGGCTACTCAAAGCGGTGTAACGCCGCTGGCTTATCATTTTGAAAAACCCATGGTTGTTACCAATGTGGGGGGGCTGCCTTCATTGGTTCCGGATGGTAAAGTGGGTTTGGTGGCAGAACCCAATCCTGAATCAATTGCTGAACATATCATTGAATATTTTCAATTAGGCGAAAACCATTTTTTGCCACAACTTCGTGAGGAAAAGAAAAAATATTCATGGAACCGGATGGTGCAGGCCATTACTGATCTTGCTGATAAAATAAAACGATGAAACTGTAAAGATGAGAGATACGATCAAAAAAATTATTGAGGCTTCAGTTGCAGTAAAGCAGCACCTGCTTGCAGATGAAAAGATATTGCTCACTTTGGAGAAAGTTACGGATGTTATTGCTGATGCATTAAAAAAAGGCAACAGGGTTTATTTTTGCGGCAATGGCGGCAGCGCTGCCGATGCACAGCACCTTGCTGCAGAACTGAGCGGCAGGTTTTATAAAGACAGGGATGCCCTTCCGGCCGAGGCATTGCACTGCAATACGTCTTATCTTACTGCAGTTGCCAACGATTATGGTTATGATGTGGTGTATTCACGGCTTGTAAAAGGCATTTGTAACAAAGGAGATGTACTTATCGGGCTTTCTACATCAGGCAATTCGGCCAATATCACCAAAGCTTTAGAAGTGGCAAGGGAGAAAAATGTTATTACAGTAGCATTTACGGGATCTTCCGGCGGGATGATAAAAGCATACAGCGATTATTTATTGAATGTTCCCTCAACCGATACACCAAGGATCCAGGAATCGCATATTATGCTGGGGCACATTATTTGCCAGTTGGTGGAGGAGAAATACTACACTCCCGTCCCCTGAAAGGGTGAATTGAAGATACCATGAAGATCAGAGAGGCAATCATATTGGCAGGAGGTTTAGGTACCAGGCTGCGTTCTGCGGTACCTGATCTTCCCAAATGTATGGCGCCGGTCAATGGTAAACCTTTTCTTCATTATGTGATCAGTTATTTTCAGCAACAGGGCATAGAAAGATTTATTTTTTCACTGGGGTACAAACATGATGTGATAGAAGAGTACATCAATGTTCAATGTTCAATGCTTAATGTTCAGTATTCAAATGAAAAAGAGCCATTGGGTACAGGGGGCGCCATCAGGCTGGCATGCGAAAAAGTAACGGGTAATGCAGTGGCAGTTTTAAATGGAGATACGCTGTTTAAAGTGCAATTAAAACAAATGTTCTTATTTCATAACCAATGTGAAGCTGATTGTACAGTAGCGCTGAAACCCATGAAACAGTTTAACCGTTACGGGGCAGTTGAATTAAACAGGAATGGTTCCATTGCAAGCTTCAAAGAAAAGCAATGGTATGACGAAGGGTTGATCAATGGGGGAGTATATATACTGAACAGTAAGAAGTTTTTGCTGGAAAGCCTGCCGGATAAATTTTCTTTTGAAAAAGATTACCTGGAAAAATATTATCAAAGAGGAATGATTTATGGAATTGTGCAGGATGAATATTTTATTGATATAGGCATACCTGAAGATTATGAAAGGGTGAAGAAGGAATTAAATGAGGAAGGCCGGCAAATAAACCTTTAAACTAATTAACCAATTAACTGATAGACCAGGTAACCAACTCATTCACCATTGACCATTCACCCATGCTGGATTTAAAGAAAATAGACAAAACCTGGACCCTCTTTCTTGACCGTGACGGGGTAATCAATCATGAGAAAGATGCTGATTACATCCGCAACTGGGGTGAATTCAGGTTTTACAAAGGAGTACCGGAGGCCATGAGTGTTTTTGCTCAAAAGTTCCATCGCATTTTAATTGTTACCAACCAGAAAGGAATTGGCAAGGGGTTGATGACGGATGATGACCTGAGAGAAATACACCTGAACATGGCAGGCATGATTGAAGCAAAGGGGGGGAGGGTGGATAAAATTTATTACAGTGCCGACCTGGATGACAACAGCCCCAACCGCAAGCCCAATCCCGGTATGGGGTGGAAAGCCAGGCATGATTTCCCGGAAATTGATTTCAGCAAAACAATAATGATTGGAAACACAATGGGTGACATGCTTTTTGGTAAAAACCTGGGAACATACACAGTCTTTATCCCTTCCACCAAGCCCATGCCGGAATTGCCCAATCCTCTTATTGATGCTGTGTTTCCCGATCTTTATGCTATTGCTAAAGCTTTGCAAAAATGAGTTGCGGCACAATATTTTTATCTCAATTTTGTTGTACCGGGAGTTAAGCCAATACCAGTGATGAAAAGAATACTTTTTACATTTTTAGCGGTTATTATCAGCAATATTATTTATGCCCAGCAGGTCAGTAGATCAGATATGCCGGTTTTAAAACTGCGTGAAGATTCCCTGAAAATTTTGGCGTATAAAATTGTACAGGCACGTGAAGCGGCAGAACGTTTCCGTTCAGACAGTTCATTTACGCGGTTATTCGTCAGGGCATTGAAAACCCCATATTCTTTTAACTATCCTTTTGACTCTTTACAAACCATTTCACGTGTATATGCCCCTGACAGCAGTTTCCGCATTTTTACCTGGCAGGTAATACGCGATGAAAACATGCACCGCAGGCATGGGGCTATTCAGTTAAAAACAGGTGACGGATCTTTAAAACTCTTCCCTTTAATTGACCGTTCTTTCCTTATACAGAACCAAATTGATACAATTACCAACCATGAGTGGTGGGTTGGCGCTATTTATTACCGTATCGTTCAAAAAAAACACAACGGAAAGGATTATTATACTTTGCTTGGTTATGATGAAAACAGCATCCGCAGTACCAAAAAACGTATTGAAGTATTGACTTTTAATGAAAGGAATGAGCCTGTTTTTGGCGGTTCATATTTCAGTTTTAATGAAGATACGGTACGTAAGCCGCAGCAGGCACGTTTCTGGATTGAGTATAAAAAAGACGGCAATGCCCGGATGCAGTATGATGATGAAATGGACATGATCATTTATGACCATCTCATTTCAGAAAACAATGAGCCTTCAAAAAAATATACTTATATACCCGATGGTGATTACGAAGGATTCAAATGGCAGGACGGGCAATGGGTACACATTGAAAAAGTTTTCACTTTTAAACTGAAAGATGGTGAAGCCCCTGTGGGTAGCCCCGTTACAGAAGATAAGTTAGGAAACCCGGCTATTAAGCCGCCTGCAGGAAAAACAACCACAAAGCCAAAAGGGAAAAGCGGGGGATAAATGTAAAAAAGCAAAAAACCTGGTCAGGTCTTGCTGTTACGGTTCAATCAAAAAAGTTCCCAGGTCAATTATTTCCCCTTCACCCATTTTAAACTGGTCAACCGCTTCTTTATCTACATTCTCCATTACCTTGCTTCTGAAAATTTCTTTCCCGTTTTTAAATACGGCAAAATAAAAGTCAAGCGTTTTTTCTTTAATGGGGTCGTTAGCATCGTACCGGCCGGGGTTGAAAATAATTTTTGCGGTGCCATAATTATCAAGTGCAGATTCACCGAGAAAATCATCGTCAAAAAAATCTTTGTCGAAAAGTTTTACAGTATAAGCTTCACCGGTTAAAGGCGCATCAGAACCTTTTGCAATGAGGCGTGCCTTTACCTCTATGCTCATTTCTTTATCCAGGTTAAAAGAAGGCATATATTTTTTTGTGAATGTACTAAAAGGTTGCCAACCTTCATTAACCGGCAGGGCCTGCATGGGTAAACATCCCGGAGGTCCGCAACCTTTCATCTCCTTTACTTACTTTCGCAGCACATTATTTCACACTATTGCGGCTTATACTTCCCCAACAGGTTACCGTTATCATCCCGGCATATAATCCGCCGCCGGTTTTGCTTTGGCTTTGCCATGATTTGCTTGACTGTGGTTATAAAGTTGTTGTTGTTGATGATGGTTCGCAGGATAAATCTGTAATAACACAGTTGCCGGTTGCCGTTGATATTTTACAACACCGTTTTAACCTTGGGCAGGGCGCTGCACTTGAAACGGGTATAAAAAAGGCGCTGCAGAATGGCGCTGATTACATTGTAACTTTTGATGCAGACGGCCAGCATAGGATAAATGACATTGAAAAACTGCTGAAGTGCTTATCAGAAACAAATTCGGATGTGGTCCTGGGTTCAAGGTTTTTAGCTGCTGAAACAAGAAAAGAAGTTCCTCCTTCCAAAAGAATTACTTTGCGTGTTGGGCGGTTGTTTAACGGCCTGCTAACCGGAATATGGCTTAGTGATGCTCACAATGGCCTGCGGGCATTTACAAAACAGGTTGCAAAGAAGGTTCATTTTACCGAAAACCGGATGGCACATGCAACGGAAATTTTATCGCTGATTAAAAAAAACAACTGGAAGTTTACTGAAATCCCTGTTCACATTACCTATACCCGCAAATCACAGCATCCGTTAAGGTCGCTGGAAATTGTAATTGATTTATTTTTAAGAAAAATTATTCCATGAACCTGACCATTATACAGATCGTTCTTTTGCTTTTACTGCTTGCCGCCTTTTTTTTGTACCGCAGGCTTTTCCGGAACCGGTTTATTAACCGTGTATTGCTGATTGTGTTCTTCCTGTTGACCATTGTACTGGTTATTTACCCTGATGCTTCCACTACCGTTGCGCACTGGCTGGGCGTAGGGCGTGGTACCGATCTTATCCTCTATCTTGGTTTTATTGCCATACTTTTTGTTTTGTTTATGATGTACGCCAAGATCAAAAAGCTGGAAGAGATGATAACAACTATGGTAAGGGAAAAAGCCCTGCAGGGAAAAAATGATAACACCCAACAATAAAAATCTTAACTCAGGGCTGTTTACTTTATACCTGCCCTGCTTCGCTTTGCTGCTATACCTTGTGACGGCAGTATGGAGTGTGCAATACGATGATATTACCACTGACGAATGGGATGATCTCAATTACGGCATACAGGTATTGAAACTTAATACCAGCCGTTATACAGATAACGAATCTGATTTCCGGAGCACCATGCCGGTAACGGCTATCAATGCCATACCAAGGGCTGTTGAGCAAATCCTTCATCCCGGTTTGCAAAAGAACGACTGGGGTGAAACTGATATCCGCAACGGCAGGTACATGACCATACTGCTTACATTGGGCTTGCTTTTTTATTGCTTTTTATTTGGTAAAACACTGGCAGGGGCAGGTGGCGGCGCTATTGCCATGCTGCTTGTTGCCACAGACCCCAATATCCTTGCCCATAGCCGGCTGGTTACAAAAGATATTTATGGTACGCTGGGTTTTATTGCGACATTTTATCATTTGTATCAATGGCTGTTAAACAAAAAGAAAAACCATTTTTTATACTGCTGTATTGCCATTGCGGTGGCCAATTGCTGCAAGGTGAACAACGTTATTCTCTATCCGCTTTCTTTTATTGCTGTTGCTGGTTATAAGCTCAGCGGGTGGAATAAAAAATTACTGAGGCCGTGGGGTATAAAGTTTTTAATTTTTGTACTGGTGCAGCTGTTTATCATTAATCTTTTTTTTCTGTTTCATAAAACGGGCATGAGTTTGTCTGCTTACCATTTTAAAAGCAGTTTTTTTATTGACCTGCAGCATTCGTGGCCTGCCAATATTCCATTGCCTTTGCC
>JANRKT010000076.1:0-17341 GCA_033763355.1 Chitinophagaceae bacterium | reverse complement strand
CGGATTACCTCTTCACCCAACCACATGCCACATTAAAGGGAGAAGATTATTATTATACTCCGGAAGAAGGGTATTTCAGGCTGTTTGAATTTATAAAGGGAACGCATACAGCAGATGTGTGCCGGACAGCTTTGCAGGCTTATGAAGCCGCAAAACAGTTTGGAAAATTTACGGCTGTTTTTTCCGGCCTCAGGACTGATATGCTGCGTTATACCATTCCTGATTTTCACAACCTCTCTTTCCGTTACAGGCAATTTGAAGATGCATTGCAACATGGCAACACAGAAAGGATAAATACTTCGTTTGAAGAAATAAATTTTATCAGCTCCAATAAAAATATCCTTCTTGAATTTGAAAGTATAAAAAAAGACCACGGGTTTAAAACCAGGGTTACCCACCATGATACAAAAATCAATAATGTGCTCCTTGATGAAGATAGCAAAGGTGTTGCTGTTATTGACCTTGATACAGTAATGCCCGGCTATTTCATCAGCGATGCGGGGGACATGATGCGTACTTACCTTTCACCGGCAAATGAAGAGGAAAAAGATTTCAGCAAAATTTTTATCAGGCCGAATTTTTTTAAGGCGATTGCAGAAGGTTACCTGAGTGAGATGAAGAATGAGTTATCGGAAACAGAAAAGCGGCATTTTGTTTATTCAGGGAAATTTATGACGTACATGCAGGCGCTGCGTTTTTTGACAGATCATCTCAACAACGATATCTATTATGGTGCAAAATATGATGGCCACAACCTGGTAAGGGCCGGAAACCAGATTGCGTTGCTAAGGTGCATACTGCAATCAGAAGATCAGTTGAACAGCACCGTTGAAAGTTTGCTGTAATGCTATTCTTTTTTCTTTTTTTTCTTTTTTCCTGTTTCAGGTAATTTCTTTTCAGTTGTATCTGCTGCAAATGTGGGGACAACATATCCGCCGCTGTCAAATTTTACTTTAGGCAGTTGTTGCTGCAGCAACGGCCATTCTGCAGCGCTCACTTTTGTTTTGTACAGGTAAACATTGGCAAGGGCGGGTAATTCTTTTAACTGAAGGATACCATTATAACTTACCCTTGTCCCAACAAGGTTGAGGTATTGCAGACGTGAAAGGTTTTTTAATGAAGCAAGGCCCGTATCTGAAATACCAGTGTATTCAAGGTTCAGCCTTACAAGGTTTTTAAGTTTACCAATAACAGCAAGCGATGAATCAGAAACTTTGCTGCCGCCCAGTTTCAGAAAAAGCAGTTGTGCTGAAAGTGGCTCAAGCAGGCTGATAACAGAGTCAGCAACAGAACGGGCATTTACAAAGCTTACTGAAAGGTAATTGCTGTTAGCTGCAACAGGCATAACCAGCACATCAAGTTTGCGAAGCGAATCAACAATTTTCTTATCTGCTGCAGCAACAGGTCCTGCAGGCACTTCTGCATTGGGCACCACTGCACCTTCTTCTATATTTTGAAATGAAGCGAGTATTTCGCTGATTGTATCGTTCTGCGAAAAATCTTTAACCCGCTTTGTAAAGTCCGCTCCCTGTGCAATCCACCAGTGCAAAAGTTCTGTTTCATTTTCTGTAAGCTGGCTTTTTTCTTTTGGCGGCATGTGGTCTTCATTGTTCAATGGCAGCAGCAATCTTTTTATCAGTTCACTTTTTCCCGCATTTCCGGCAACAATCACCACGCCGTCTTTGCCGCCTTTCGTTATAAAGTCAGGCTGGTCTAAACGCAATCCTCCCTTTTGTTTTTTTGTTCCATGACATACCTGGCATTTGCTTTGAAAAACAGGGGCAACAAGGTCGTTGTATAAAAAAGCTTCCTGCACATTAGGAATAATTTTTTTTGCTGCAACAGTATCCTCCGGACTGCTGAACCAGCGCTTAAATGGTTGCGGCATGTTTTGGGTAAGGTAATTGGATCCATGTGTTAATGAACCGCCCATGTGCCCCGTAACAACAATTAGCAGCAAGAGAAGCACTGATACAACCGGGTAAAGCTTTTTAAAACCGTTGGGGAAAAAATATCTTTTTTTAATGCCATAAGCTATAGATGCTGTTAATGCAACGGCAATACCCATCCATTTATGCCTGTCAAGTGTGTCTTCATCATATTCGCCGCCAAGTGAAAGAAAATAGCCGCTGATACATGAAAGGATAGCTGTGAAAGCGCCTGTAAAAAGAATGGTTGGTATAGCCGGGCGTAAGGATGCATATTTTTCTTTCCTGCAAAGCCATTCCAGCAGCAAAGCAATTAATAAAATACCAATAGGCAAATGAACCAGAACCGGATGAAAGCTGCCGAAGAATTGTGTCATAAATAATGCAATTAAAGAAAGCTACGGGCTATGAGCTTTGAGCCATGAGCTCCGGGCAGATTCGGTTCAGGGATTGAGTTTATTCATAAAACTGATAAGCATTTTTTGTTCTTCATCAATATCTTTCAAAATTTCGTTACAAAGTTTTTGATCGCCAAAATTAACTGCCTGAGAGATCAGCAATTGTGTTTCCAGCTCAAAAGCCGAACCAAGGGAAATTTCTATAAACCTGCTGTAATCTTTTTCACTCTTTCTGCTGCTGCCTTCAGCTATATTTGAAGGTGTTGAAACACCCGCTTTTGTTATTTGAGAACTGATCCCATACTTTTCTTCTTTTGGGAAAGTACTGGTCAGTTTGAAAGATTTTACTGCTATATCAAAACCTCTTTGCCATATTTTAAGTTGCTTAAAGTTTCTCATCAACCTATGTTTAAGAGTTTATAATTTTATTGCTAATAGCCCGCAGCTCATAGCTCATGACTTCCCTGCTCAGCTATACCTTTTCCTCAGCACATTCATCATATACACATTAATATCCCATTGGTTGGCTACCGGCTGACGGGTGTAGGGCAATGTGGGTAAATAATCAGGCGGGCCGAATTCAGTAAGTATGGTCATTATTTTCCCTTCCTGTTTTTTTCTTTCCACCACTTTATCCCACCAGGAAAAATGCGCTTTTACGGCGCCATCCCACTCCGGTGCACGGGGATCGTTTACCTGCGGGCCTTCTGCATGGCCGATACGTGCATGGATGTGGTCAACCCTCGATAATGCCAGGTCAAGTGTTTCTTCCTGGTCGCCCAGCAATGATTCATGCACATTGCACCAGTGTGATACGTCAAAGGTCAGGCGAAGATCGGGGAGCTGCGCTATAAAATTTCCTGTAACAGGCGCTGCATACATCGAACGGCCCCGGTGAGTTTCATGGTAAAAAGGGATGCCTGTTTGCTTACTCAGCTGGGTAGTAAAATCAACAAACTGCTTGTTCTGTTCGTAACTAAAATAATCACGGCCCGAATGGCAGTTAATGTAAATGGGTTTATATGTTACAGCGGCATTCATGCCCTGCTTAAACTGGTCAAAATGTTTTTGAAAATTTTTATCCCCGCCGCCGTATAAAAAACCCAGAAGAAGGTTATTCTTTGCAGCAGCATTCACAATCTCATTCCTGCCTTTTTCATCACCGGGCATCCAGACTTCAATGCCATCATAACCCGCCTGTTTGGCTTTGCTGCAGAATTCATCCGCCGTTCCGTTGAAGCCCCAGTTGGTGGCCATAATCTTTAAAGAAAAATTTGCATTCATGTTGTGAGATTGTAATGGTTGTGATAATGCATCAAGCGATGAAAATAAAAAAGCGCTGCCGGCAGCAGCACTGGTGGTTAAAAATTTTCTTCGTGTAACTGGCATTTATAGCGATTTTAATTTTACCACATAGGGAAATAGGCAGATAGGGGCACATAGTGATTCATTACGTATTCTATATGTTTCTATATTCCTATATGCCTATATGGTGATTTTTTTTTGACTAATGATTTTTTACCACATAGGGACATAGGCAGATAGGGGCACATAGTTGTTCATTAAGTATTCTATATGTTTCTATGTTCCTATATGCCTATGTGGTGACCTCTGCTGTATAATTTTTTTTACCACATAGGGACATAGGCAGAGAGGGGCACATAGTTATTCATTCGTCCGGAAGGGTGGCATAATATTCATTCACAAATGTTTTCTGGCCTTCCCTGAAAATATTTGTGCAATTGAAATTGATTAAGACTCCTTTGGGTTTTTGAAGGAGTTTCATATAAGTTAATACCTGTGACCCGTGAACAGGCAATATACCTTCAATTGATTTCAGTTCAATAAGTATTAAGTCCTCTACCAATACATCTAATCTTAATTCTGCTTCTATGGAAACCCCTTTGTATGATACCGGTACCCAAACCTGGGTTTTAAAATTAAGGAATTGAAGTGACAGCTCCCGGGAAAAACATTTTTCATATACACTTTCTATCAAACCGGGGCCTAATTGTTTATGAACTTCAATAGCACAACCAATAATCCTGTAGGTTAGTTCGTCAATATATTTTTTTGTAATCCTCATTCTGTATGTTTCTAAGTTTTTATATGCTATGTGGTGATTTTTTTTGGCTGGTTTCTTTACCACATAGGGACATAGACAGATAGTGGCACATAGTTGTTCATTACGTATTCTATATGTTTCTATGTTCCTATATGCCTATGTGGTAAAATCCCTTCTACGCAATTACTTCATGAATCACTTCCCCTGCCACATCTGTCAGCCTGAAAGGCCTGCCCTGGAAAGGATAGGTAAATTTTTCATGGTCAAACCCCAACTGGTTTAAAATGGTGGCCTGTATATCATACACAGAAACTTTTCCGCTCACGGCATTGTAACCAATCTCATCGGTTTCGCCGTAACTAAACCCTTTCTTAATTCCTCCGCCTGCCATCCATATACTAAATGCATCGGTGTGGTGGTCCCTTCCCTTAAACGGATTTTGTTTGCCTTCACGGTTTTCCTGCATGGGCGTCCTTCCAAATTCACCGCCCCATATTACCAGTGTTTCCTCCAGCAAACCTCTTTGCTTCAGGTCAAGCAGCAATGCTGTCATGGCTTTATCCACACTCCGGCATTTATTTACGAGACCAACATCAATTGTATTATCGGTAGCATTACCATGACTGTCCCAGCCCCAGTCGAACAACTGCACGTATCTTACTCCTTTCTCTATTAATTTTCTTGCGAGTAAAACATTATTTGCAAAAGAGGCTTTTCCGGGTTTGGCGCCATACATCTGGTGAATGTATTCGGGCTCATCACTGATGTTCATTACTTCCGGAACGGTTATCTGCATTTTAAATGCCATCTCATATTGAGAGATCCGGGATAATATTTCCGGGTCTTCAAATTCTTCATAAGTTTTGCGGTTCACTTCATTAATGGCATCAATAGAGGCCCTGCGCAAATCTCTGTCCATGCCCTGCGGGTCTTTAATAAACAAAACAGGGTCGCCCACACTGCGGCATTGCACGCCCTGGTAAACACTTGGCAGGAAACCGCTGCCCCAAACACTTTTGCCTGCATCGGGGTTATTGCCACCTGATGTTAATACCACAAAACCCGGGAGATTATTATTTTCAGAACCCAGGCCATAGGTAACCCATGAACCCATGCTTGGCCTGCCCAATCTTGCAGAACCGGTATGCATCAGCAATTGCGCCGGTGCATGATTGAACTGATCAGTAGTAACACTTTTCAATATTGTTACTTCATCTGCTACAGTTTGAAAATGCGGAAGGTTATCCGAAATCCATACTCCGCTTTCACCATGTTGTTTAAACTGTGCCTGTGGCCCCAGCAATTTGGGCACACCGCGGATGAATGCAAATTTTTTTCCTTCAAGAAATGATTGCGGGCAATCCTTTCCATCTAATTTCTGCAGTTCAGGTTTATAATCGAACAGTTCAAGTTGTGATGGCGCACCGGCCATGTGCAGGTAAATAACCGCTTTTGCTTTGCCGGGGAAATGGGGCACTTTGGGTGCAAGCGGATTAGCAGGATCAAATGCAGGAGTTGCAAATGCAACAGGTTTTTTAGTACCCAGCCAATCGCAACCGCCAAGGAACGAACCCAGCGCCATCAGGCCGATACCCGTTTTACATTCTTTTAAAAAATGGCGGCGGGTAACCAGTTCAAGCGAACGCAGTTCTGCTTCTTTTAAAAGGCGCTGATTATGTAATTCTTTTTTTGTCATTTTATCTTTTGGTTACAGGCTTTTGTATTTCAACGAGGCTTTCGTTGCGTCGCATTACGTTTATCGTTCTGTTCATTATTCAGCAAGATGATCAATATTTTTTGCACAATAAAAATAAGATAATGCATCTCCTTCTCCGCCCATGGTTTCCGAATCAGCTATTACAATTTTCAAATCCTCAAACAAATATTCGCCCGTATTTAAGCGCTTGTAATTGCTCGATATTTTCTTAAGGTGTGAAACAACTTCTGAAATTTCATTTTCAAAAGAAAAATGAATGTTAGCGATAATAAGTTCTAATCCATCATGAATTTCCAGCTCTTTTAAAATGTCATTAATATCATAATTTAAAAAGAAAAGATTCTCTTCCCCTCCGATATTCTTGTAAACATCCCTCTTTTGAACAAGTGTATCACTCTTGTTTTCGGTATAAGAGCTAATATCAATAACAATATCATTGGTAGTATGGTTATTCTTCAATAACTCACGGACGGTCTCTCTGTCAGCTCCCCATTTTAACTTCATATCTTTGAGATCAAAGCCCTCATTGGGATAATATTTTAAAAAAATTGCCAAGCTGTTTTTATAAAATTCTCTCTTTGACCGGGTTTCAGTTTTTCGTAATAAACTCATCCAAATTAAAAATTGCATTGGTCACCACCACCAGCGCTGCTGTTTCAGGATTGTTGTGCTCATTCTGTATGCCAATCATCTCACAGGTTTTGTCTTTATCCTTCCTGAATTTCTCCAATGCTTCACGGTATAATTTTTCGAGAATGCTGTATTTTTCTGCATTAATGCTTTTTCCAACAGCCAGTTCATAACCTTTACTGATTTGTTTTTTTACATCATTCCCCGCTTCTTTCTTTATGCGGTATGCGAAATAACGTGATGCATTTAAATAAGCAGAATCATTTAAAGTAACCAATGCCTGCAATGGGGTATTGGTGCGTATCCTTCTTGCTGTACAAACTTCTCTTGCAACGCCGTCAAATGTAATCATGGAAGGGTAGGGGCTGGTGCGTTTCCAGAAAGTATAAATCGCTCTCCTGTACTGGTCGCCGCCGGTGCTTATTTCCCATTTCCTGTTACTGTAGGGAGAAACCCAGATGCCCTGCGGCTGATAAGGCATTACACCTGGTCCGTACATTTTATAATTGATAGCGCCGCTTACAACCAGAGCCTGGTCCCTTAATTGTTCTGCACTTAAACGCACCCTTGTCATCCTTGCATAAAAACTGTTACTGGCATCTTTTTGCAAATGTTCGGGTGTAACTTTTGAATCCTGCCTGTATGTGGCCGACATTACAATTTCCTTCAATAGTTTTTTAATGCTCCATTTGTAATCGTTCATAAATTTCCAGGAAAGGTGATCGAGCAGTTCTGGATGTGTAGGAGGGATGCCCTGTGTGCCCATGTCTTCCAATGTTTCTGCAAGGCCTGTTCCGAATAACTGTTCCCATAAGCGGTTTACCATCGTTCTTGCAGTAAGCGGGTTTTCTTTGCTGGTTAACCATTTTGCAAGGCCCAAACGGTTGCGTGGTGCATTTTGCGGCAGCGGGTTTAATGAATGGGGCACATCAGGATATACCTGTTTACCTTTTACCAGCCAGTTGCCCCTTTCAAATACATGTGTAGTACGTTGCAGCCATTGAGGGTTCTCCATCATTACAGAAGTAACTTCCACTTTTGATGTATTGATGAGATCATAGTAATATTTATATGCACTGTCGTAACCTTTTATTCCTTTACCCGGGAAAGATTGTGTAAAATAAAACCAGTCAAACATTACACCATCATCCTCCTGTTTTTTTAATTCTTTGCTTGCGTATTCAAAATGGAGCTGGCGCAAACCGTTTGCAGGAGCCAGTTCTGCTTCAATAAATTTCCATTGGCCTTTTGTACGCGGTATATTGATGCTGGTAAGAACATTTCCTTTTGCACTGTCAAGCCTGATGGTGAGTTTTCCGTCTTTAGGCCATGACATATATCGTAAGAACAAAATATTTTTTTGGGAAAGATCAACCGGCGGCAGCCTGCATGCCGAATTGTTCCGCATGATGAGCCATTTGGTATCTGCAAGCTCTGCATTTACAAATGAATCAGCAACGAGGCTGTTCACTGCAGGTTGCCATGTTTTAAGGAAGGTGATGATTTCATTTGCCCTTTCTTCGGGTGCATTATTTTTTAGCCAGTCTTTCAGGTTTTCAAACTTGGTGCTGTCTTCTTTTTTGTATTCATGAAAAAGAGGATATTCTGCAAAAGAATCTTCATCTCTTGTATTGTTATAAAATGCAAGAAACTTATAGTACTCATCATGCCGGAAAGGGTCGTAAGGATGGCTATGGCATTGCACGCAGGCAAAGGTGGTTCCCATAAGGGCTTCCCATGTGGTGTTCACACGGTCAATTACTGCGGCTGTCCTGAATTCTTCATTTTCTGTTCCGCCTTCATCATTCGTCATGGTATTGCGGTGAAAAGCCGTGGCAATATATTGTGCATCGGTGGCATCGGGGAGAAGGTCACCCGCAATTTGCTCAGTTAAAAAACTATCATAGGGTTTATCTTTATTAAATGCATCAATCAGCCAGTCACGGTAACGCCATACAGACCGGTTATCATCTCTTTCATAGCCTTTGGTATCGGCATAGCGGGCAAGGTCAAGCCACATGGCTGTCATGCGTTCCCCATACTGCGGCAAAGAAAGCAATGAATCAACAAGGTTTTCGTATGCTTTACTGCTGGTATCATGCAGGTATTGTTCAGCAATTTTTTTTGGTGCGGGTAAACCGATAAGGTCTAAACTTACCCTTCTCAATAAAGTGTTTTTATCCGCTTCTGCAGAAGCTGTTAATTCTTCCTGTTTCAGCCTGTCGTAAATAAAATAGTCAATATCGTTTTTAACCCAATCAATTTTACCCGGTGAAATCAATCCCCATAATTTCCCTTTGGGTTTTGGTGGCTCAACAGGTTTTACAGCAACATATGCCCAATGGTCTCCCCATTTGGCGCCTTCTTTTATCCATTGCCTCAGTATGCTGATTTCTTCTTCTGAAAGTGCATGTTCTTTGTAAGGCATTCTTTCTTCGGGGTCGGCAGATGTGATGCGTTTGATCAGTTCACTGTGGTCCGGGTCGCCGGGGATGATGGCGGGTTTACCACTCTCAGTTGTATCCAGCGCTTCGCTGCGGAAGAGTAAACTGAAATTGGCTTTCTTCTTCACCCCTCCGTGGCAGGCAATACATTTTTTATTAAAGATGGGTTTTACCTGGGTATTATAGTCAACCCTGCCGCTTTTGAAAGTAAAAGAATAGATGAGTATGCCCGCTGCAAGAGCAGTTGTAACCCAGAAATATTTTTTACGGAGAAGGGCTTTCATACAGCCAGTAATTGATTATAAATTTAACGAGAATTGCTGAGAAAGCCTGTTTAAACAAAATGCATTAATTCCCCTGGTTTTTCATTAATTGCCGGAGCCGTTGCTCTTTTTCACTGCTCCAGTAAGCACAATCTAACTGAATAAAAACAGACGAATAAGGAATAACTTCTTCCGTTTTCAAAACAGTAACAGAAAAAAGTTTTGATGCTGCATCCATTTGCACAAACACAGTGTCATGCAGCAGTGGTGTAACCGTAATCTCATTCAGTACTTTCTTCAACCGGGTTTTATAATCTTCTGCACCGGGTGCAAGCGAATCGCTGATGTACTGCAACTCAGCATCATTAAAAACAACAGGCTTTACATGTGCTGAAGATCGTATTTTCTGTAAAACTTTTTCCAGCACCGGCAGCAGTTTCTCGCCGGTATTGATGATGTGCATACCCGGTTGTTGCGGAAAAGCCTTGTCAACAACAAGTATCCAGTTCCGGTGACCACTTAATTCCAGTTGTTCATCAAACTGCTTCTCCCAGTTACTGCCATGTTCATCAGCATCGGATTTTATTTCATTGCTGCATGCAATTGAGAAGATGATGAAGATAAGTAAGTAATATTTTTTTGTGCACCTGTTCATTTTAATGTACCGTGGTGTTTTGAATCTCTTTAAACAACGTGATCATTCTTTTTACTTCTGCATCATCAAGTGTAACGTGACTGAGGTTTTCGTTCATACCAGGATTTTTATACATCATTTTACTTTCTGCTTCTTTTCTTGCAGAGGTATGAAATTCTGTTGCCCCTGTTTGTTGTGCAAGTTCTGCAATATTATCTGCACGTACCCCTGAGCCAGGCATAATGATAATCCGCTCATCAGCCTGTTTCACCAATCCGGCAATCATTTCAATGCCTTCCGCAGCTGTTGGTTTAAGGCCGCTGGTTAATATGCGTTCGCAGCCGGTATCAATTATATCTTCAAGGGCTTTGTATGGGTCATTCACCCGGTCAAATGCACGGTGAAACGTAACGCCCAACGGATAAGCAATCTCAACAAGTCTTGCAGTTCTTTTTTTATCTACGGCGCCATCTGCATTCAGCATACCAATAACAACACCGTCGCAACCGAGTTCTTTACATAAGTTCACATCTCTTTTCATAATGGCAAACTCGTCGTCACTATACAAAAAGTCTCCGCCACGCGGCCTTATAATAGGGTAGAGCTGAAGTGATGTTTTTTCCCTTGCAGTTTTTATCATTCCAAAACTTGCTGTAGTACCGCCATCAGCAGGGTTATCGCAGAGTTCAATGCGGTGTGCCCCGGATTGTGCTGCAATGATGCAGGATTCAATGTTGAATGCAATTACTTCGAGTACAAAAGGCATATTAAGAAATTGTTGCAGATTGCAGGATACAAGTTACATGAACCAAATGCAAGGATACAGGAAACAAAAAAGAAAATCACAACAACCATAAAATACAAATGCAGGGCGAAAGAACCCCGGACAAAATACATAAAAAATCCCTTTCATTAAGTATTACTACCATTAAGTAGTGTCTCAGTTTGTCATTCCGATCCCGCCTCAACGGGAGAGGAATCAGAAAGACAATCTGACAAGCAGGCCTTATTAATTAATTTAGATGCCTCGTTCCCCGGCATGACAAACAAACTGAGACACTACCTTGAAATACCGGGACGGACAGAATTGTGTTTATATTCCTAACTTTAAGTACTTCTTTCTTTTTTAAAAATCAGCTATATGAAAAAAGAAATCAACGGTGAAACCTCAAACCGGCAGGTTCATGATGCAAACACGCCGGGCCATCCTGATAACAGTTCCCGGTTAAGCCGCCGCAAATTTGTTGAAATAACTGCTGCTTCAGTTGCAGGGTTTACCATTCTTCCGCGTCATGTGCTTGGCGGAAAAAATTATGTAGCGCCCAGTGATAAAATCACACTTGCCTACATCGGCATGGGCACACAGGGTATAAGGGAATTATTACCTATGCTGGCTGTGCCGCAGATACAGGTGGTGGCTGTTTGCGACCCCAGTAAAGAAGCAAGGGCTTACAGGGATTGGGGAACTGATTATCTTAAAAATGAAATACGCAAAGTGCTGCAAAAGCCTGACTGGTCACCCGGCGGCGACAACATCATTCCCGGCGGAAGGGAAAACGGCAAACAAATCGTGGACAGCTATTATGCTGATGTGGCGAAGCAACCGGGTTATAAAGGATGTGCTGCTTATGCTGATGTAAGGGTATTGCTGGATAAAGAAAAAGATATTGATTCAGTAAAGATCATTACGCCCGACCACCTGCATGGCATTCTTTGCATGGCGGCTATTAAAAGGGGCAAACATGTACTGGTGCACAAACCCATTGCCAACCGCCTCATTGAAGGAAAGAAAGTAGTTGAAATGGCACGCAGCAACCCCAAAGTAATTACGCATCTCATTCCATGGGATTCAAACGGCTCAATGGATACCGTGATGGCATGGATTAATGCAGGCGCCATTGGCAAGCTTACCGAGGTGCACAACTGGACCAACCGCCCTGTATGGCCTCAATATCCTGATTTGCCAAAAGACAAACCACCCGTTCCCGAAGGTTTTGACTGGGACCTCTGGCTGGGCCCCGAAGCCGACAGGCCTTACAGTCCCGATTATACACATATGGTGTTTCGCGGCTGGTACGATTTCGGCGGCGGCTCCATGGCCGATATGGGGCATTACAGTTTGTGGACGGTTTTTAATGCATTAAAGCTAACATCGCCTACGGTTATTGAACCGCACCGCAGTCATGTATGCGGTTTCCGTGGTTCAGTACCTTACCGTATCAATAATGATTTTTCATTCCCCATGGCTAGCACGGTCAGGTTCTCTTATCCGGCAAACGGAAACAGGCCGCCGGTTGAGTTGTACTGGTATGATGGCGGGATGCGTCCTCCGATACCCGCTGAGCTGTCAGCGGAAGGTAAGGAACTGCCACAGGAGGGAATGATGTTTACAGGCACAGAAGGGAAGATACTTGCCGGGTTTAATGTGCAGAACCCGCAGATTATTTCCGGTAAAAAAATGGACAAGCCCGCCAATGCAATCACTGCGGCGCAAAACCAGGTGCAACAAACTTCTGCTGCATTGCCATTGTTCGTGAATGCATGCAAAACAGGCAAGCAATATCCCGGCAATTTTTCTGAAGCGGAGTATTTAACAGAAGCGGTAAACCTGTATGCAGCGGCATTAAGGGCAAATAAGTTGTTGAAGTATGATGCTGCAAAGATGCAGGTTACCAATGTGCCTGATGCAAATAAATATTTAAAGAGGGAATACAGAAGCGGGTGGGAGCCTGATAAAATCTGAGGCAGGGCATAAAAAGTTTTTCACCACATAGGCACATTAGAAACATAGAAATCGCATAGAAATAACTGCGAAACTGTTGAGATTTAATATATAAACGTCTTGTGCTATTAAAAATCCTATGTGCTTTCCTATATGCCTATGTATTCTATGTGGTAAAAAAAATATTATGTGGGTGTGGTAAAAAAAGTATTACAGAATATAAATCCAAAAAAAACTCATCATGAAATCAATAAACAGGAGGACATTCCTCGCCAACACAACCAAAGCTGCAGGCGCAGCCATTGCCTTATCACAATTGCCATCACAACTCTTTGCTGCTGCAAAAGCCAGTAAAATGGCCATCGGTTTTCAGACGTGGACGGTGAAGGACATGCTGGCCAAAGATTTTGCCGGTACATTGAAGATGATGGCGGGCCTGGGTTACCAGCTTACCGAATTGTGTTCGCCCAAAGGGTATGAACAAATTGGCTTTGGTCACCTGGTAAAAATGAAAACCTCTGACATCCGCAGCATCATCACCGATGCAGGCCTCAATTGCCCCAGTTGCCATTTTGGTTTTGGCGAATTTACTGATGATGAAAAACTGAAAGACCGCATTGAATTTGCACAGCAGCTGGGCCTTACACAAATGATCCTCTCCACTTTCTGGTTACCGCAAACAGCTAACATCAATGATTACCTTGCTGCTGCAGATAAACTGAACCTTGCCGCAGAAAAAATAAAAAAAGCGGGTCTGCAGGCCGGTTTCCACAACCACGATTTTGAATTTAAAATGCTCGATGGCCAGCTCATTTACGATGCCCTGCTGGGCCGCTTTGATAAAGACCTGGTGAAACTGCAGTTCCAGACACAGGTTATTGTACACGGTTACAAGGCCGCCGATTATTTTAAAAAACACCCCGGCCGCTTTATCTCTGCACATCTGTCCGACTGGACGGCCGATAAAAAAGAAACCGCCGTTGGTAAAGGCGTTATTGACTGGAAAGAATTTTTTGCCGCAGCCAAAACAGGGGGCGTTAAAAACTTTTTTGTGGAAATGAATATGGATAAGTTTAAGGACAGTGCGGAGTATATACATCAGCTTTAAAAAGAGAATTGATGTGAAGGGTTTTTGACACGATTCATGTTAGGCGTAGTTCATTTTGTTTTTATTTCGGTTACTACTTTGTTTAGATCGCTTCCGCTATAATAATAGTCGTTTGCCGAAATTACTATGCCATTATATACATTGGATAAAATTCTGATGGTTGCTTCTTCTTTATTTTTTGTAAAAAATTGCAAATCGTAAAAATCAGTATTAATATTCATCCTGTCAGGTCTATCAAATTTCTTTGCTGTTTGAAGTACTTTAACTATTCTGTCAATATCGCTCAGTGAGGTGATTGTCAAACTTTTTCCGGGTTTATTAATTTTGATGCTATCAATATTTTCGCTTTTAGAAAGTGAAGGGTTGATTCCTTCTCCTATCCCCGCAGAGTCTCTCCACGGGCAAAGTGCGGCGGGATGGAGGACTCTGCGGTTCATCAGTAAAAATTACTAAGTTTAACTGAGAAAAAATCTAATAATGAGTGTGCGCTCAAAAATTACTGAGCCGGACGGCATCTTTTTCATCACTATTACCTGTTACAAATGGCTTCATCTGTTTGATATAGTGAATGGCTATGATATTCTCTATAAACAATTTAACATACTCCGCAATGAAGGACATTTTATCTGCGGATACTCTGCTATGCCCAACCATGTCCATGCTTTGATTGCATTTTCAAACAAAGGAAAAAATATCAACAACCGGCTTGGTACACTTAAAAGGTTTATGGCTTATGAGATAGTTAGCCGCTTGCAGAAAGCGGACAGGCAGGATATTCTGAAAGTGCTGGCAGAAGGCGTTAATGCAACAGACCGGAAGCGGGGTAAACTGCATGAGGTATTTGAACCTTCTTTTGATATTAAGGAATGCACAAGCCGGGAAATGATAATACAAAAATTAGATTATATGCATGATAATCCCTGCACAGGAATATGGCAACTTGCGGACAGCCCTGCGGGTTACCCGCACAGTTCAGCCCGGTTTTATATTACCGGAGAACAAGGTATATACCCAGTAACACATTACATGGAACTGGAAGATATTGATCTTACGAAAAAGGAAGGATGAAGAATAATGAATGTTATCCGCAGAGTCCTCCGCCCAACACACAAAGGCCATGGGGAGAGACTCTGCGGGGAGAAGGAATATTTATAATTTCATTATTGCCAGGACCAGGGCGGACTGAAAAACCAGTTTGGCGAAAGAGAAATTAAATATGCTTCAGATTACGTTGGTAGGCTAAGCACAAGACAAACACCTCATACCAAGGTTGGCGTGAAAGCTACAATTTATGTATGTAAAACTCTAAGACGGCGAGTCCTGCAGGCCCTCCGCACAATGCTATGTGCAGTGACTCGCCTGGGAAGTAAAAATTTTTTTTATTTGGGGTTGTGCAACAGTGACCAATGTTAGCAACAGGCAAGCAGCAGGATTTATTAACCCTTAATATTCATCTGCTTTCTGTAGTCCTCGCTTGTAACTATTTCAATTATGTTTCCATGAGCAAGTTTAGGTAGGCTCTTATAAACTTTTTCATATTCCACCATTCGATAATAGGGAGCGACCCATACTCGCTGTAAATTTTTGAGTGAATTGAGCGCCTCCAATGACTGGTCTAACACCTTCGTGCCATAAAGCGTCAAATACTTTAAGTTTATGAGATTTTCCAAAGGTTTCAGAGTATTTACGTTCTGGGTTTTCCATAAAGAACCATGTATGCCAAGCCCTTCTAGATTACTCATCTTACCGATAAGTGATAAGTCTGCAAGTTGTGTATTGTTCTCTATTTCCAAAGTCTTTAAGTTCTGAAGCATTAACAGCGGCGCCAAGTTCGAAATTTTGGGCGAACTTCCAATATGAATGTGCTTTAGATTTATTAAGTCACTAATTTTTGAAATATCTGTTATAGTGCTCCATTTGATAAATAATCCCTCAAGAAAGGTCATCTTACAAATGCTATCAAAAATTTGCTGTGAAATTCTACACTCAAAATACAAGTACCTCAAGTTTGTCATTGAAGTGAAATAATCACACCATTTACTGATCAAAAGTTTTTCTTCCTTATAATTTCTTGCCGCCCTAAGTTGTGTGAAGTCCAACATAATTCTTTCTTCGCTATTATACTCTTCGGGATATTTAATTATTTTTTGATCCCAGTCGGCTACGTCATTAAAAAGCCATATACCATTAGTAATTTGTGATGTAGTGAGGTTCATTTGCTTGCTGCTAACACATAAATTTATGATATAAGACGCAAGAGTTCAAAAAATATCATGCTACTTCCCCACCGGGTTTTCCGCCACCTTCCCAGGCGATGTTTCAGATAGCTTTATGTGTGGAGTTGTGGCGCCCGCCGTGCTGCGGAGATGGTACATTAATA
This sequence comes from Chitinophagaceae bacterium, assembly GCA_033763355.1. Classification (GTDB taxonomy): domain Bacteria; phylum Bacteroidota; class Bacteroidia; order Chitinophagales; family Chitinophagaceae; genus JANRKT01. The sequence continues at coordinate 1,052 of JANRKT010000076.1, read as the reverse complement.
ACAGAGAACCCCATTGAAACACGGCTTCCGTTATGCAAAAACTCTGCATCGTATCTTCGCCGCCAAATTATAAACTATGGAATTGGGTATTGGCATGTTTGGTGATAACCATTATGATACTAACGGCAAACCACAGGAACCGGGCAGGCGTTTGCAGGAACTGATAGAAGAAATAAAACTGATGGATGAAACGGGACTTGATTTTTATGGCATCGGTGAGCACCACCGGCCTGATTATGCTGTATCTGCACCGGAAATAATTTTAGCTGCGGTATCCACCGTTACAAAACACATCAAGCTTGGCAGCGCTGTTTCTGTGTTAAGTTCATCTGATCCGGTAAAACTCTATCAAAACTTTGCAACGATTGATCTCATTTCCAACGGCAGGGCGGAGCTCATGGCCGGCCGCGGCAGCTTTATTGAATCATTCCCTTTGTTTGGCTACAACCTTGATGATTATGATGAACTCTTTGAAGAAAAGCTGGAACTGCTGCTGAAAATAAATAAAGAGAACCCCATTACATGGAAGGGCAAATTCAGGGCGCCGTTAAATGCGCAACTGATATTGCCCCGTGCCGTTAACAATCACCTCAATATCTGGGTTGCAGTAGGCGGCACACCGGAGAGTGTATTGCGTGCAGGTAAACATGGCCTGCCGGTTATATTCGCTATTATTGGCGGTAACCCTGTTCAGTTTAAACCATTATTTGATTATTACCGGGAAGTGTACAAACATTTTAATCATGATGTGAACAAACTTGAAGTGGGTGTGCACATGCATGCATTTTTTGGAGACGACAGTAAGAAAACAGCAGATGAATATTATCCTGTTTATTCCACGCAGATGGACAGGGTAGGTCGCAGCCGCGGATGGCCCCCGTACCAGCGCCAGCAATATGATACGGGCAGGGGCGGCAAAGGGCATTTGATCATCGGCGATGCCAATGAAGCGATTGATAAAATTTTACAAATGCAGGAACTGTTCGGCCTCACCCGTTTTTCTGCTCATATGGATGTGGGCGGGCCTTCGCATCAGTCATTGATGAAATCAA
>JANRKT010000075.1:0-6622 GCA_033763355.1 Chitinophagaceae bacterium | reverse complement strand
CCATTCCGCATCCGTATTTTGTTCCGGTAAGATTGGCAAGCTCCCTGATAGCCCACAGCAAGGGCATTTTAGGGTCAGCCTCCACCTTGTAAGTTTTTCCGTTAATATTAAGATTGTAGGAAGCCATAACAGTAGTTTTTTAAAATGTGCTATTAAGGTACGGAAATACTGAAAGCGAGCAGATGAAATTATTTTAATGGTGATAAGCGGGGGTGGGCCACAGATTGCTCAGATTAACACAGAAAACAGCGGCCACTAATTGCACTAATTTCACAAAAGGAAATACGATTTATATTATTCTGAAGGGTTTCCTTTGCATCCTTGCTCCTTCGCCTTTTTGCCGTGGCGTGAAATTTTTTTAAGTTTTTTCCCGGGGAAGTTTGCACAAAAAACCTCTGCGTTAACCCTGCGCCCTCGTTTCTCTGCGGTGAAAAAAAAGTTGTAAAATCTGATTGCAGAAAGGAGGGTTACAGAAATTAACACAGAAAACAGCAGCCACTAATTACACTAATTTCACAAAAGGAAATACAATTTGTATTTTTTGAAGATATTCCTTTGCGCCTTTGCGTCTTTGCGGGAAACCTTGTTTTCTTCTTAAATTGCACTAAACCAAACTTGCAGTATGAAAAAACTATTACCTGTTATCCTGCTCCTTACAGTTCAATACAGCATTGCGCAAAGCACAGATACAAAATTATACGAGCTGCGCATTTATTACTGCGAGCCGGGCAGGCTGGATGCACTCATCAGCCGTTTTCAAAACCATACCACTGCTTTGTTTGAAAAACACGGCATGACCAATGTGGGTTACTGGTTGCCAGTTAACAATGAGAAGAATGCCCTGTACTATGTGCTTTCATTTCCCGATGAAAAATCAAGGGAGGCATCATGGAAAGCTTTTATAAATGACCCTGCCTGGCAAACTGTAAGGAATAAATCAGAAGAAAGCGGAAAGATCATAACGAGCATTACTTCAATTCTGATGAAGGCGTCTGACTTCAGCCCCCTGGTACAAGCTTCTCAAAAAAATCCGGAAAGGGTTTTTGAGCTGCGGACTTATTATTGTCACCCGGGTAAGCTAAGCGATCTTAACACAAGGTTCAGGAACCATACCTTGAAATTATTTGAGAAGCATGGCATGACCAATGTGGCCTATTGGGAAACCATCGAAAAAGAAGCGAATGTGCAGCCCAAACTGGTTTATATACTGGCGCATAAAAGCGAAGAAGCAGGCAAAGCATCATTTGATACTTTCAGGAAAGACCCCGAATGGATGAAGGTGGCGTCAGAATCTGAAAAGGGCGGGAAGATAGTGGAGAAGATAGAATCGGTTTACATGAAGCCATTGGCCTTTTCGGCCATAAAATAGTTGTTTAGGTTGGCCACAGATTACACAGATTGGCACAGAGTAACCTCCCTCTTTTGAAAACTCACATTTGAATGTCAGGGAGACATGTATTCCGCAATTGCCAAAAACTGTAAGGGGCCATTTTAAAATGAGCTGTTTTAACCATTTTAATTAATAAATAGCTAAACTTTCTGTGTAAATCTGTGTAATCTGTGGCTATCTTAATTATAAAAGTATGCGTGGCGACCATCGTCAGTTCCCGCTTTAAAGGAAATGCAGTAAATTGCCGTAAGATCGTGATGTTATGAAAGAAATAACGGAAATTATACAGTCATTTGACGAAGCACAAAAGCAGGGCAGGCAGACAGCCCTTGCTACTGTAGTGCATGTGGATGGTTCATCATATCGTCAACCCGGTGCACGTATGCTGGTAACAGATGAGGGTAAGCTTACCGGCGCCATCAGTGGCGGATGTTTAGAAGGGGATGCATTGCGGCAGGCATTGCTGGTAATGGCTGAACAAAAAACAAAGCTTATTACTTACGATACCACTGATGAAGATGATGTGAACTTTGGCGTGGGCCTTGGGTGCAATGGCATCATCCACATACTGCTTGAACCCATTGACCCTTCAAAGCCTGATAACCCCATTCAGCTTTTTAAGAGTATCCTCAACCAAAGACAGAAAGCTGTTGTAGTTACTTTGTTCTCATTAAAGGACAGGTGGGGCGTTCAGCCGGGCACATGCCTTTTACATTCAGAGCAGGAAACCATAAAGAGGAATACCCCCGGCGAAAAATTATATGATATTTTACTTGCTGATACAAAGAAAGCATTTGACCGGAAGGAATCAGCCACTAAAACCTATGTTTCAGAAAATAACCAATACACTGCGTTTATTGAACTGATCAACCCGCCGGTTTCACTGGTCATCATCGGTGCAGGCAATGATGTAAAACCTTTGGTGCAGATTGCCGGTGTTTTGGGATGGGAAACAACACTTGCGGACGGACGGACCAATTATGCAAAGGCTGAACGTTTCCCCACAGCAAAAAAAATTATTCTGGCCAAACCTGATAAGGTGTTGTCACAGTTGGTTGTTGATGACCGTACAGTTTTTGTGCTGATGACGCACAACTACAATTACGATATGGCCATGCTGCGGCAACTGGTAAAAGAAAAAACAAATTATATAGGTATATTGGGGCCGAGAAAGAAAACAGACAGGATGCTGCATGAATTAAAGGAAGAAGGCATTACATTAAATAATGAACAGCTTTCTGTTATTTACGGTCCTGTCGGGTTTGATATCGGTGCGGAAGCTTCTGAAGAGATAGCATTGTCAGTTGCGGCAGAAATAAAAGCTGTGCTGGCAGGCAGGAGAGGGCAGTCTTTAAAAAACAACATGATCAATATACATTCCCGCTCTTTGCAAACTATTGAAGAAGTGAAGTTGTGAGGGAAGGTAAAGTCCCGGATTAATAATCCCTAAATTCAAATCTTATTTCATACAATCATAAAATACAGCACAATTGCGGCCTCATATTGCTGGCTGCGGGTTCATCTGCAAGAATGGGCCAGCCCAAACAATTGCTAAAATACAACGGCGCCACTTTACTGCATCATGTATTGCAGGTGGCCATTGATTCGCCATGTAAACCTTTTGTTACAGTTCTTGGCGCCAATGCATCGTTGTTTAAAGAAGAAGTTGAAGCAAAAGGCTTGCATGTTGTAATCAATAAAAACTGGACCGAAGGCATGGCATCTTCCGTGCATTGCGGGCTTACGGCTTTATTGAAAATTCATCCGGCTCTTGATGCGGTAATGTTTATTATTCTTGACCAGCCATTTATTTCATCCACGCTTTTAAATGAGCTGATCAATAAAAGAATGGAAAGCCATAAAAGGATCATTGCCTGTGAGTATGGGGATACCATTGGCACACCGGTGCTGTTTGACAAAAGTTTTTTCCCGGAACTGCTTGCGCTGAAAGGCAGTGAAGGGGCAAAAAGCATTGTAAAGAAAAACATGGAATCAACTGCCACTGTATCTTTCCCGATGGGGCACATTGATATTGATACCCCGCAGGATTATGACCGCCTGCTGAAAAACCAGTTTACCGCAAACGGCAGCAAAAAAGAATTAAAAGCCTATAATAAAGGAACAAAGTAATTTTACACTGAGATTAATGATAACTGATGATCAGGGATTCTTACAACAGGGTACACAATTACCTGCGCATATCACTTACTGATAATTGCAACCTCCGCTGTTTTTACTGCATGCCCGAAGAGGATTATGTTTTTACACCCGCTTCACGTTTAATGCAGGCTTCCGAAATTGAAGCCCTTGCAAAATTATTTGTAAGTGAAGGAGTAAATAAAATCAGGTTAACGGGAGGGGAGCCGCTGGTGAGAAAAGATGCCGCCGATATTCTTCTGTCTTTATCAAAACTTCCGGTAAAACTTACCCTCACTACCAATGCAACAAGGCTTCATGAATTTGTGGATGTATTGCAGCAGGCCAATGTGAAATCGCTTAATATCAGTCTTGATACATTACAGAAAGAAAGGTTTCTTTTTCTTACCCGCAGGGACCAGTTTGACAGGGTGTACCAGAACATCCGTCTCCTCATCAGCAAAGGTTTTCATGTAAAAATAAATGTGGTGGTGATGCGGGGGCTGAATGACAGTGAGATCAATGATTTTATTGCATGGACAAAAAATGAGCCCGTGCATGTAAGGTTTATTGAGTTCATGCCCTTCAGCGGCAACAGGTGGACAAGCAATAAAGTGTTTACCTGGCAGGAAATGCTGCAGGTTATTGAAGAAAGATATGTTGTTGAAAAATTGCAGAATGACAAACATGATACCGCCAAAAGTTATACAGTGCCGGGTCATGCAGGGACATTTTCAGTTATCAGTACCATGAGTGCGCCATTCTGCAGCGGTTGCAACCGTATGCGTTTAACTGCAGATGGCAAGATGAAGAACTGCCTTTTTTCCAAAGAAGAAACCGATCTGCTTACTGCTTTGCGGAATGGCGATGATGTGCTTCCCCTGATACATCAGTGCATAGCCAATAAAGCAGAAGCGCTGGGCGGACAGATGAATACCGATTTTGAACACCTGCATGCTGAAGAGATACACAACAGGAGTATGATTACGATAGGGGGATAGACTCTGCCACAATACGATTCTTCCTTCACATCGCAGCTTATAATAATGGCTAAATCAATTTCAAAAAAGACAGTTCACCCTGGGTTTACGGTAAACGGGAGCCTTTGGATTGAAAAAAAAGGGAAACGTTTTTTTGGCCCCGGCCCTCTTCAATTACTCGAACTTATAGCAGAAACAGGTTCTATCAGGCAGGCTGCCGGGCAAATGCAGATGTCATACAAAAAAGCCTGGCAGATCATCAATAACCTGAATACTATGGCCGGAAAGCCTCTTGTGGTAAAACAAAGCGGGGGAGAAAAGGGCGGCGGTTCTGTTGTTACTGATGAGGCAAAGCTCCTGATAAACCGGTATAAACTGCTGCGTAACCGTTTCAGGGACTTTCTTGAAAAAGAAACGGTAATTCTGGATTAATTTTTACCAGGGACAGGACAGTAAAGCAATTTTATGTAATTTACCCTTTCATGCTACCGTTATTTCCGTTAATAAATAACGATGCCAGAACCCGGAGATAAATTTGCCGTTCCAATTACGATGTGCCCGTTGCTGGGCGGTTTTAATTTTTTGCCTGTACCGGGTTGAAAAAATGAACAGGTAAAATGATGTTTAATGCTGTAAAAAACGTATGATAAGCGTTACAGAAGCAAAAGCAATTATCCACAAAAGTATTGATCAGCTGGCGCCGGTAAACTTGCCATTGGCTGAGGCGGCGGGACTTGTATTGGCAGAAGATGTTTATTCTTCAGTTGATATCCCGGCATACCACCAATCATCAATGGATGGTTATGCACTTTCTTTCAGCGGATGGAAGCAATACAAAAAATTAAAGATAGAAGGAAAGGTGGCAGCAGGTGATGATGAAAAATTATTATCCGATCCCCAAAAGGCGGTGCGGATCTTTACAGGTGCAGCAGTGCCTGAGGGGGCAGATACAGTTGTGATGCAGGAAAAAATAAAAACTGAAAACGGTTTATTGCTGATAGAAGATGAAAAACTACAGGAAGGCAGTAACGTGAGGCCAAAAGGTTCTGAAATTAAAAAGGGAGAACTGGCCCTGGTAAAAGGAAGTTTGTTATCCCCCGCTGCTGTTGGTTTTCTTGCGGGTATTGGTATTACTGAGGTCAGCGTTTATCCCAAACCGGTGGTACGTATTATTGTAACAGGTAAAGAATTGCAGCAACCCGGCAAACCCTTGCAGCACGGTCAGGTTTACGAATCCAATTCTTTTACACTTACAGCAGCATTACAAAAATTAAATATTACCCATGTAAAAGTTATTTGGGCTGATGATGACCTTGAGGCTTTAACCGGCATTTTAAAAGAAGCGTTAATGGTGAGCGACGTGGTGTTATTAACAGGCGGCATCAGTGTGGGGGACTACGATTTTGTTTTAAAAGCAACAGTTAAATGCGGGGTTGTACAGTTTTTTCATAAAATAAGACAAAGACCGGGTAAGCCTTTGTTCTTTGGGAAAAAAGAAAGCAAACTGGTTTTCGGGTTGCCCGGAAATCCTTCTTCCGTTCTTACCTGTTTTTATGAATATGTTTTGCCGGCATTAGGAAAACTTTGCAACAAAGAAACCGGGTTGCAGGTATTGAAAGTCCCCCTTGCAAAAGATTTTCAGAAGCAGCCAGGGTTAACGCATTTCCTCAAAGGGCTTTATGATGGTAAAACAGCAATGGTACTGGATGCCCAGGAATCTTACCGCTTAAGTTCTTATGCAAAGGCCAACTGCCTTATACAAATCAATGAAGAAGTGACAGCATGTAAGGAAGGGGAGATGGTTGAAATTCACCTCTTTCCTTTTTAAAGATTATATATGGCGGACAGTATTCTCATATTTTATTTCCTGCTTTTCCTTGTAGCATTCCTGTATTCTTCAGTGGGGCACGGTGGCGCCAGCGGCTACCTTGCATTGATGGCTATTTTCAGCATTGCGCCGGATGTGATGAAGCCAACTGCTTTACTTTTGAATTTGTTTGTATCATTGACTTCTTTTATACAGTTTTATCGCGGCGGGCATTTTAAATGGAAGATATTTCTGCCATTGGCCATTGCTTCTGTGCCAATGGCGTTCCTCGGCGGATTGATTGCGGTG
>JANRKT010000074.1:0-7697 GCA_033763355.1 Chitinophagaceae bacterium | reverse complement strand
CCAGAACCTTAGAAAAAGGATTGACTGGGGCCTCACTTATTACCGGTCAACTTTTGAAAATTACCCCATATTTGAAGCAGGGGATATAAAAAGCCAGTTGTTCAACCGCCTTTATTCTAATCTTTACCAGGTCAACTTTTCATATCCCTGGGATGTAATAAGAAGTGTGAGGGCAATGGTTGGTTACCGCAGCGACAGGGTTGTGATTAAAACAGACGCCAACTTTCCTCCTGCCACGCAGTTCAAGGATACCCTTCTGCGTTTTGCACTTGCCAGGCTTGAATATGTTCATGATAACAGTACTACCCCTGCCTTGAACATATGGAATGGTTTAAGGTATAAGTTTTATATTGACATTGCATCTAGAATGGTAAAAGGAAACCAGGAAGGGCGTTATACATTTAATGCCGGCACTGACATACGCTATTATTATCCTATTTACAGAAATTTTATATGGGCTGCCCGCGGCGCCGCAGATTTTTCATGGGGAAGCCAGAAAGTAATTTATTATCTCGGCGGTGTTGACAGCTGGATTTCTCCAAAATTCAATAATGCCAACCGCCCCAACGACAATGAAACATACGCTTACCAGTCGCTTGCTGTAAACCTGCGTGGCCATCAGCAAAATGTAGCCAATGGCAACAACGCCATTGTGCTGAACAGCGAATTCCGTTTGCCAATATTTACTACTTTCTTTAACCGCCCTGTTAACAATGCCTTTCTCCGCAATTTTCAATTAACACAGTTTATTGATTTGGGTACGGCATGGAACGGGCCCATATCAAAAGTTAAGCGGCCAAGTACAATTTATGGTAACCCGCCTGTTACATTCCTTATTCAAACCGGGGGTATTGGCCCCTTTGTAGGGGGGTACGGATTTGGGGTGAGGAGCACATTGCTGGGCTATTTCCTTCGCCTTGATGCTGGCTGGCCCATGGGTGTATTCTTTAAAGGAAAACCTTACTGGTATTTTGGTTTGGGACTGGATTTTTAACCCGCTATAAATTATTGTCAATAAAATAGGGCAAAGATTAAACCTTTGCCTTATTGATTTAACAAAACCGGTTCGGGTAAGTAATATGAATTTATCAGTCCATCACATTCCCTCAGTATCTTCATGCAACTCCTGCAGAACGCTTTAAACCCGATACCACCCGCCTTTAATACTTTACGGTGGCTATACCATACCACAGCTATGGTTCCTGTCATAATGAAAAAGGTAAAGAGCCTGTATATTATTTGGACCAATGTATTCCTGCGTTTGTTCAGGATGTTTAATGCATAACACTGGAAACTGATGTGCATGTCTTCGTCTTTTAATATCTGCATACTTATTGCCTGCAGAACAGATGAGCCAGTTGCCCGCTGCAATGCTTTATAATATACTTTGGCAATTATTTCTGCAATCAGTAAAACAGAAAGTGTTTGCTGCAGGCCAAATCCTTTTCTCAGCCAGCGGAATACCGCATCCACCCAATGGTTGTTTATTCGTGAAATATGGTGCTTGTCCATAAACCGGCCCAGCACTTTTGCATGTGTTTGCTCTTCCCTGATAAACAATTTCATTGCCTCCACATATTGCACATCCCTCATTTCATACGATGCATGGTAAAGATGTTTGCCTTCTGAATTTTCGCCTCGCTGAAATTGCTGAATGGAAGAAGTAATCAGGATCTTCTCCTCATCAGAAAGTGTATCAGGGTCATCCTCGTCAATACTTGTAAAATGATTCCTGTTGTTTACAAAATACCTGTACCATGGCCTGAATGACATATAAGGGTGTTTATGGGTTAACAAATAATTGTTTTAACCTTTTTATGGTAAAATAGATCAGTGACAGGAAGGTGCCCAATAAAAAAGTTACCGCCCATGTGCCGGGGTGGTGATGGGGATGAAGGATACGTATAATGGTGTCCTTTGCAATGTCATTGGGCCGGGTAACCACTTCCCAACTGTTCCAGCGGAGGTACCTGCCGGCATATACGCCAAAACCACAGAGAAAAAGAAAAACCACGATGCAGTATGCTGCTATTGTTGCATTGAACTTTGCTTCTATAAATTTTTCAACATAAAACAACGAGAGTATCCCGAACAGCAACCCGTTCCATGATGCTGAAAAGAGCAGCAGCACATCATACCACTGCGGTACGGCAGGTGACTCCCCGAGATGGAGAAAATCTGTAATGATATACGGCGCATTGGGAAAAAAGATAAGCCAGCATAATAATACTGCAAGCTGAACCCAGCCCGGCGCTTTGTTTTTCCTTACAAGCACCCGGCTCAATATAAAGGGTATCCACGCCAGAAATAAATTCCAAAGCAGGAAGATGTAGTGCAGCCTGCCGGTGTAAATTACCCTGCATGCAATAAGTGCAACTGTAAACGCCAGCGAAAGCCATATTACTCCGAAAAGGTTTTTGCCTGCTTTCATAATAACTTTAAAATTTTAGGAACAAAAATCAATATGCCTGTTACCAGGCTTGCAGCAGCAGAAAGGAGCACCGAACCCGCTGCTATATCTTTTACCGTTTTAATGCCATCATGAAAACCCGGTATGACCACATCACTCAGTTTTTCAATAGCAGTATTCAGCATTTCAAGTGACAGGACAGCAGTGATACAGCCGGTAATGAGGATCCATTCAGTAACCGATACCTTAAGAAACCATCCCATACCAATTGCTCCAAGTGCCGCAACAAGCTGTACCTGACCGTTTCTTTCATGCAGAAAAAATAAAAGGATGCCATTACCGGCATGTTTAAAGGATTGAAGAAATTTCATGGTTGATCATTTTAGTTTTACCGGCATTTCATAAATCAGCAACGGCATTTATTCCTTTCATTTTTTTCTTTAAGGCTTAGGGTTGGCACAGGCCGGATAATTAAAAAACTATTATGTTTGCAAACTGGCCCCTGCATTTGCATTGGCCTGCCCCCGCCAGTCTATCCTCCTTGAATAATACATAATAACAGCCAGCAAAAGGAACAAACCGATACTGCCAAACAACAAGGCCCCGTCCTGAAGCTGTATGAGTATAAAAATAAACCCATACAGGAAAGCCAGAAATGAACCAAACAAAAGGGCAGTTTTCCATTTGGCGAACAGGCTTTTGGTGTAAAGTGTTATCAGAAGTATTGTAGCTGAAGCTGCAATGGTATAAGCCAGGTTAAAAACAAGGTATTCACCTATTGATAATAATAAAGTATAGAAGATGCAGAGTGCAAGCCCTACCAGCACATACTGAACAGGGTGGACATACCTTTTCTGCAGGATTTCGATAAAAAAGTAAACTGAAAAAGTAAGTGCAATAAACAAAATAGCATACTTAACCGAACGTTTTGTTTTTCCATATGAATCTACCGGCTGCAAAAGCTTTACTCCAAAAGCCGAATTACTGATGTCGTATTTCGTATCCTTCCAGCTTTGCGGGTAATTTCTGTTCAGGTGCTGTATCTTCCAGTCTGCTGCAAAGCCTTTTGCTGTTACTTCCGGTGAAGTGACCGGCAAAAAGTTTCCATCAAACGATGGGTTGGTCCACGAAGAATTAATGTTAACAGTTGTTGTTTTTCCGGCAGGAATAAAATACAGCCTTTCTGAACCCCTTAAATGCAACTTCAGGTTGAATTGATGAGAAGCCGAAGCAGTTTCAGCATTTACTGCAACTGGTGCACTCAGTCCGTTGGTGATAATTTCATTGTCAGGCACACCTGCATTAAACGGAAGACTTGCATTGTCCCAGGACAGGTTTAGCTGGTCTTCAATGCCCCGGAAATCTGATAAGCCAAAATAAATTCTGGCTTCATTAAAAAGGATATTTTCCGGCTGTAAATTCAGTTCTTCAAATTTCAATGCCGGAAATGAGCCGCTTATCCTGAGGTCTGAATTATATACCACAATATTGAAAATGCTCCTGTGCCTGATCTCCGGTTTCACTGTACCGTTTATATCCAACTGGTCAGGCAGAAAATAAGCTGTTTTCTTATAAACAGTAACCTTGCCCTCGGAAGATTTTACAATGTCGTGATAAGGTATAACAAGCACCGGGCCTGCAATTGTTTGGGCAGTCGCCCACTTTGAACTTACTTCAATTGCTACTTCTTCTTGCCGGTTTGCTCTTTCTTCAACAAGGTTTGTTATGAAAAGGGCGGGAATAAGAAGTAACATGATCAGGCAACCAACGATAAGCCCCTTAATCGTGAGCTGATTGGCCGACAAAGAGCCGGGTTTTACAACAATTTCCATGGTGATTATTTATTTTTTAAAAAGTACTTTGAAATACAAAGTTTTGATATAAAAAAAATTATCCTACTGAGCGTATCATATTTTCCAATGCCTCAAGGTGCGCTTTAAATGCTTTTTCCCCCGCTTTCGTCACAGCATAAGTCGTATTCGTTTTTCTGCCAACAAAGCCTTTTTGGATCTTTATAAACCCGTTGTCCTCAAGGGTTTTAAGATGTGAAGCAAGGTTGCCGTCAGTAACCCCTATTACTTCTTTCAATTGATTAAAATTCACTTCTTCATTTACCATAAGTGTGCTCATTATGCCAAGCCTGATACGGCTGTCAAAAACTTTATTCAGATTTTCGATCGGATTTTTCATTCCTGCTGGTTTCGCGGATTAAGAGGTTGTTGCCCGTTCATATCTCCACCACATTAAAACCCCGTAAACTATATGCAATACACCAAACCCCATTGCCCAAAAATAAAGCCCGTAACCCATATACCACGCATTAATTATACCGAGGATGATCTGGCAATAACCCAAATATCTTACTTCGCCCAGGGTATATTTACTGGCATTTACCAATGCGAGCCCGTAAAAAATAAGGCATCCCGGCGCTATCAGCCCATATTGCCCTGCCTGTATCATCCGCAATAAATAAATGCCGCCGGCAACCATGGGTATAGCAACATTTATAAGCAATCGCCTCGAAGCAGTGCCCCAAAGCGGAATGTTGCTTTTCTTACTGCGCAAATAAGTAAAAATAAATGCAAAGAAAAAAGCAGCAATAAAAGTAAATACAGCTATGTAAAAAAGGCTGCCGCCCATAAACTCTCTTATTGTAATTAATTCATGGTTTTCATTTCTGAATTCAAAATAGGTAGACGAGGAATTGCTTTCCCTGATAACCCCATAAGCAAACCACGCTCCAATCAAAGCACAAATACCTGCAGCAATACCACTCCACCCGCTTAAACTGATAAAACGGCTGCTGCGTTCCATCATCTGCCTGATATCTTTCAGGGTTTCCAGGCCTTGATTTTGTTCGTTCATAAAAGCGCTTTGAAATACAAAGTAAATAATTGGCATTTTATTTTCCAAATTTATCTGACACCCTTTTTTTTCAATTTTGTCGTATTGTTAACGTGAAGGCATTGTTCAAACATTATTTTTGCAGGATGAACCCGGTGAGGATTGTACTTGACCTTGCTTTTTCCGCTACCCTGCTGTTACTGAGTATGATATGTTCCGGACAGTCGAAACAACTAAAAGGTATTGTGAAGGACGGGCACAGTGATGAACGCATACCATTTGCTTCTGTTCAGTTTAAAAACACCGGCTACGGTAAGCTCAGTGATTCAGCGGGAAGTTTCAGCTTTTACTTCAGGCAATGGCCTTCTGATACAATTATTGTTACTTATGTGGGTTTTCGTGATGAGGTTGTAATAGTTGATACATCACAAACCCAAATCAGCCTGGTGATAAATATGCAGAGGGGAAAACCCACTACCGAAGTGGTGGTGAGGGGCAGGATAAACAGGGGGCTGCTTTTGTGGAGAAGGATAGTTAAAAACAAACCTGTAAATAACAGGAGGAAGTTTGATTCATACTCATATGAACTATACAATAAACTTGAGATTGACCTCAACAAAGTAAATAAAGACCGGCTCCAGCGGAGCATACTTCCCAAACCATTTAAGTTTATACTTAACAATGTCGATACGGTTTCAGAAGAAAATCCTATACTCCCGGTATATCTTACCGAAACCATTTCGGATTATTATTACCAGCGCTCACCCAAAAAATATAAGGAGATCATCAAAGCCAATAAAACAGTTGGCGTAAAAAACGAAAGCGTTTCCCGGTTACTGGGTGGCATGTATCAGAATGTAAATGTTTACAACAATTTTATTCCTGTTTTTGACAAACAGTTTGTTTCGCCTATCAGCGATAATGGGGACGCCTTTTACACTTACAAAGTACCGGATACCCAGTTTATAGGCAATAAGCGATATTTTCATTTTGTATTTTATCCCAAACACAAAGGCGAAAACACTTTTCAGGGCGATGCATGGATTGCCGACTCATCATTTGCCGTGCAAAAGATGAACCTGCAGCTTTCACCAGGGGTTAATGTAAATTTTATTGAAAAGCTTAGCATGGTCCAGGAATTTCAGCTTGTCAACGATTCGATCTGGTTTATTGCAAAAGACAAGTTTGTTGCAGACTTTTCACTCATAGGTAAAAAAACATTCAATTTCATTGGCAGAAAAACAACCACCTACAGAAAAGTTGTCACAGATGACTCTACAGCATTTGCAGTGCTGGGTGATTCAAAGCTGAAGGAGGAAATAGTTTTGGCAGACCAGTCCCTCGAAAAGCCTGAAGAATACTGGCAGGAAGCCCGGCATGAAGAACTGAATAAAAATGAACAGGCCATTTACAAAACAATGGACACATTGCTGAAGATGCCTGCGTTTAAAGCTTATACCGAGTGGATAAATTTTATTGCAACAGGATATAAGAACGTAGGCAATTACCAGATAGGTCCCTGGTTTAACTGGATAAGCGGAAACATTTACGAAGGGTTCCGTTTGCGTTTTGACCTGGGTACCAATAAAAATTTCAGTAAGAAAATTTATTTCTCCGGATACCTTGCATATGGTTTTAAAGACAAGGGTTTTAAAGGAAAGTTTGAAACATTATACCTGCTAAACAAAACACCCCGCTCCTACCTCTATGCCAAATACCGCAATGATATTGATTACGGGCAAACTTATTTTGATGAAGTGGCTTATGACAATATTTTTGCGCTTGCCTTCCGAAAATCGCAGGTGCCCATTAAACTCATACGCGTAAACCACCAGCAACTGGAATATTTTAAGGAGTGGAAAACCGGTTTCTCTGTATTGTTTGCTGCCAACAGGAAACAGTTTGACCCCCTTGTAAATCTTCCGCCCAAACAGAATTTTCAACCCGTTAAAGGCGGTGAAGTATTCAATAATTTTGAAGCTTCAATACAGTTTCGCTTTGCTTACCTTGAAAGGTTTCTTGAAAACAATTTCTTCCGCACCAGCCTGGGCAGCGACTATCCTATTGTTGAGCTGCGCTATGCAAAGGGAATAGCAGGTGTATTAAAAAGCAGTTATGATTATTCCAAAATCAGCATTAACATTTCAGATTACATAAAAATTCCTCCCCTTGGAACACTGTATGCCGAGGCACATGCAGGCAGGACATTCGGCACATTGCCATACATGTTGCTGAACATAGCGCCGGGCAATGAAATTTACTTTTATAACAAGTATGCTTTCAGTCTGATGAACCGCTTTGAGTACATTATGGACCGCTATGCCGAAATAAATGTTGAACACAATATCGGCAATGGCTTATTCCGTCTTATACCGGTTACCCGGGTGCTTAAATTCAGGCAGTTCTGGAATGCCAAAATTATATGGGGCGACTTAAGCGATGC
>JANRKT010000073.1:0-23878 GCA_033763355.1 Chitinophagaceae bacterium | reverse complement strand
TCCTGCAATAAAAGGAACATCCCGGCTGAGTGTTCACCTTCGTTTTGGAACCATCAGCATAAGGGAACTGGCAAAAGTTGCGGTATCACTTAATGAAAGCTTTTTAAATGAACTGATCTGGAGGGATTTTTACCATATGATACTCTGGCATTTTTCCCAGGTTGGTAAAGGAAAGGCATTTAAGCCTGAATATGATCTTATAGCATTGCGTAACAATGAAAAGGAGTTTGATGAATGGTGCAATGGTATGACAGGTTACCCCATAGTGGATGCAGGCATGAGAGAATTAAATGCAACAGGTTTTATGCACAACAGGGTAAGGATGATAACGGCAAGTTTCCTAACCAAACATTTATTGATTGACTGGCGATGGGGTGAAGCTTATTTTGCCCGGAAACTGCTTGATTTTGATCTTGCCGCCAATAACGGCGGATGGCAATGGGCGGCAGGAAGTGGCTGTGATGCGGCGCCTTATTTCCGGATATTCAACCCGGCATTGCAAACAGAGAAGTTTGACAAAAATCTTGAATACATCAGGCATTGGGTTCCGGAACTGGAAGGGTTCAGTTACCCGAAGCCGGTTGTGGAACATGATTTTGCCCGCAAAAGATGCCTTGAAGTATATAGCAAAGTATTGAAGAAAGAGCTGCAATAAATTTTCTTCAAGTAACCCCCGACGGGGCGTAAAGCCGCCGTCGGGGGAATTCAATGGATACTATTTCTTTCAAATAACCGCAGACGGGTTTAAAACTACTACCGGCGCAGTGGCTGAAAAATTGTTTTTTCCCTGCAACCGTTAAGAACCCTTTAACATCATTATATCTGTAAACACACAAACTGACGATGATACAATATCACATCCTCTTTTTGAAAGACCCCCCTCGTTTTTACAGGTTAATCCGGGTTTATACCTCTTAGTATAATTCCAGGCAGAATTTTTTCCGCACTGATTCATGGCAAAACTCAGCATAACGCAGTATCCACTGCAGTTAAAATGTAACCTTTTGCCTTTATTGTTCCTTCAGGTTTTATGATGGTTTTTTCCGCATGTTGCCGGGGGAATGTTACTGTAACGCTTATACTAACGTAAACGCATGGGCTAAATGCGTCTGGAGATCACATTGCCAAACAAAAAAAATAAAAATGGAAAGTTTTTTAAAAAAAGCATTGGGCCTTTTTGTTGAAGTAACCGCTGATGAAAAGGCTGGCTCAGTTCCGTCCGGTGAACATTTGCCGCTTCAGTCAATGGTTAATGAAAATGAGACAGTTTCATTAACCAAAGATGAACTGGACAAATTTGAAAAACATTTTGAGGGACTTTTCAGCAAAGCCAATTTGCCCGGGCCTGACTATTTCGAATTCTGGCGCATGATGGAAACACTGGGAACACATGTGCCGGATGAAAAGGCACGTATGGCTGCGGTGTTTGCAACCCTGCAGGTTCAGGGGCTTTCAAAAGAAAAACTGCTTGCCACTGCACAACAATATTACCAGGTGGTGCAGAAAGACCAGAAGGAATTTCAAAAGGCTGTGAATGAAAAAATAAGCATGGAAATAGAAAACAGGAAAAGTGAAACAGAAGCCCTGCAAAAAGCAATTGCATCACATACGGAAATGATAAAAAAATTAACGGCGGAGATATCGCAGCACCAGGCAAGACTTGACCAGTTGAAACGGGAAACACATACTGAAGAAACAAAATTGAACCAGAACAGGAACGGATACCATGCTGCGTGCAATGCCATGCTGGTAAAAATTGAAACTGATATTAAAAAAATAGAAATAAACCTTTAATTAAAAAAAATGGATACACAAATTTTTCCTGCAGGTAAACAGGACAAACTAAAATCTTACTGGAGCCGCCCCGGCGGCAAGTTCGGAATCATCATTGGCCTGGGTTTAATGGGGGTGACTGGTTATTATTTAATTCCCATCCTTTCAAAAATTGTATGGAACACACTCAATTTCGGTATTGCACTGGCAGCGTTGGGCATGTTCCTGTACATCATTACACACCGCAAGCTGCGGCTAAGCCTTTTTTATTTCTATGAATGGATCATGAAAAAGTTAGTGGGCGTAGTAATTGAGCTTGATCCTTTCATTATTGCCGAGAATTATATAGAAGACATGAAAGACCAGCGTGAAAAATTATATGTGCAATCTGTAGCAGTTGACAGCCAGAAAGAAAAAATTGAACTGAAGATTAAAGAGAAGGAGAGGGACATGGCGCAACTGATGAACCGGGCCAAAGCTGCGCAGCAGAATAGCATGTTGCCCGAACTGGGTAACGCCACCAGGCAGATGGCAAGGATAAATGAATACATCAAACAACTGGCGCCGCTTCGTGATAACCTGGCAAAGATCGGTGATTATCTCACCAAAGTGCACAAGAACAGCGGCTACCTGATTGAAGATGCAGGCAATGAACTGGAACTGAAAAAGGATTTGTATAAATCTGTTTCATCAGGCAACAGGGCATTGAATTCTGCTTTGAAAATATTCAAAGGCGATCCTGAGAAGAAATTGCTGGTGGAGCAATCCATGGAATACCTGAAGGAAGACATTGCTTCAAAACTGGCAAACATGAAGAAAGCCATCAGCTATTCAACTGACTTTATGCGTTCGATTGACCTCGATAATGCAACGTATGAAGTGGAAGGATTGAAAATGCTTGAAACATTTGATCCCGTGCAAGGTCTTAAGCTGAATGTTCAGCAATGGAAGCCCGGTGAAACAAACCAGCAACCGGGAACAGTGAACCCGGGAGCGTATAAGGATTTGCTGCAGTAATGCCTCACCCGCTGCCCCTTTCCCCACAGGAAAAAGGGGTGATGAGGGGCAGGCACAAGCGGCGATGAGTAAAGTGCTTAAAGCAGACAAAAAAATTAATAACAATAATTAAAAATTGAACAGACAATGGCTGTAAAAATTAAAACATCAGGAAAAGTATTGGGCATTATTTTGGTATTGGCCGGTTTGTATGCCGGTAAAACTTTATGGTGGGACAAACGCCCCAAAGAGGCCAAACAATCAACCGATATTGGTAAGGTATCATTGCCCGATGCGCCTGAAGCATCATTGGGAGGTAATGCAACCAAACTGGTTTTCCCGTCAGAGGAACAATCAGTAAACAGCGGAACAAAAATCTCATGGAAGATCATGGCATGGAACGCACAGTTCCCGGTGATGTATGCCAATGGCGGAGCCATGACAACAAAGGGTTCATTATTTGATAAAGCAAAACTGCAGGTGGAACTGGTGAGGCAGGACGACTGTAATAAATCCATTGCGGATATTGTAAAGTTTGCTCAGGATTATAAAAACAACCCCAATGCCACAGGTGTATTTGCATCTTTTATGGGTGATGGCATGCCTGCATTCTTCAGCGCTTTAAGCAAAGAACTGGAACCCCTTGGACCCGAATACCAGCCGGTTGCTTTTTATGCAATGGGTAAATCTTACGGTGAAGACCAGGTAATGGGGCCGGTGAACTGGAAAGCAGACCCGAAAAATGCATTGGGTAAAACCGTAAGCTGCGTATTGCGTGACGGCGACATGAATATATTACTGAAATGGGCAGGCGATAATGGTTTAAAGGTAAACCCTGATGAAACCACATTCGACAGGAATGCAATTAACCTTGTTGCCGCCAATGATTTTCTTGATGCTGCCAACAAATACATTACCGGTTACAAAGAGAAGAGGTTTTTTGCAGAAAATGGAAAGAAGCTGAGTAAAGACACCATTGTTGGCGTAGATGCTGTAGCCACATGGACACCGGGTGACGTAAACATTGCGCAGCAAAAAGGCGGGCTGGTAACCATTGCATCAACAAAGCAATATGCTTCGCAGATGCCTAATATTACCATTACCATTAAAAAATTTGCGTATGACCACAGAACAGATATTGAAAACCTGATCATCGCTTTGGCGCAGGCAGGAGACCAGGTACGTTCATTTAATGATGCCAAAGAATTTGCTGCAAAAATTTCAGCGAAGGTTTACAATGAAAAGGATGGTGCATATTGGTTAAAATATTATAATGGCCTTACTGAAAATGATGCCCAGGGCAACCGTGTTGACCTCGGCGGTTCAATGGCATTTAACCTTGCCGATGCTGCCAATACGTTTGGTTTGGGTAAGGATGGAATGGACAGGTATAAAATTGTGTATGGTACGTTTGGTGATATTTTATCAAAGATGTACCCCGAGTTTATGGCGACCTATCCTGCTTACAGTAAAGTGGTGGATAAGTCATTCCTGAATTCAGTTATCGTTAACCATCCGGAGCTGATGGGGGGCAAAGCCATTGATGTAAAATATGCACCTGAAATTACACAGCAGGTTTCATCACGTTCATTCCAGGTGCAGTTTGAAACCGGCAGCGCTGCTGTTAAACCTGAATCGTATGCCATACTCGATGAGATATTGAAAAGCGCTGTGGTGGCTGAAGGACTGAAAGTGGGCGTGTATGGACATACCGATAACAGAGGTACCAGCCTTCTCAATGATAAACTTTCTAAAGACCGTGCTGCATCGGTAAAAACCTATCTCATCAGCAAAGGCCTTGCTGCCAACCGTATTGAATCAAAAGGTTATGGCCCGCATCAACCTGTTGCAGACAACAACACTGAATCAGGCCGTGCACAAAACAGAAGGGTGCAGATAGTGCTGGGACAGTAACATCTCATTTGCCTCCGGCAGAAAACCCCAATTCCCCTCTCACCAGCCAATAACGGCAGGGAGGGGAGATAAAGGGGAGTTAAAAAATTATAATATGCAATTCATCAAATCATTATTCGAACCATTGCACATCATCAGCAGGAAACATATGCTGCTGCTGGTTGTTGCCGAAACGCTGCTGGCTTTGTTGCTATGGCAGCTTAACGGAAACGGTTTGATTCCCACTCCGGCTAAAGTAGGTTCAGCTATTGTAAAAATTATCGGTACAGGGGATTTCTGGGATAATTTTTTCAGCAGCCTTTCACTTACGCTGAAAGGGATGGGTATTGCCATAATCATTGCACTGCTCATCTGTTATCTTTCATTGATACCTTTCTTTCAGCCATTGGCAAGGTTTGCCATCAAATGCCGCTACCTTACTTTAACAGGGCTGATATTTTTATTTACGCTGCTTACGCCCAACGCGGGGCAGTTAAAAGTAACCATGCTGGTGTTCGGTATCGTACCTTTTTTTGTAACTTCTTTTTTATCCATCATTGATGGTATCAACATACAGGAATACGAATTGTGCAAAACGCTTGGCATGAGCAACTGGCGGACATTGCGGGAAGTGATTATAGTGGGCAGGTTAGACCAGGTATTGGAAGTAATGCGGCAGAACTTTGCCATATCGTGGCTGATGATTACGATGGTAGAAGGTTACAGCATGAGTGAAGGCGGTCTGGGCGCCATGATGATTAAAAGCAATAAATACCTTGACATGGGAACAGTATTCGGCATCCTCGTTATCATCTTTCTTATCGGTATTTTTTTTGATTATGTTTTGGGGCAACTGCGTTTCTGGCTGTTTCCTTATACCAAACTTCAAATCCGCAACAAATGACTTATCATAAAGGTGAGGTGATCCTTCGGGCAGAGAATATCAGTTTAAAATTTGCTGATAAAATTATTCTCCGTGATATTGACTTCAGCATATACAATATCATCAGGCCTGATATGCACCAGGGCCAGGTGGTTTCACTTGTTGGCAGGAGCGGCATTGGTAAAACCCAATTGTTTAAAATTATTGCCGGTTTGCAAAAGCCAACAACCGGCGCCATTAAAATTGATACAGACCTGCACCCAGTAGCAGCTGGGCAAGTGGGCATTGTTCCCCAGAATTACATTCTTTTCAATCACCGTACGGTTTATGATAACCTGATGATAGGACTTGATCATGCAATACAACAATATTCAGTAAAAGAAAAGCAGGGTTTAATTCATGAATATGCCGGAAGTTTTGGACTGAAAGAGCACCTTAAAAAATACCCTATGCAACTCAGCGGGGGCCAGAAGCAAAGAGTGAGTATCATTCAGCAGGTGCTTACGGGCAATAAATTCATTTTACTTGATGAACCTTTTTCAGGCCTTGATATTTTGATGATTGATAAAGTGGTTGAATTGCTGCTGAAAATTTCAACCCTGCATGAACACAATACACTTATTGTAGTGAGCCATGATATTGAAAATTCACTGGCTATTTCAGATACTGTTTTTATCATGGCCAATGAGCCCGGCAGGGAAGGGGCTACCATTACAGAACAGCTTGACCTTGTCGAAATGGGTTTGGCATGGAACCCGGAAATAAGGGAGGATAAAAAATTCCATGAGCTGGTGAAGGCGATGAAGTATAAAATTTGAGTACACATTAAAGCTGCTGTTGGCGTCCCGCCAACAACGGCTAAAGATGTATAAAAAATAATTTGTGCAACCTGCCTGACGGCAGTCAGGTCAGTGGCCAAATGTCTTACAAAAACACTTCAACAGCGGCATTGGCCGGTTCGGGCCGCATCATCATGTGCACTTCTAACAGTTTCCATATTGCAGCCCTTCCTTCTTTACCAAGGTTCAGGCTGTAGTTGTTTACATAAAGGTCAATATGCTGCCTCATTACATCTTCATCCATTTCCTGTGCATGTTGCTTTACATAATCCGGCAATAATGGATAATTATTGAAAGCGTATTCAAGGCTTTTGCGGATAAGGCGGTCAACCTTTTCCTGTAAATTTTTTTGCAGTTCACGCCGCATTACAATGCCGCCAAGTGGTATGGGTAAACCTGTTTGGTTTTCCCAAAACTCACCAAGGTCAAGCACCTTAATCAATCCTTTCTGCTGATAGGTAAACCGGTTTTCATGAATGATTACGCCAAGCCTGCTATGTGCCTCACCTTCAGGAGTGGGAGGCGGGGATTCGAGTACAAAGTTTTCAATATCGTTATACCGTAAAAAGATTTTATTTCTTGCTTCGGGATATGCCAGTGTAAACAAAAGATGCGCTGTAGTGTGCTGACCGGGAATAGCAACAACAGTATCAGGTTGAAGGGATGGGATGAATTCGTTGTCACTTGATTTGCCTTTTGATGTATGGTGTGCTGCAATCAGTAACGGCCCCACGCCTTTTCCCAAAGCGCTGCCTGCATTTAAAACCGTATAATCAAGCAATACAAGCGGCAATACCCCATAACTTATTTTGGTAATATCCAGCTTTCCCTGCAATGCCCATTGGTTAAGTGTTTCCACATCTTCAAGCACCGGTTCAATGCTGATGCCTCCGGTATCAATTTTATTATTGACCAGTGCATCAAAAATAAAAGTATCATTGGGGCAGGGCGAAAACCCAAGCGTAAGTTTCATGCTTATATCAGTCGGTAAGTTTATTAATAAAGCTGATGAGCTGGTTGTTGAGGTTGCAGATGGCTTCTTTCATCTTCCATTTTTGTTTATCCCTTTCACCAATAAAATTTGATATGGCCCTCAGTTGAACAAACGGTATGCCTTCCTGCAAACACACATAATGAAAAGCAGCGCCTTCCATTGATTCCACAACCGGCGCATATTTCTCAATCAACTGGTGTATTTTTTCTGCTTTGGTAGTGATTTCATTAACTGTAACGCCTCTTATGGCAAGCAAATGGGTTTTTGAAAGCAGGTCGTAATGCGGGTTAATGAGTTTGCCGTGGTGAAAGGGAAAATCATCTGCTTCAGCCAGCGCCATATCAAACACATCCATGAGCTGTTCATTCTCTACCACGCCAAGGTCGCCGATGATTTCTTCTTTAACAGCAAGCACACTTCCGGGCAGATAAACCGGGTGCAATGTTCCTGCAATACCGCATTGTATGGCGATTTCAGGCTTTTCAACAGCAAATTTTTTGGTTAATGTGTAGGTGGTATTAATCATGCCCACACCTGTTACAACAGTAGTAAAGCGGTGGCGGGTTTTAAGGAATAATCTTTCAGAAAGGTATTCCAGCGCAGGTTCTATTTCCTTATGTGTTGCTGCAACCAGGGCAATCTTCATCAGGCAAATTTCAGTAAAACCTTCGTAATTACAGGCCTTCTTTCTTTTGTTTGTTAAGTGCTAACTTTGCGGCCCGCTGCCCGGCCCTCCGGCAGTGGTGTTTTCAAATAGCATATTATGGTGTATCTAACAAGGGCAGAGCATTTTAATGCCGCACATAAACTGTATAACCCGCAATGGAGCAGGGAGCAAAACGAGGCCGTTTTTGGCAAATGCGCCAATGAAAACTGGCATGGGCACAATTTTGAGCTTTTTATTACCGTGAAGGGTGAACCTGACCCGGGAACAGGGTTTGTTTTTGATGCCAAAAAACTCAGCAACATTGTAAAAGAACATATCATTGAGAAGCTTGACCACAAGAACCTGAACATGGATGTTGATTTTATGAAAGACAAGATGTGTTCTATTGAAAACCTGGTAATGGGTATCTGGAACCAACTGGCGCCGCTGCTGCCGGAAAATGTTCAGTTGCATTGCGTCCGTCTGACTGAAACCCCCCGTATATATGTTGAGTATTTCGGTTAATCCTTTAGGCGATAAACCTTTTGGTTTTAATCTTGTTATAATATTTTTGCCTTTTTTTATTACCGGCGCCAAACATGTCACCGTACTGACTTTTATTTAACATATTCAATTTTTAATTTGTGATGTATGGGTAAGAAAGTTGCTGTTTTCAGGAAGGAACATTTTAATGCTGCGCACCGGTTGCATAACCCTGCATGGGATGAAGCAACGAATCAAGAGGTTTTTGGAAAATGCAATTTGCCCCATTATCACGGCCACAATTACGAGTTGATTGTGAAAGTAACAGGCGAGCCGGATGTGCAGACAGGATATGTGATGGATATGAAGCTGCTTTCGGACCTGGTGCATGATAAAGTGATTGAAAAGTTTGATCACCGCAATCTTAATCTTGACCTTGCAGAGTTCAAAAACCTTAATCCAACGGCGGAAAATATTGCTATTGTAATTTATGATTTACTGAGGCCGCACATTAATAAAGAAATGGACCTGAAGGTTACTTTATATGAAACATCAAGGAATTTTGTTGAATACCCGGGTTAATGGGGTGATATGATGTAATAGTATACTTGAATAATTTTAAATTGATGATATGGCATATAAAAAAGTAGAGCAATACGAAGACAAGATCACATCCGGGCTGATTGAAAATTACAAGGAAACACTCGGTTTGCTGGGTGAAAACCCGCTGCGTGAAGGTTTGCAGAAAACGCCTGAAAGGGTTGCCAAGGCCATGCAGTTTCTTACCCAGGGTTATCACATGGATGCAAAAGCCATTTTAAATTCTGCAAAATTTCATGAAGATGTAAGTGAGATGATTGTTGTAAAGGATATTGAACTATATAGTTTGTGCGAACACCACATGCTTCCCTTTTTTGGCAAAGCGCATATCGCTTATATTCCCAACGGGTGGATTACCGGATTGAGCAAAATTGCACGTGTAGTAGATGTGTATGCACGCCGCCTTCAGGTACAGGAAAGAATGACTACTCAGATACTTGATGCCATAAAAGAAACATTGAACCCCCTGGGGGTGGCCATTGTTATTGAAGCCTCCCATCTTTGTATGATGATGCGGGGTGTGCAGAAGCAAAATTCTGTTACCACCACATCTGCTTTCTGGGGCGAATTTGAAAAGAATGAATCAAGAAGCGAGTTCTTAAAACTGATTACTGCAAGGCTTCATTGATAAATAAAACCTGTTCAGGTACAGAAAGGTTTGACTGAAAGTTTTTTTACGGTCAAACCTTTTTATTTTCGCCTGTATAATTAACTGCTGTATGAAACATGCTTTTGTTTTTCCCGGGCAGGGCTCACAGTTTTCCGGAATGGGAAAGAACCATTACGACAACAGCGCTTTTGCAAAAAGACTTTTTGAACAGGCCAATGACATCCTGGGGTTCCGCATTTCAGATGTTATGTTCAGCGGCAGCGAAGAAGACCTGAAGCAAACAAAAGTTACACAACCTGCTGTATTCCTTCATTCCGTTATTGCATTCAGGGGTATTGAAAATGCTGCACCGCAAATGGTGGCAGGTCATTCACTCGGCGAATTTTCGGCGCTTGTAGTAAACAAATCACTGGGGTTTGAAGATGCGTTGCAACTGGTTTCCATCAGGGCGCAGGCCATGCAAAAAGCCTGTGAGATGAACCCTTCAACGATGGCCGCTGTGCTGGCGCTGGCTGATGAAAAAGTAGAGGAAATCTGCCTGCAGGTTCAGCAGGAAACGGGTGAAGTAGTGGTGCCGGCAAATTACAACTGCCCCGGACAACTGGTGATAAGCGGTTCGTTACGGGGAATAGAAATTGCCTGCGAAAGAATGAAAGCCGCGGGTGCAAAAAGGGCTATGGTATTGCCGGTAGGCGGGGCATTTCATTCACCTTTAATGGCCCCTGCAAGAGAAGAACTGGCAGCTGCTATTGATCGTACTGATTTTAAACCCCCCACATGCCCCGTTTACCAGAATGTGGCTGCTAAAGCGGTTTCTGACCCGCAATTGATAAAGAAAAACCTGATTGAACAATTAACCGGAGCAGTAAAATGGACGCAGAGTGTTCAGGCCATGATTGCAGACGGTGCTTCAAAGTTTACAGAAGCAGGGCCCGGAAAAGTATTACAAGGATTGATAACTAAGATTGATAAAAGTATGGTTACTGAAGGAGTCAGTTAACACCAGGTCAATACCAATAATTTTTTAATAATTCACTGAAGCGCCAATCCATGCCATCATTCCCATTCCTGTTTCAATAGCGTCTTCATCAATATTAAAAGTGGGGGTGTGCACACCTGAAGTAATACCTTTTGCTTTGTTCATTATCCCAAGCCTGTAAAAACAACCGGGGATCTGTTGTGTGTAATATCCAAAATCTTCCGCCCCCATTCTCAATTCAGTGGTTTCAACATTCTGTTTGCCCATATATTGTTCAGCAAGGCCCCTTGTCATGTCGTTTAACTTTTCATTGTTGTAAACAGAAGGGTAGCCCACATCAATATGCAGGTCAATTGAAGCCCCCATCCCTTCAACAAGTTCTGTTGAAATTTTCCTGATCAATTCATGTGCCTTAAACCGCCACGTTTCATCCATTGCCCGGAAAGTGCCCATGAGTTTTACTTCACTTGGAATTACATTGGTGGTGTAACCGCCCTGGAACGATGTAATGGAAAGCACTGAAGGGTGAAAGGGGTTACTGTTCCGGCTCACTACCTGTTGCAGGGCTATGATGAGATGAGATGCAATTAAAATTGTATCCGCTGTCAGGTGAGGCGATGCGGCATGCCCGCCTTTACTTTTAATGGTAATGTATATTTCATCAGCGCTGGCCATTACCTGTCCGCTGCGGAAACTGAGTTTGCCTGTTTGCAATCCGGGATGCACATGCAATGCAAAAATGGCTGCTGGTTTAGGGTTTTCAAGTATGCCGTCTTTAATCATCAGGCTGGCGCCGCCGGGATTTTTTTCTTCACCCGGCTGAAATATAAGTTTCACAGTCCCTTCCCATTCATCTTTCAGCTCATTTAGAATTTTTGCAGCGCCCAGTAAACAACTTGTATGAACATCATGCCCGCAGGCATGCATCACACCATCATTTTTTGATTTATATGCAACTGTATTTTCTTCTTTAATGGGCAATGCATCCATATCAGCCCGCAGGGCAATAACCCTTTTATCAGGGTTTTTCCCTTTAATCAGTCCTGCAACCCCTGTAGTAGCTTTTATTTCAAAGGGGATACCTGATTCTTTTAATTTTTCCTGTATGAATTTTGAAGTTTCAAATTCCTGGTAGCTTAATTCGGGGTGGGCATGCAGGTGATGTCTTACCTTGATAATTCCGGGAGCATATTGAGAGGCCAGTTCTTTAATACGGTCTTTCAGCATGGGGCCGAAGATACGCCAGCCGCTTTTAATTCATAAACTCTTCTTTATCGGGTTTCATTTCAACAGTGGCGGGAACGATAAATACACCGGTTGGATACACCCTTACAATTTGTTTTCTTAAGCCTTCGGCTTCAGGACGTGTTTTAAAGTTGCCGATCTGTATTTTAAAATAAGGGGACTGGTAGATAAGGTAAGTTTTGTGTTCAGGAAAATCCCTGAGTAAACGTGACTTTACTTCAAGGGCTTTGGTACGGTTGTTTGTATTTACAACAAGCACCCTGAAGCCGGGGCCTGATTTTTTGCTTTCAAGGTAAGCGACTTTATTCAGTTCAATTTGTTTTTTAATTAAAAGATCAAGCCGTGCATCTTTGAATATTACAACGGGTTTTAAACTGTCAACGGAGGTTTGTGAGAAGCTTTTGAACGAAGAAAGAATTAAAACAGCAAGCAAAATTTTTTTCATAATACTTTCAAAGCAAAATTGATGCCTTTTTGTTTTGCAGTTCCCATGCAGCTTTAATACAGTAGAATGGCTCTGCAATAATAATGGAAATTTAACTTAATGTGGGTTTGTGCATTTGTATTTTAAAAAGGCTTAGCAATCTTTTTTAAGACAAAATTTAACCGGCTGCATGTTATTGTTTTTTTGAAAAAATTAGCTGTAGATTTTGATTTATAATATGTTAGAGGCAAAAGGTGTCCGCAATTTTTGTTATATGATAAGAATCATGCCCTAAAATGCTCTTTTTACTTGCATCTGTAGAATGTTTGGTATAAATTTACAGCCTCTCCAAATACCTTCGATAAACCCTATTCCCCGTTCATTTCCTTTATATCCTTCGAAATCAGCCCTTGATCCCTGATCAGCCCGACATTACACCTGTACGCTAAAAGAAAACGCATGTATTTATTACTAACACCACAACTTACCTTCGTGAGCCGTAAAAATTATTTTAAGGCAATGTATTCTTTTTGCCTGTGCAGACTACTGACAGTATTCCCCCTGCTGTTTTTTTGTTTTCAAACTTTTGTTGTTAATGCCCAGAATATGCCTGCCGGTTTCAGCAGCCAGGCCGGTCTTTACAGCGGAGGTTCTGCCGCGGTTGTACAGCAACCTGTGGGTTTAACGTTTTCCCCAGATGGGTTGCAGCTGTTTGTTACACTCAAAGAAGGGAAGATACTGGTAAGCAATTGGGACAATACCAATAAAAGATATGTTTTACAATCTACACCGGTTATAGACATCAGTAACGAAGTTGGTAACTGGGCCGATCATGGTATGCTTGGTTTTGCACTTGACCCCAACTTTGCATCAAACGGACTCATTTATATGAGTTATGTTGTTGACCGTAATTTTCTTTTAAATGGCGTGAATAACCCGAATGATGAAGGCGGTTATGGTGCAACAATAGGGCGTATTACGAGATATCAAACACAAAATTCCGGCGGTAACATTGTTGCAGATTTGGGAACACGTTTTATCCTGATGGGTGAAACAAAAAGCACAGGTTTGCCGATATTGAGCATAACACATGGTGTAGGCGACCTTGAATTTGGATCTGACGGAACATTAATAGCATCACTTGGTGATGGCGCTGGTTTTACTTTTACTGATGTAGGGGGAATCGGCGGGTCCACGGGTGATACTTATGCCTCGCAGGCAGTGGCGGATGAAATCATCAGGCCCAATGAAAATGTTGGCGCATACCGCAGCCAGATGCTTAACAGCATGAGCGGAAAAATTTTGCGTATTGACCCTGCTACCGGAAATGGTTTGCCCAGCAATCCTTATTATGATGCCGCCCAGCCTAAATCAATTAAATCAAGAATATGGGCACTGGGCTTCCGCAATCCTTTCCGTTTTAGTTTTAAACCCAATACCGGTAGTACTTTACCTCAAAATGGCGACCCCGGAACTTTTTATATTTCGGATGTTGGCTGGGTAACCAGGGAAGAAATAACAGTAATTGACAGGCCTGGTATTAATGGCGGCTGGCCCATATATGAAGGGGTAACCAAAACTGAGGCATTTGACAACTTCGGAACAATTGAACAAAGTTATGGCGACCGCAATGTGCCCAATTATGATGAGCCAAATCCTTTGTATGGAATTGGCGGATGCACACAGCAGTATTTTTATTTTAAAGATTTAATTAAGGATCCTACTGCCGATAACAACCAGTTCATGCCCAATCCATGCGATAATGCTGTTGCCATTCCTTCGCAGGGAAATACAATACGTTTTGTACACCACAGGCCAATCTTAGACTGGAAGCATTTTGAAAGCGAAACAAGGATACCCGTATTTAACGGAAACAATGCATCATGGGTGGCAATTGAGAGCCCGCAATCTCCTGTTAATGGAATCCCCTTTAACGGGTTTGCGTCAATAGGAGGTGTTTTTTATAAAGAAAATCTTGGAGACCCCGCTAATTTATACCCCCCGCAATATGACAATACTTTTTTCATGTATGATTATAATCAGTGGATGCGGGTGCTGACTTTTGTGCTGGATAACACATTATCAGAAGTTGATTTTTTTGCAGAAAAGAATTATGACCCCGGAAATCTTTTTCACTTTAAACCACTCTGCATGGCGCAAAGCCCGCAGGATGGATGGATTTATTATGTAAATGCCGAAGACCCCTCATATTTTGAAGGCAAGGTTAACAAGTTTGTTTATGGTGGTAATATTCCGCCAACAGCAAGTATCAATATTTCCAACAACGGCGGTAATAATTATGGGGCAGGTCCGCTTTCATTGAATTTCAGTTCCACTGCATCAAGTGATCCTGATGGAAGCATTGTTGAATACGACTGGGATTTTGGCGACGGCACATCAAGCACTTCAGCCAACCCTTCGAAAACTTATAACCCTTCTGGCTCTTCACCCATAAGTTATACGGTTACCTTAAGGGTAAGGGATGACGACGGTTCATGGAGCGATGAAGTTTCTATGATTGTTTCAGTAAATAATACGCCGCCTAGTGTTTCTATAACCAGCCCGGTAAACAATTCTGAATACCCGGTTAACCAGATCAATAATTATACTTTAACTGCCACTGTATCTGATGCCGAACATAGTGCTCCTGAACTGGCATACAACTGGCAGGTAATACTTCACCACAATACCCACAATCACCCGGAGGTGCCCAATTCGCAGGTTTCTCCTTCGGTAAGTTTGCAGGGCCTGGGTTGTGACGGAGAAACATACTATTATGAAATTGTTCTTACGGTGACTGATGCTGCGGGCCTGGCTACTACACGCACTTCAACCATAACACCCAACTGTTCATCATTGCCGGTAACACTGCTTTCGTTTAAAGGCATGCAACATGGTGCAGTTGGAGGAACAGCCACATGGAATATACTCACCTGGAAGGTGCACCAGACCAAATTGTCTCATTACGAAATTGAAAGAAGCAACGATGGTATCGCTTTCGAAAAAATCGGTGTGGTATCTGCTTTAAGCGGAAGCACGGGCTATTATAAAGAGTTTACTTTTACTGATGTAAAACCTGTAAAGGGAAATAACTATTACAGGCTTAAAATGGTTGATCTTGACGGGGCATTCAAATACTCAATGATTTTAAACCTGCCGCTGCGGTCAGGTAAAACACAGGGCATTAAAGTTTATCCTGTTCCTTTCAATGACAATATTGTTATTGAGTCTGGTTTCAGCAAATCCGGTGATGTGCAGGTGCAGCTTGTAGATGTGCAGGGCCGTGTAATACGCAGCAGAAAGGAATATGTTACTGCCGGAACAAGCATCATTGGTATTGGTAATTTGCAGAATGTTATGCCTGGTGTGTATTTTTTAAATGTATTGCACAATGGTGAACTGCAAAGAATAAAAGTGGTTAAAGGCAACTGATTTTTGCAGTGCCTGTATTGGTTAAGTAAACGTACAGAAAGTATTATGGGTTCAAAATAAATTGAACTCATTTTCTTAACACCGTTGATATTGCAGTGTAAACAGAAAGATTTTATTTTCGTTGTATAGTCACTCTAATTAATAGCATTCCTTAGTTTCATTCCGATATTTTTTGAAAGTACTTTCCCACGGGTTTAATTATCCATAGAAAAACTTTTCTGCCGCACACCTTTTCAACTATGTTACCTGTTCTGCAGGATAAAAATGTATATTATGAAGACATCTGTTACTGCTTTTTTAACTTTGCTGTTATGTATTTGCATTTCTTCGGTTAATGCCCAAACCAACCCCAATTTTTATAAACCCGGCTTCAGCAGCCAGTACGAGGTATATAATTCAGGCAATAACAACCCCGTTACTTTTCAGTTTCCTGTGGGCTTAAGGTTCAATAATGATGGCAACCGGATGTTTGTTTGGGAAAAAGCAGGAAAAGTTTTTGTGTGTAACTGGAGCAGTTCTGAAAACAGATACATCCGCCAAAATACACCTGTAGTTGATATTACTGAGGAGGTGGGCAATTTCAATGATATGGCATTTCTTGGTTTTGCCCTTGACCCCAATTTCAGTTCAAATGGTTTGATTTATTGCATGTATGTGGTTGACCAGCACCATCTCTTAAAGTACGGAACGCCAGAATACAACCCCAATACAACATGGAACTTTCATGCTACCATTGGGCGCATTACACGCTATCAAACAGAAACAAATGGCAATGGTGAACTGGTAATTAATCCTTCAACAAGAACCATTCTGCTGGGGCAAACCGCTTCTACAGGCATCCCTATTTTATATGACAGCCATGGAGTGGGGGATATGGAGTTTGGGTCTGACGGGACGCTTTTGATTTCATGCGGTGATGCAGCATCTTACAGCAATACCGATGTTGGCGCCAATTCATCTGATTCCTATAATGCTGAAGCTTTGCAACTGGGCATTATTACAGCTGCAGAAGATGTTGGAGCATTCCGTTCACAAATGCTTACCAGCTATTGCGGCAAAATACTCCGCATTGACCCTGTAACAGGCAACGGGATTACGAGCAACCCGTTTTATGACCAGGCAGCGCCGGGTTCTGTTAAATCAAAAATATGGGCTTTGGGTTTGCGCAATCCTTATCGCTTCAGCATTAAACCCAATACGGGGAGCCTTTCTCCTGAAAGCGGCGACCCGGGTACATTATACATTTCTGATGTGGGATGGATAACTTATGAAGAGCTTAATGTTTGTGATAAACCGGGACAGAATTTTGGATGGCCCATTTATGAAGGCATATTTAAAACAGGATCATTCAGCGGCCAGCAGGCCTATGGCAACCGGTCAACAAGAAACATGGAACAGGTAAACCCGCTGGCAGGCGGTGGTTGCAACCAGTATTTCCGGTTCAGGGATTTGATAAAAGACCCTACTCCTGACAACAATGAATTTTTAGGTAACCCCTGTAATACATCGCAGCAAATTCCCCCTTTAGGCCCGCTCAGGCGTTTTGTACATAAAAGACCTTTGCTTGAATGGAAGCATTGGGCAAATGAAGCAAGGGTTCCGGCTTTCAAT
Source organism: Chitinophagaceae bacterium (assembly GCA_033763355.1). Lineage (GTDB taxonomy): Bacteria > Bacteroidota > Bacteroidia > Chitinophagales > Chitinophagaceae > JANRKT01. Next base: position 6,470 of record JANRKT010000073.1, on the reverse strand, counting down.
GGCAATCAGCTTTCATCTGCTTTTATTGGTACCCCTGAATCAGGTGTGACGGGTAGCGGATTTTCAGGATATGCATCAATAGGAGGTGTGTTTTATACCGGCGACAAATATTTGCCTGAATACACCAATACTTTCTTTATGACAGATTACGAGAATAAGCTGATGAACCTTTCATTTGTTCTTGACAATACATTATCAGAAGTAACAAGATTTGCCGACGGCGAGTTTACATCGTTATGTCTGGAACAAAACCCACGAGATGGCCTGATATATTATGTGAGTGTGAGAGACCCGGATAACAGTGAGTCAAATGAAAAAGGAAGGATACGCAAATTTGTTTATGGTGGCAATATCCCCCCTGTGGCAAAAATCAGGATAACCAACAATAACGGTAACAATTATGGCCCTTCTTCATTAACGCTTGATTTCAGTTCTTCTGATTCATATGATCCCGACCTGGCGGGATTAACATACCAGTGGGATTTTGGCGACGGATTTACAAGTAATGAAGCCAATCCAACACATACTTTTAATGGAAACGGGCAGCAGAGTTTTACAGTTACATTAAACGTAAGTGACGGGCAGGCCCAGACATCCGCATCTATGGTTGTGTCAGTAAACAATACACCGCCTTCTGCGCAGATTGTTACACCTGTTAACAATGGCAATTACATTGTAGGGCAGGTTACATCTTATACAGCAGTTGCAAATGTATCAGATGCGCAGACACCCAATAACCAGCTTACTTATTCATGGCAAACTGTTTTAAGGCACAATTCGCATGAACATTCCAATTCACCCGTTTCGGGGCAAAGCCCCCAGATACAAATTGGCGGTGAGGGAAGCAACCAGGAAACTTTTTATTACCTCATCCGCCTGACAGTTACAGATCCTTTCGGCCTTTCAAAAACTGATTCTGTAAAAATATATCCTGAAGGAAGCTCATTACCGGTAACATTGCTCTCCTTCAGCGGCGCCATGCAAAACCACCACATCAGGCTTACATGGAAAACCACCAATGAATCTTTCATTGAGCGTTATGAAGCGGAAAGAAGTGCAGACGGAAGGGGCTTCAGTAAAATCGGTCAGCATTTGCCTAAAGACGGTAACGGTACGGGTATAAAAGAATACAATTTGTTTGATACCGACCCCTTGCCCGGCAAAGCATATTACAAGTTGAAGATTGTGCATGTTGACGGTACTTATGAATATTCTTCTGTTATTCATTTTACAGTTACAGGCCTGCCTTCAAAAGAAATGAAAGTATATCCTGTACCATTTACGGATAACCTGGTACTGGAAACCTATTTCAGGGAAGCGGGAAAGATACAGGTTCAGTTAATAGATATGAAAGGAAGAATAATTTTAACAAGAAATGAAATAGTTACGGAGGGCACAAGGATTATTTCAATCGGCGGACTGGATAACCTGATACCCGGATTGTATCATCTTAACATATTACAGAAAGGAGAGCTAAGAAGGATTAAAGTTGTAAAAATGGTAAAGTAGATGCCAGCGTATGTTTAATCAAACAAAGTGCAAAGGGCCGGATTTTTTTCCGGCCCTTTGTTATTTATAAGTAAAATGATTCCGGTAGATATTACCAGTTGTTCATGTGTTCGGTAATAACCCTTTCTTCCGTAGTTGCTGCTTTATTGCTTTTCCAGTTGCGGTCGTATTTTACAAACCACGAAAGCCAGAGGCTTCGGGAAAGCCGCATTAATACGGGCTGAAGTGCCACCATCAGAAAAGCATTGATGCCTATCCACCAGAAAACCCTGTTGTCATCAAGCGAAAAACCGATGAGCAACCACCATGCAATAAAGGTTGTTACACTAAAGGCAACAGTAATCGCATAGCTCACATAGGCTGTGCCATAATAAAACCCAACCTCAATTTCTGTTCGCTGTCCGCATACCGGGCAGTGTTCGTTCATTTTTAAAGTTGTTTTCAGGCGGTAAGGCTGCCGGGATGTAAAAATTTTTCCTGTTCTGCAGCGGGGGCAGCGGTTATCCAACACACTTATCAAATACCCCGGTTCATTTTTTCCTTCTGCCATTTTTATAGGTTTTGCCAAAGGTACAATTGCAGCGGCATCTGAGGGTGATAAATATCACTTTGCATCAAAAGCGGTTACCAGTTCTTCCATCTTCATGCTGCGTGAGCCTTTGATAAGAAAAGCGCCGTTGTGAAGTTGTTGACGTGACAGCCAGTTCTTTGCTTCAGCGGCATTGTCAAAATAATGGTAACTGTGGGCAGTATGCTTAAAATTGCCGCCCACCAGTACCACATCTTTCCATTTATACTGGTCAATAAGTCCTATAACAGATTCATGTTCTTTTATGCTTTCATCACCTAATTCCATCATTCCCCCCAGAAGAAGTGTTTTATTTGTGTAATGCTGCCTTGCAAAATTTTCAATAGCTGCTTTCATGCTGCTGGGGTTGGCATTGTAGGCATCCAGTATAATCTTATAACTCCCTTTCTCAATTAACTGTGAGCGGCTGTTGGAGGGAACATAGTTTTCAATGGCAGCTTTAATTTGCGGAGATGTTACTTTAAAATAATGGCCAACAGTTGCTGCTGCAAGTACATTGGGCAAATTATAATCGCCGACAAGTTGTGTAGTGATGGTATCAATATCCGCTCCGCCGGTGATCTTAACTTTCAGAAAGGGTTCACTTTCTGCCGTTACACCGGTTAATGCAGCGCCGGAAGTTCCGTAAGTAATAACATGCGGAATGTTTTTACTCATCTCTCTTAAATAATCATAGTCATTCATCACAAATGCAGTTCCGTTATTCATTCTCAGAAAATCATACAGTTCACCTTTGCCTTTTCTTACCCCTTCTATTCTCCCAAACCCTTCAAGGTGCGCTTTTCCGCAATTGGTAATAATGCCATGTGTGGGCAAAGCAATCTTGCAATAACCTTCTATTTCTTTCTGGTGATTGGCTCCCATTTCAATCACAGCCAGCTCAGCATCTTTCTTTATGCTTAATAGAGTAAGCGGTATGCCAATGTGATTGTTGAGGTTGCCCTGTGTTGTATAAGTTGTATATGTTGTTGAAAGCACAGCATGGATAAGTTCTTTGGTTGTGGTTTTGCCGTTGCTTCCTGTTACGGCAAGAAAAGGGATTTTAAATTGTTTGCGGTGATGCAGGGCCAGTTGCTGCAATGCAGTCAGTACATCACCTGTTTTTATAATCCTTGTATCTGTAATCCCGGTTTCTTCATCAACCACAACATAAGCAGCGCCGGTTTGCAGTGCCTGTGCTGCAAAACTGTTAGCGTTGAAGTTGGGGCCTTTCAGTGCAAAAAATATTTCGCCTTCTTTTAATTTACGGGTATCGGTTTGCACCTGCGGATGCTGCAGGTAAAGCGAATAAAGCTTTTCGGTAGTCATCAGGCAAAAATAATTAACTGCGGAATAAAAGCTGTTTTGATGACCCTGAGTTTATGAAGGTGGGATAAAGAAAAAGCCTTCCCGGATTTATGAGAAGGCTTTTATAGTTATTTGAAAAAAGCTTATTTCTTACGGCTGTTCTGCCTGCGCTTGCCGAAATAGTTACCATTTTTAAAGTTGTTACCTTCCTGGCTTCCTACACGGTCCATTGCACAACGGAAACCGAGTGTGGCGCTGGCCTGGTCTTCTTCAAGGAACCTCCGTGTACCGGGAGACAACCAGTAAGGCCTGTCGTTCCAGCTACCGCCTTTGTAAACCCTTGATTTATCACTTACCAATGTGGTTTTGCCATAACCGTACTGAACCATTGAAGCAGAGTCGCCGTCAAGGTAGTTGATTACATTACCCCTCTGGTAGTTCCTGCGGTTCTTGCTTTCCTCATCGGTTACGTCAACATATTTTACATTACCAAGGCTGTCTCTTTCGTATTCGCCATTGGCATTTTTAGAAAGCTTTTTAAATACGTTACCGCGGTAAGGGTTCAGGTCATCCACATCCATATTTGATAAGGGGCGGAACACATCAGCTACCCACTCGTTCACATTACCTGACATGTTATACAATCCAAAACCATTGGGAAAAAATGCCTGAACGGGGCCGGGAATAGATGAGTTATCGTTCAAACCACCGGCAACGCCCATGTTATCGCCGCTGCCTCTTTTAAAGTTGGCCAGGAATTTACCCTGCCAGCTTCCATGCCTTGTATCGCGGAGGCCATTTACGTTATGGCTCCATGAATAAACCTGTTTGTTCATAATCAATTCCTCACCACGCTGGCCTTCTTTTTTCTTGGGCTTGGGATTTTGGTTTACATAACCATAAGCCGCATATTCCCATTCTGCTTCAGTGGGCAGGCGGTAGTTCGGCATCAGGATACCATCTTCAAACTTCACAAAAGTCCTTGGCCTTCCGTTGGCATCCATTAAAGGGTTCTTTTTGGGTTTACCAGGTTGTGGAGAGTATAGTCCCAACAGGTAAGATTTGGTAGTGAAATTTTCTTCACCCTGGCCCTGAATGGTTTTCAACTGGTTTTTATTGATGTATCCTTTCTGCGCAAGGATCAGTTCGTTAACGCGGTTGCTTCTCCACAAAGCAAAGTCATTAGCCTGTTTCCAGTTTACACCTACAACAGGATAATAGTTATATGCCGGGTGGCGGAAGTAATATTCAACAAGTGGCTCATTGGCGGCAAGTTCACTTCTCCAAACCAGTGTATCAGGCTTGGCGCCGTCAATTACCTTTGCATACTGGGGATCGTCAAAAGCATTTTCGAGCCAGTACAGGTACTCACGGTAGTGCACGTTGGCCACTTCTGTAATATCAATGTAAAATGATGATACGGTTACTCGGCGGGGCACATTGTTCCAATCACCCATTACATCTTCTTCAGTAGCGCCGCTTGTAAATGTTCCACCCTGAACGAAGATCAGGCCGGGGCCGGTTTTCTGTTCTCTTTCTTTAGAGACATTATAACCGCCCATGTTTTTGTCGTTGTAGTTCCATCCGGTTACGGTAGATTGTTCTTTTTTCTTACTACCAAAGAGGCCGTTTTTACATGATGTAAACAATACAGCCACAGACAGTACTAAAAAAAGGTTTTTCAAACTTACTTTTTGCATGTTGCTGGATTTAGCTAAGTGATAACGGTCAGCCGTTTAAAAAATTGTTTTACATTATGCTACGTAAGCTGTCTGAATTGCGAATTTATGGGATTTGCTTAAATACAAACGGCACTTATCCCCAAAATTGTGTTTACTAAATGCTAATTTTGAAAGGATTGATCCGGAAATGCGAAAAACACTGTTCATAATTTTTTGGCTGCCCGTTTTTATACCTGTATTTGCACAGCGTAATTATACCAGCACATCTGTACTTTCCGGCGGTAACTGGTTTAAAATTGCTGTAAAAGAAACGGGTATATACAAGGTCGATGTTGCTTTTCTGAATAACCTGGGGATAACAAACCCCGTTTCTTCCTCTGGCATCAGGCTTTTTGGAAATGGCGGGCAAATGTTGCCTGAGAACAACGCTGCAGCACGGCCGGATGATCTTTTGGAAAATGCTATACTCATTTCTGATGGAGGCGACGGGGTATTAAATGGCAATGACTTTTTTTTATTTTATTCCCCGGGCCCCGACAGGTGGATAAAAGATTCGGCTAATAAAAAATTTGTTCACCAGAAAAACCTTTACAGCAACGAGTCATTTTATTTTATTACAGTGGCCGGAACAGGGAAAAGGATACTGCCTTCCGTTAATTTTCCTTCCGCCAATGTAAGCATTAACTCGTTTGATGAACGTTATTTTCATGAACTGGATACAGTAAATTTTTTATCAAGCGGTAAGGAATGGTATGGTGAGGAGTTTAGCAATTCGCCGGGCAGGGTAACCAGCAGAAGTTTTACTGTTAATCTTCCTGGCATACAGGTCAGCCAGCCAGTAACAGTTACAACTGATGTTATCGGCCGTTCAATTGGCGCTTTCAGCCGCTTTGATGTAAGGCTCAACAATGTGCTTTTATACCAGCATAACATCCCGCCTTTAACCGGCGGTTCTTTCGATGCAGTTGCAGTGCCATCGGCTCAGGCTTTTGAAACGGTATTAACACAACCGGCGCTTAGCCTGGATTTGGTTTATTCTCCCGGCAGTGTGAACGGGCAGGGGTGGCTCAACTGGTTTGAAATCTTATGCAAAAGAAACCTCAGTCTTCAAAATACAAATCAGCTTTTGTTCCGCGACTGGAATAGTGTGGCCACGGGTAATGTGGGCGAATTTATCATTCAAAATGCAACAGCTTCAACACAGGTTTGGGATGTTACCAACCCATCTGATGCTGCGGTTATGAACAGCAATATTGCCGGCGGTGAACTCCGCTTCAGAAATGATTGTTCACGGCTGAGGGAGTACGTGGCTTTTAACGGAAACGGTTTCTTCACTCCAGTTGGCAAAGGCAGGGTAAACAACCAGAACCTGCACCAGCCGCAGTTGGCTCAAATGCTTATTG
>JANRKT010000072.1:0-25111 GCA_033763355.1 Chitinophagaceae bacterium | reverse complement strand
GTTTTTTTGCGCTGGTATTGGCAGCCTGAAAGCTTTCAATAAAAAGAAATAACCTGGCAGCATTACTGCAAATCTCAATCTGTCGGCAAATATCCATTTGTCAACCAGGGTATTGATTTCTTCAGCAGTCTTGTCTCCGCCGGCTTTAAACATTAAAACATCATTGATGGAATAGACATATACCAATGTGTGCACCACAGCAATTATGAAGATGATTGTGGTAATGAGCAGGTAGCGCCTGTGAAGTTTGCTGTTCCAGCCAAGAAACAATGCAACAATAATGGGCACATTCCTGATGACCATCCAGGGCGGGCCAAAAAAATTATTGATGTATTTATTAAAACTTGTACCGCCAAAAAAATCCCTCACCGATTCCGGTGGTGATTCGCTCCAGACAGGAACTATTACAGTCATGTTAAAGAGGGTGCCGCCAACCCAAAGGCTAAAACCAATGACAGCCCACCAGAGGAAAAAAGTAAATAATTTTTCACGAAGTGCCATACCCGGAGAAATTTAAAAATTGAAGAACACCTCTCAAAGGTTACGGGCAACAGAAGTTGCGCTGCCGCTGTGCAGGGTGAAGGTATTCAAAATGTGTTACTGGTGCAAGGGGTAGCTGTGTTGTTCACCGGCTATGGGGATATGTTGTCAGCTCTTTTTAAACTCTTCTATCTCCCTGTAAAATTCTATTGCTTTAGCTACTGATCTTCCGCCGGAACCTGCAATCATTTTTCTGAACCATTTTTTATTAAGGCTCTCCATCTTATGGTTTTTGTACAGCCAGTACGAAAGCAAAGTGAACGAGCCGGTTAATGCAACCTGGAACACGATGTATCCCCAGCCCACCATATGGGGAAACCATTTGTTGCTGAGGTAAAATGTAGTGAAAAAAGGGAATTGCAGGCACATTATCCTGGCATGGCTTATGATGGAAAGCTGCAGTTTGTTGAGCCGCTGCTGAATGTTTGTTATGCTACCGTCGTAACCAATGTTATTTACCCAAACCAGGTGTTTTATATAATCAGCCAGCGCCTTTATATTAATGATAAAAATGGCGGCAACAGAAAAAGTAAAATAAAACAGCGCCGGAGAGTAATGGGTGACAGCCCAAAACAGGAGTGCGCCAAGAAAAAGCAAATAAGGCACAGATAGGATGATGCCTGTGGTTTTAAGCCGTTTTAAAGATGAAAGGGAGGATTTTGCTTTATCTTCAAGGGCGCCCAGCAGCAAGCGTTTGTTGATGGCCAGGCTGGCTTCAATTTTTTCATAATGCTCCTTCCATAAAAGCACAAAGTTTGTTTCTTCCATTTTATTGCTGGTTTATTGTATCAAAATTTTGCCTCAGTAATTTTTTTATTCTTGCAATTTTCGTTGCCACATTGGTTTCGGTAATGCCGGTGATTCCGGCAATTTCCTTATAACTTTTTTCTTCAAGATAAAGCAGCATCAAGGCCTTGTCCAGGTCTTTAAGCCCGGAGATGAACTGTTGCAGGGTATTAAAATTTGCTTCTTTTTCCTGTGCGTTATTAATGTCGGCAAAATCAAGGATGCTTTCCTTTAGCGGCTGCGCTATCTTCTGCCGGGTATTTTCTTTCCTGTAAAATGAAATGGCCACATTCAGTGCAATGCGGTATATCCAGGTGGAATGGCTGTAGTTATCGTTATACTTTTCAAACGATTTCCACAACTGTATCATTATCTCCTGTACAAGGTCCTTTCTGTCCTCAGGCTGTTTGCAATAGGAGTTCACTATTTTGTAAATGATTCCTTTATTGCTTTCAATAACTGAAAGAAACAAATCCGGTTTGTCTGCTGGGTTCATTTATTGCTTCTCATTTCCTGTTTATACTGTTTTATTCTCTGGTTAACTGTGGATTATCAAATTAAGAAATATGCTTAAACTATTATTCGCATAAGGGCAGAAAAAATCACAGCGGGGCCGCAGAATATTTTAGTTAATACTTTTGCTGATGCGTAAGTTAAAATTGCCGGCTACTGCTGTTTTTTGATAGTACAAGGTAGTAAAAGAAAGGAAGGCCAGAAGTTGTAATAGCACCGCAGCATACAACATTCCGTTTTTGTCATGTCAGGATTTTAAAGCCCTTGTTCTCTGTGAATATGTTTATTGAATTACCGGCCGTACCAGAAGTTTCTGCGGCCTGATTGTTTTAATGTCTTCCACTTCATACACATCGTTTGCTGCAGGCGGGTTTTGAACGGAATAAACAAGGGTTTCAATCATCTGGTTAATGGTAACCAATCCGTGTTTCTCTGCTTTTTCACGTGCTGAAGGAAATAATTTTGCAATGCCATACAAGGGCATTAATAAAACCGGCCACCGGTGCCCGGGCCCTAACACATACCAGGGGCGTATAAATGTAGAGATGATGCCACTCTCTTTTAATAATGTTTCTCCTTCAGCCCTCACCAACTGGTAATCCCTCATGATGCCCGACGGATATTGCGATACACTGAGATAAATAAAATGGGTTACCCCCGCGTACTTTGCCGCTTTTACAGCCTGCTGAACAGAAACAAGGTCAATTTGTTTAAATGCTTCTTTTTTTGATGGGGATGGGTGAGCAACGCCAACAAGATGTATGAACGATGAACCCCTTTCGATATGCTGCTGGTAACTGATGGCCTCAAGTGCGTTGCCAGACACAATTTCGCAACAAGCCGGCGCTTTATGTTCAGAGCCTTTTCTTATAAGGGCTTTGATCCTGAACCCGCCTTGTTTCTGCAACGATTTTATGAGCCTGCTGCCAATATAGCCGGTTCCGCCGGTAATGAATATGTTTTGCATGAAACGATCCTGATTTTGAACTGTACTCCAGCTTTTCGCATAAGCATATATAGATACGGGTACCTGTTTATGCCGGATTTCAAAACTATAGTAAGATTATCCTGTGTTTGTTCTTTGCTTAAAAAAAGAAGGCAACTCTTGCTTTTAAAAAGAACGGTACCCCGGGTGTATAATGAAGCTCTGTTACAGGTTGCGGTTCATTTTTTAATCTTGATGTGGTTTCAAACTGCGCTTCGTTCCATTTTGTGTTAAAGATGTTTTCAATCACAATACCCGCTTCATATTGCTGTTGCGTATAGTTCAGGGCCAGGTCGCTTATCAAATACCCTTTTGCAGTTACAGAATTGTCTTCATTGGCAGACCTGTCTTTAATGTACCTGTAGCGAAGGCTGCCGTTTAATCCCGTTGCAGTTTTGTAACTGATGCCGCCGGTGCTGGTGAGGGTGGGGGCAAGGGGTATAAAATTTTTCCCTTTTGCACCTTCAATACTCCTTGCCCTTGAGAAATTCCAGTCTGCATCGGCAAACAAGTGTTTGCTGAACTGGTAACGTGCAGATACATCAAGACCGTACCTCCGGGTTTTCCCACCTGGTTCAACAATGCCTTCATCCCCCACATAAACAAATTCCTGTTGCAGGTGCAGGTACCACAATGCGGAATTAATAAGTAAACCGGAAAGAGGTTTCCACACAATACCCAAATCTGCTCCATATGCGGCAGGTAAAATTTCTTTACCTGAACTGGCCACAACAACACGTGTGTCATTTGAATGGAAGCCTTTGCCTGTTTTAACATAGGCCTGCAGCGACTTGCTGATAGTGTACTCTATATTGAGTTTGGGGCTGAGGATTGATTTTGCCTGGCGTGGCAGTTGGGGGTTAAGCTTATCAGTATATGTGAAATGAAAATAGTCAAACCTGATACCCGGGTTAAACAGCCAGTTCCCCTTTTGTATTTTTTCATCAGTATATGCAAAAGCATTAAGCTCATTTATATCCCCTCTTTGTATTTCCTGCAGCGTGGTATTTTTATTTAAAGTGTGAGATAATTCGCTGTTGCCTGTCTGGTCATAACGGAAACCAATTCCTTTTGTGCTGTTGATTTGCCAGCCCTTCCATTCTTTTTGTTGGGAATACATGCCATTGTATCCCCATATATTTCTGCCCTCTCTTTGTTTAATCTGGTCGCCGTTTATAGGGTCATTTAGAAAAAAAGTAAAATTGGAGTACAGGTTGAAATGATAGCGGCTGTAAAAAAGTTGATTTTCGATTGTTGCATCATTTCGCAGCTTACTCGTTAATCTGATAGCTGCATTTGTTCTTTTTGTATTCCCTCCTTCTGTGTCATCAATAGCTCCGAAGCGGTCAATCATACCACTTGCTACTGTTCTGTCCGGTACCTGCCCCGATGCATTCCATTTACTGCTGAAAGTGGAAATAGTAAGCGATAAATTATTATCTGAATTGATGTTTAGATTGTACTTGCCAAGTATATTGAACCGGTTAAAATGCTGCGGACTTTTGAAAGGCCCGTCAGAATATAAAAATTCACCTGCTACATAGGCGTTTTGCCTGCTGTTGTTTTTATTCAAAAGGTTCATCATTACCAATGAACGGAATGTATTGAACTGGCCCGCTTCAACCTGTATCCTGTTTTTGTCAAGCTTATTAATAGTTTGCAGGTTTACATAACCGGCGGTATTAAAGTTGCCATAACCGGCATAATAAGGCCCTTTGCCATAATCAATGTTTTTTACCAGTTCAGGAATAACAAAGTGAAGGTCGGCATAACCCTGGCCATGTGCATGCGATACCATATTAACCGGCAGACCGTCAACACTGATGCTGATATCGGTTCCGTGATCAATGTCAAAGCCCCTTAAAAAAATCTGTTCCGCTTTGCCGCCGCCCTGGTGTTGTGCAATAAACAAACCCGGCACAGTCCGCAGCAGTTCCTGTGATGATTTTACCGGCCGGGTGTTTAAATCAATTTTGCTTATGGTATTGAAGCGGAAGGAAGATGAAGCTGGGCTTATTACCAGTTCATTCAGGTCAAGAATGCCCTGTTTGAGTTGTATGGTTACGGATGATGTAGCCCCTGCGATATTTATCATTTCACTTTTATAGCCAATGGAGGATACCATTATATATACAGTATCTCCTGTGCTTTTTACAATACAGTTACCCAGTTTATCACTAACCGTTGTTGTGCCTGAAGGAAGCAGTTTCACAGTTGCCGCTTCAATTGGTTCAGCAGTTTTTTCATCAATTACCCTGAGTTTGTACAATTGCTGCGAAAACCCTGGTGAAACACAGGCCAGGATAATGATGCAGGTAAACAGTATCCTTAACATATTTCCTTATTAACTGCGTGAAATATATTTGCTGATCTCTTGTGAAACAGCAGGCCCCAGTTCAAAACTGCTGTTACTGCATTCCTTAAAATATTTTTTTGCAATAGGCGTATTGCCTTTTGCATGGTATAAAATGCCAAGCAGGTAAAGGGCGCCGGGTTCAAAAGTTCTGTTCTCTACATATTGCTTTGCAATGTCAAATGCTTTCTGTGTATCTCCTTTTTTATAATAAGCCATGCTTAAAAGAGTATAAGATTCTGCTGTTGGCCTGTTTTTTACTTCGGTTAGTGCAATTTCCAGGGCCTTGTCATATTCATTCCATTCATTGGTATAAATATCAAAAAGGTATTTGCTGTACATATCGCCATAGCTGCTGGCTGATACTTTAGCTGTAAATGATTTGAGGTAATCGTTCTTCAGTTCTCCGTCCTTTTCGGCCCCGGCTATTTCGGCAAGCAGCAACTCATAATCGGGAATAGGGTGCTGCCCTCTGAGATAGTTTAATATCCTTTTTGCTTCATTATAATTCCTGTCGTGTGAAAATGCAAGCCATGCAATACCTTTCCATGCATGATAGTAAGCATGGTCTTTTTCAATAACTGAGAGATAAGCTTTGTATGAGTCTTCATACCTGTTGGCATGACCATACATGTCTGCAAGATTGGCCGTTGCCCAGCAGAGTAGGTTTTTGTTTTCGCTGTGCTTTATTTGTTCAAGGGCCTTTTCCATGCTTATAATTGCTGCATCAAGGTTGCCTTTGTGGTGGTCAAGCCATTTGGCTTCACGTATCAGGTATTCAAAACTGTTTTTGTTTTTTGTGCTGTTGAGTACTTCATGTGCAAGTAAATTATTGCCCAGTTCCAGGGCCACATCAAACTGCTGCAGCAGCGAAAGGTACTTGTCATCTCCCATCCTCAAAGCGCTGTCCAGGAAAGATTGTGCAAGCCTGAAGCGGTGTTGCGTTACTGCATTGGCAGCAAGGGAACGGTAAACCGATGAAGAAAATTTTTTCTGAATAATATTGCAGATGTTGTATAAACTGTCTGACTGATGGACATCATTAATATTTCCTGAATATTGAAAACGCCTGCTGTGCAGGCCGGCAATTTTTATTTTTGCAGAAAGGTCGCCGGTGTCCTTTGCAAGCCTTTCTTTCCAGAACAACAGATCCTTTTCAATTTCTGTTTTGTGCCCGCTGTTGTGGCCGGAAGTAAAATTTTTTTCATAATCAGCTGCATGTACAACAGCTTCATTTGTTTGATTGCTGCAGCTGTTTATGAGAAAAAGCAAGGTAAATGCTGTATAATAATACAGGCGTTTCATAATTTTTATTTTTGGTATAAAGCGGGAAAGTAAAGCGGAGGATAACATCCTCCGCCTGTATGATGTGCTGTGTTTAATGAGGACTTGCCAGGTAAGGAAATGCAGCGAGAAATGCCTTGTCGTTTGCATTTACACGGTCGCTGGTAAGGCCCGGATTTGATGAACCTGCAGCCCCTCCAAAGATCAGTATCAGTTCCACATCAATTACATCATCTGCCAGTGCACGGCCTGTCAGCACATTGGTGCCATCATAAAATGTAGTGGGCGCTGTGGTTGAAGCATTGAGTACATCTGTGGATAAAACACCTGCAAATGCATCTGCATTAAGGCCAAGTATATTTGAGGTATATCCGAATGCCGCTAATTTGGCTTTGAACTTACTGTTGAACATTGCCCCCTGTTGCGAAGGAACCGTGGTATTGAATTTGTCTTTTTCGGAAGCATCAACAAATACTGTGTTGATTGCGGGCCTTGCCATCTGGTCCTGTTGCTCGTAATAAACTACAGGTTGCGGGTCTTTATCTTTTTTACATGAAGCAGCACCTATTGCTGAAACAGCAATTGCCGCAACCATCATATTTCTGAATTTATTTGTCATGATACTTTGTTTTTAAAATGAATGGAAGAATTAAACTTTCTTTTTGGTTTCAAGCCATACATTGATTTTTCCGGTTGTGGCGCCCAGTTGAGATTTGGGTACTTCCACTACAACGCTAAGTACATTGGTGCCTGCAAATGTATCGGCACCGGGATTGTTGAAGCTCGTTGCCGTTCCGGCAATTACTTTTTTAAACTGGTTTAAATCAAAGAAGAAGGGGTCATCACGGGGCCCTGCAAATACTTTGATGCCGTTTCCGTTTCCAATATTGGGTGAAGCAGCGCCATAAGCTGTAACAGCAACTTCTGCTTTAGCAGAACCTTCCAGCTGGCTGCGTGTTCCTGTAGCAGTTGGTTTAACAGGGCCATACACTTTCATTTTGCCGCCGTCAAAAATGCACTGGATAACGAGGTCTTCAATATTGTCGTTGTTGTTGTCAATATTGAACTCAATTAAAGTATTTGCGTCAAATTGTGCACTGCCTGTTGCAGCCGGTGACATTAAGCCCTGTGTATTAGCAACAAATACCATGTTGTTGACGTCCTGCCCGCGGAATACATAAACATCCGTAATGTCTGTTGTGGCGCCGGTTACAGCAGGTGAATCAATGTGATCTGCTGCATAAAGGATACTACCTATGGTAATTCCCGCTGCCAGAACAGTAAGAAGAATTTTTCCTTTTTTCATTTTAAAGAATTTTAACCTGGTAAATATTTTTTGTTTATCGGAGATACTTACGATGCAGATGTTGTTACAGTTTTAGAACAGCAGGAAATTTTAAAAGGAAATTACAGGCCCGCATGGTAATCATATCCCCTTTCTGCCCAGTAATCTGCGGGTTTGGCATTGCTGAAGTAAATGCTGCCAATCCGCTTAAGATGTTTGATGCCGTATTTAACAGGAATAATAAGCCTGAGGGGGAACCCCTGGTTCATGGGCAGCGGTTTACCATTCATCTCATAACAAAGTATGGTTTGGGGGTGCATGATGCTGGGCATATCAATGCCCACGTAATATTCTTCATCCGGAGTGCTCATACCGGCATATTTCTGTGAAATTTCATTGTAAAGCCTGTACTTCTGTATAAAATCTGAAAACTTTACGCCGCCCCAGTGCGTTACCTGGCTCCATCCTTCAATACATTTAAAATTAAAGTTCACATCTGTTTTAGGCAACTGTTTTATTTCTTCAATGGGTATGAATAATGTATCCCCGTTACTTTTTATTACCTGCAGTTTCCATTCTGCCGGATCAAAAAAATCTTCGCTCAGCCCCACATCCCCGTTTACCCTTACATTTTTTGCTGCTTTGCTTAAAGGATATTCTTTTACCAGCCTGCTGCTGTCAAAATACCCTGTAAAAATTTTCTCATTGATATTTAATCCTTTTCGCAATGGCTCCTGGATGCCACCGCGTATTCCCCCGTCAAGCGGCTGCTGCAAAAGCATGTTCCAGCCTGCAGCGGCTAAGCCAATCAGCAGGATAAATACGGTAAAAGAAAATATAGTTTTTCGTAAAATAACCTGTTCTGTGCTGAGGCCTGCTTTGCCAGCAGTTAATAACTTCAATATCTTTTTCATTTATTTATTTTTAAATGTTCTTTTCATTTATAACCTCAAAGCCTGCTATCATTGCACGGAAATTGTTCCATCCTGCTTTTATAACCTGGATGATGTGTATAAGGAAAAAGAGTACATAACCGATGGTGAGGATAAAATGCTCTGCCCTTGCCGCTTCATAACCCCCGCACAAACTGCAGAGCCACCCCATTTGTGTGGGCTTGTATATGGCAAATCCTGTTATTACTGAACCCATGCCCATTATAATAATCATAGTGTAGGCAATGCGTTGTGCACCGTTATATTTTTTAGCAGGAGGCGCTGTTTTTTTTATCCGCAGGTCGTGTAATAAAACCTGCCATGCTTCGGTAATGGAAGATTTATTGGGTAATAAATCCCGCCATTGCCCGGAGATGAATGTGTAAGCCACATATAAAATACCGTTAAGTATAAAGAGCCACATGAATACAAAGTGAAATGCCATTCCTTCGGCAAGACGAAATGATATGTTAAGTGTCTTATAAAACGTTTCCGGGAAAAATTTAAAGAGCAGCACATCACCAATTTTTATTTCATACACATCATTGGCCCAGTATATCATCATGCCGCTCCATATCATGATGGTGAGCAGGGGAAAGTTGATCCAGTGGAACCACCTGATGGCAAGCGGGTGTTTGTGAATTATCTTTTTCATAGAAACAGCTATTACGAATAAAAAAGCCCCTGCGGATTTCGAGGGGCTGATTTATTTTTCATTTTAAATTAGCTTTTAGGGAGAACTACTGCATCTATTACATGTATAACTCCATTGCTCTGGTAAACATCTTTAATGGTTACAGTTGCCATTCCGCCTTTTTCATCCTTCAGCATAATTTTATTTCCTTTTGCCATCACCCATATGGTTCCACCCTGAACGGTTTTAAGCATGGCAGTGCCGTTTCCTTCTTTAATTTTCTTTGCCAGTTCTTTTGCATCAAGCTTTCCTGCTATAACATGGTAGGTGAGGATACCAGTTAATGCGGCTTTGTTCTCAGGCTTCACCAGCGTTTCAACTGTGCCTTTGGGAAGTTTGTCAAAAGCTGCATTGGTGGGTGCAAAAACGGTAAACGGCCCTGCACTTTGCAAAGTTTCAACCAAACCTGCGGCTTTAACAGCAGCAACCAATGTGGTGTGGTCTTTTGAATTCACTGCATTTTCAACAATGTTTTTGGTGGCATACATTGGTGCACCGCCAACTTCTTTGGGTTTGCTCATTTTGGAAGAACTCTGGGCATTAACTGTACCGAATAAGAATGCCCCGGCCATAATCAACAGGATCTTTTTCATTGCTTTTAGATTTTTGTGTGTTTAATTTTTTTTGATTTGAGATATGTACGACCCTGTTGATAGTTTGGTTTTAGGATTGAAAAATTTTGTGCCGCTGCGGTTGTGGGGACACAAATGCTGACCCGGACCGGATTTTATTCTTCATTTTTTAAAAAGGGTAAAGAGTAGAGGATATACCAAAAACAAAAAACCCCGCTTTAAGCGGGGCCTTTTGAACCAAAACCAACTGCTATATTATTTTTGTCCGATTACTTTAAAGATGTTTTAACTACGTTTGCTGCACTTTCGCTCATCAGGTTTTTATGCGACTCATCGTCTGCCTTAACAATCTCAACCTGTGAGGGCATATTAATTTTAAGGTTATTTACCCTGCTGAAATTGCCGCTGATTTCCTGGTCAGCTTTTTGGGCAACATCATTTTTTAATACACTTATGTTTTCAGCTGCAAACAGGATGTTTATTTTTTCATCGGCTGTATTTACTGTTTTTACTGAAGGCATGCTTACTGCATAAGCTGCATTAAAGCGGCTTGTCATTTCAGTATCAGCTTTGCTGATGTTATTTGCTGAAGGCATTTGAATTTTACCTTCTGTACTGAAGTTATTTACAATTTCAGCATCAGCTTTTTCAAAAACTGTTACAGGATAAATTACCCCCTCATTTTTCAATGAAGTAAGCAGGTTTTCAATGGCTTCCTTATCCGCCTTGTGTATCATTTTAGAAGAAGGCATGCCTAATTTAACCTTGCGCCTGGTAATCTCTGTTACGCCGGCTTTTGTTACTGCACAACAGGTGTCAAATTTTGTTGTGTTTTTTGCTGTGGCGTTCTCATTGTTAACATTTTCAAGGCTGTCACCCTGCACAAACGCCATGTTTGAAAGGGCTAAACTCAGCATGAGAACGAAGGCAATCAGTTTTCTGGAAACATTTTTTACATTGTTCCTCACAGCATTGCTCGTCTGTTTAAGTGTTCCTGCCTTAGGATTCACTGTTTTAATCATCGGTTTCATATTCTTTATTTCTATTCTGTTTATCTAATCTTACCTGATCATCAAATTGACCGTACAAAGATATATTCTTAAACATGTACTATGCAATACATAATACTATGTTTGGTTTAATAACGTGATAACTGGCAATTTTAGTTGATGTAGTAGTTGAGTTTTAGTACGGATTGTGATTACTTCCACAATTGAAGTGTCTTGTAAGACAATAGTAAGTAAAAGATCTATCAGAAAGGCGACGCAAAGATACGATGCAAAGGGGTTTCAAACAAGTCTCATTTGTTAGTTTTTTGAAAAATTTTCAAAAATCCCCTGTTTGAGTGATATCTTTTTGACCTATTGTGGGTTAGAACTGTTACTTTACTGAAAAATTTCAACTCTCAAAGAACTCTTGTTTGCTTAAAGACATATACTTGACGCCGACGTTGCAAAAATGTTACAGAAAAACAGAGTGGTGGAGTTAATTTGGGATGAGTGGAGTTAATGAACGTTAACAATCAATGATTTAAGTATTCCGAAAAGACAGTTTCCAATATAATTGGCCACTCTTCATTGGTTATACTGAAAAAAACCGAGTCCCTTTCCCGGCCGCTCCATGTAATAGCATGCTTCCTGAAAATTCCTTCTTCTTTTGCTCCCGTTTTAAGGATTGCTTTGCGGGACCGGAGGTTTAAAACATCAGTTTTCAGCTCTACCCGGTTTAGCCCAAGCTCTTCAAATGCAAAACGGAGCAGTTCAAACTTGCAGGCTTTGTTCAGGCCTGTTCCCTGAAAACGGGGGTTCATCCATGTTGAACCTATTTCCAATCTTTTATTGGGAAATGAAATGGCCATATATCTTGTTGACCCGGCAAATTCATTTTTTAGTTTATCAAAAATGACAAAGGGGTACGATTGTTTACCCAACCTTTCCTTTAAAGCTGTATTTATATACTGCTTAAGGTCATCCTTGTTTTCCAGTTTGGTTAGCCACATTTCCCAAATCTTTGGGTCATAAGCGATTTTATCCAGTTCAATCCCGCTTTCTTCTTTTAAAGGAGAAAGCTTCACACGTTTATTTTCCAAAATTATTTCTCTTTCAAAAAAATCATCCAATGAAATCATTCCTTTAGTTTGATTAAAATGAATTGGGCAGTTATGTATGCGGAGCAAACAGCCTAAGTTAAAAGAAAAATCACTGCCGGTTAAACTTTTTACCTGCGGTTATATCTTATTACCCGGAAACTATTTATTCACCTTAATTACTTGAGCTATGAAAACTTCAATTCTGAAACTTTCATTTTCCGTAACTATACTTTTATTCCTCGGTATGGTTACTTTGTTTTCCTGTAAAAAAGAAAACAGCATTCAAAACAATTCTTCTGTAAGCGAACAGGAGGCCATTGCATTATCTGAAGAAAACGCAGAGGCCGAAGCCAGCTTCGAAGATGTAACTGAAGTAGGGTTAACCGCTGCAGATGAAGAAGCATCTTATTCTGCAAACCTGGGCGGATCTGCAGGCATCGAAATCGTTGCAGATGAACCCGGCCCCCTTGTTTCAAGGTTTATTGAGTTAAGGGAGAAAACCGGTGATTGCATGGAAATTACCGTTACTCCCAACGATTCCACTTATCCTAAAACTGTAACCATTGATTTTGGCGATGGTTGTATTGGCCGTGACGGCAAGTTCCGTAAAGGAGCTATCATCATCCATTTTACTGGCCCGCTCCGCAGGCCAGGTTCTGTAGTAACCACTACCTTCCGTGGTTTTTACCTGGGCCGTGCACACATTGAAGGCACCCATATTATTACTAACCTTTCAGAAAATGGTAAACACAAGTTTTCTGTTCAGGTTGTAAATGGTAAACTCACTTTCCCCAATGGAAGAGGTTTCAGCTACAATGGTTTGCAGGTTATTACCCAGGTAGCAGGTATGGATACCCGCAGGGTAAGGGATGATGCCTATGAAATTGAGGGCCGTTCAAAAACCGAATACAACAACGGCACCACACTGGTATTGAATACCGAATCACCGTTGTTGAAAAAAATCGGTTGCCCCTGGCTGGTACAGGGCGTTTTAAAAATCAAAATCAATGCCCGTGAATTGTTTCTTGATTATGGAAGCGGCGATTGTGACAACAAAGCCACAATAAAATGGAGTGGTGGTGAGAAGGAAATCAGGTTGCCTTAACAAATTATTTTTTGAAAGATCAGCACCCCGTAAGTTTTACGGGGTGTTTTTATTATATAGTCATGCTTGCAGTTCTTCTATACGGAAGGCGGTTTTCATTTTAGTCAGGGCGTCTTTCAGCCGGTCGCAATGTGTATCGGTAATAAAAACCTGCCCGTCGTTTTCACGGCATACCCATTGCAGCAGGTTATTCATGCGGTTGTCATCTAATTTTTCGAAAACATCATCAAGTAACAAAAGAGGAGAAAAACCCTTTGCCTTTTTTAATACTTCAAACTCTGCAAGCCTTAGTGCAAACAATAAACTTTTCCGCTGGCCCTGTGACGCAATGAGTTTAAATGACTGGCCGTTGAGTGAAAAATCAAGGTCGTCTTTATGTATGCCTGTAGTGGTGCGTTGAAGCAGGAGATCTTTTTCCCTTGATTGATGCAGCAGCCCGGCAAGGGATTCTTTGTGCAGGGCGCTTTCATATTTCATTTCTGTTTCTTCTTTAAGTGCAGCAATATGGTGATAGTAATGCTGTACAAGCGAAACCATGTCTGCAATAAAAGTTTTTCTTTTTTCATACAAAACCTGTCCCGGTAAGACAAGCTGCATATCGAGCACATCAAGAAGGTTTGTATCATTATTGCTGCTTTCGGCAAGTTGCCTGAGTAAACTGTTGCGCTGCTGCAATACCTTATTGTATTCAATCAGTTTTTGCAGGTATTCTTCATCCAGTTGCGAAAGAATACTGTCAATATATTTTCTTCTTTCTTCACTGCCTCCGGTAATCAGCACCACATCATCGGGGGCTATCATTACACAGGGAAATTTGCCGATGTGTTTTGAAAACCTTCCGTAAGGTTCCCCGTCAAGTAAAACTTCCTTTTTGCCGTTTTCCCTTAATATACAAACTACATCATAATCCCTTTTTTCTTTAATAAAAGTTCCCTGCAACCTGAAGCCATTGCCCCCGGCGCTGATGTTGTATGCATCGTTTTTGCTGAAATAACTTTTGGTAAAGCATAGATAGTAAATGGCGTCAATGAGATTTGTTTTGCCTGCCCCGTTATCGCCGCAAAGCCCCGTTATCCTTTCAGTAAAACTAAAAGAACGGTTGCTGTAATTTTTAAACTGAACGAGTGATATCTGCCTGAGGGAAAACAAGCCTGCAAGATATGTTACGGATGGGAAGAAGCAAGAAGCAGGTACAAGTTGCAAGTTGCCGGGCACAAGAGTGAAGATTACCGGACAGGATACCTGAGCGAATTTTATTTACTTCATGAGTTACCTGTGCCGACAGCTATTATACCTAAGTAAATACCCTTACTGCGGATGAGAATAGATGTTTATGCGATACTAAGCATAATTGTTTCAGCGTATTAGCCGTATAATATGTCCTTTATGAAAAACCGGCTCCCTCTCATTGCCCTTCTTTTATTCCTTTGTCTTTGTTCAAAAGCCCAGAAAGATACCTGTATTGTCGGCCTTTACATTAATTCCATTTACGATTTTAAACTGGACGACAAAAGTTTTATGACGGATTTCTGGCTCTGGACCAATTACAAAAACGACAGCCTGAAATTTGAGAATGCACTTGAATTGCCCAAAAGTAAATCAGCAGAATTCAGCCATTATACAGTTGAAAAAAAGGGGGCATGGAACTGGGCCGCACAAAAATGCAAAGCCCAGATCATGCACCAATGGGATGTATCCAGTTTCCCTTTCGACAAGCAGCACCTGATGATTGAAATTGAAGATTCGGAGTATGATACTTCGCAACTGGTTTATAAAGCAGATACGCTCAATTCGAGGATTGATACTTTTTTTAATTCGAAAGAATGGTGTATTGAAGAGTTCTGGCTTAAAGACATGGTACACACTTATGAAACCACCTATGGCAACCCGGAACTGAACGGCAGCAGTTCATATCCGGGTATAAGGGCTGAGATTGTGATAAAGCGAAACAACTCCTGGCTGATGCTTGCCAAAATGTTAACCGGGGCTTATGTGGCCTTCCTCATCTCATGCCTTGTATTTTTTGTCTCGTCTGAAAACCAGGACAGCCGTTTCGGGCTTTGTGTAGGCGGTTTGTTTGCCGCCATCGGCAATAAATACATTGTTGAATCTGTAGTGCCGGCTTCCACTACCAATACTTTAATGGACAATGTGCACAACCTTACGTTTATGTTTATTTTACTGATTGTGGTAATTATAATCGTTTCGCTGCATTTATTTGAATCAGGGAATGTGCAAAAGAAGGAGGCTTCATTGAAATTAGACAGGTGGTCGTTTTACAGCATTGTAATTCTTTATGCACTTATAAACGGCTTTATGGTACTTATTGCAGTAAGATAGTTTCAGCTTTTAAATATACAATCCTGTTTTGCATTAAAGCCCCGCCGCAGCGGGGCTTTCTATAGGGGCGGAGTCATTGTTTCATAGGTATCCCTGGGATCAGTGATTTTACGGTTTCCATTTACCCTTGCCTTTTTTATATTTTCTTTCATCTTCGTCATTATCATTTCTATGCCTGCTGTACCTGTAATCGCCGTCATCAAAATACCTGTCATCGAGGTGATAATAACCATCAGTTCTTTTCCAGTATAAAAAATCATTTTCATTCCGGTAAAACCACCTGCCGCTACTTTCACGCCTTGCCATCCTTTCTGGCAGGTAAATTACAATTGCGGGAAGCGACCCGTAATGTTTCAGGTATTTCTTTTTTTGACCCGGTGCAAAAACTTTTGCAGATTTATGTCCATAGATTTTTTTAGCCTGGCCCGGGGGCAAGTGACCGGGATGTGTAATCACCCTTCCGTCACCATCAACGATAACAACAGGGCCACGTGGATGTGGGTTACGTTGCGGGTAGGGGTTCCTTTCAGGGTAATTGCTGCGGCTGCAGGAAGTGAGAATAAGAACAAATAATAAAAGTACAGACCATTGGTGTAAATTTCCAGATTTCATATAACGGTTGATTTACTTTTATGCGCCAAACTTTTTGCCAACCAACACTTATCCACATCATGAAAAGGCCATTTATCATTTATTTAACAGCGATGATCTTAGCATCACAAGCTTTTGCTCAGACAACCGAAGACTCAGTTAAAACCACCGTTAATAATTTATTTGCCGCAATGAAGAATGGTGATGCCGCTGCGCTGAAAAATGCTTTTGCCGACAGCGCCATACTGCAAACCATTTCGGTTGATAAAGATGGAAATGTGCGTATAAGAAATGAAAATATAAAAGCATTTGCTGAATTTGTTGGTAAACAACCCAAAGGCGCAGCCGATGAGAGGATAAGTTTTGAAACCATTCGTATTGACGGGCCGCTGGCCATTGTGTGGACGCCTTATAAATTTTACCTCAATAACAATTTCAGCCATTGCGGGGTTAATTCTTTTCAACTGGTGAGGTTGAAAGGAGAGTGGAAAATTCAGTACCTTATTGATACGAGGAGAAGGTCGCCCTGCGATTAATTTACTTTAAGCTTGTATTTCTTATTCACCCTGGGATTGGTGAAATATTTTTCTGCGTCTTCTCTTGTGAATTTTTCATCAAACTCAACAAGGGGGAGATCAACCAACTGCAGTTGCGCCTGTTTCAGCTCATCACGCAGTTTTTTTGTTTTGGCAAGGATTTCGGGGTCACGGTCGCCAGCCAGTGAATTTTCACTTAAAAGATATTCTAATCTTTTGGTAACACCCCTTACCTGTGCAGCGGTATTTTGTTCCTGTATTTTACTTGGCGCCACAGCTTCTTTTACCGGCACAAGGGTAAGGCCAACACTGGGCAATACCTTTCCTACATTCTGTGTGTTCTTATTTTCAGTTGCAGTAGAAAGAATGGTTCCGGCAAGGGCGGTGGAAGACCCGGTAATATCAAAAGTGGTTCGTGTTGTTTTATTTTTCTTTATGTTTTTACTGATGACATAGAATGTTAGCTTTAGCTGCTGGATGTATGTGGCCATCTCATCTGATACTTTTTTGTGCTCAATATTGCGTTGCGGGTAATTGATGCCGGGACGGACAGCAATGCGGACAGTTGCGGTATCCTTATTAAAAAACTTATCAGAGCCGATGAACTGGAGAACAAGGATTTTCTGTTTTGCTGTATCATTATCTTTTATAAACTCAAACGGCACCATCCATGAAAATTCATCATCACATTCCTTTACAGGTTTAAAATTACTGATAGGCATGTTGGTATTAATGGTTATGTCTTCAATAGGGAATGTGCCTTTTTCGCACTGCACTTTAAACTGTACTGAATCCCCTTCTTCTACAAACAGTGTGTTGCTTACTGTTGGCTTTAACTTAGAAGAGTTGATTTCGGTGCTGTAAAATACAATTGTAAAACCTGTATCCACATGCAATGCAGGGTCAAAGAGGTTTTGAACGCCCACTTCAACTTTATAAGGAACATCGTACCTGAGTTTACCGCTTTTAAAAAAGGCTTTATCGGCTTTAAAGAACAGCAAGCCGCTGTTGCGGTCAATGCGCACACCAACAGGGCCGCTTTTAAGGTACCAGTAATATTGTTCGGCAGGTTTGTTTATCCTTAAATCGTAGTTCAGTACAGAATCAACATGAATGGTAAAATACGGATTGAGGTTGATGATGCGAAGGCTGGTATCGGCTGTTACGGTATCAACTGCAATTTTAGTAAGGGTATCAGCCGGCGGGGGAATGGTATCAGTTTTTTTAACCTGCGCTGTAACGGCAGAAACTAAGCACAACAGGGTAAAGCATGATAAAAGATAAGTTCTCAATGTTACAGGTATTTGGTGAAAAACTTGTGCGCCGAAATTAAAGCAATATGATCAAAAATAACCTGCTTTAACAGTTTGTAAATAACAAAACCCCCTTTGAAAAAGGGGGTTTAAAAAGTTGCCTGTAAGAGGTTTCTTTACAGGCAAAACCAACTGCTTATGAAACTTAAAAATTATTGAATGCTGATTTCTTTCGGGTTCACTTTTACTTCTTCCTTTTTAGGAAGTGTGAGGAACAATACGCCGTTCTCGTAACGGGCGGCTATTTTTCCTGCATCAATGCTGTTATCCAGTGTAAAAGTGCGGGTGAAGGATTTGTAATTAAATTCCCTTCTTACCTGCCTTTCATTTTCATTTTTTGTTTCTTTTTTCTTTTCGGCTGAAACAGTCAATTGCTCCCTGTCAACATTGATTTTGAAATCAGATTTTTCCATACCGGGAGAAACAATCTCCATTTCGTAGCTGTCATTTGTTTCCCTGATGTTTACAGGGGCGTAACCGCCGGTAGTTACCCCTCCCACATCATCAAAAAACCTGTTGGGCAGGTGGGTAAAGAAATCATCAAAAAGGTTGTTGATGGTTTTTTCAACCGGCTTCTGGTTAAATTTTACGAGTGTCATTGCTTTATAATTTTAAGTTAGACCATATAAATTTTCGTAAACAGGTTTTTCAAATGCTGTACCACCCGTTTTTTTATGCCAGGGCTGCATTGTTGCGAGGTATTCTAATGCCAGAAAGTCGGAAGTGCGTTTAATTTTGTGACATAAATTCATGAGAATGATTTGGTTTAACAATTTGCGTTAGTTTTGTGTTTTAAAACAAAAAAGTAAATATGTATCCCTCAGAAATTGTACTTCCCATGAAGGAAGAATTAACCGAAAACGGGTTTTCGGAATTACTTACACCGCAGGAAGTAGACAATACCTTATCATCCCAGGGCACCACATTGGTAATGATTAACTCAGTATGCGGATGTTCTGCTGGCAGCGCCAGGCCGGGCGTAATAATGGCTGTGCATAATAGTCCCAAAAAGCCCGACAGGTTAACAACCAGCTTTGCGGGCTTTGATATTGAAGCGGTAAAAAAAGTACGTGAACACCTGATGCCTTATCCCCCTTCTTCGCCTTCTATTGCATTGTTTAAAAACGGGCAACTGGTACACATGATTGAGCGGCACCAGATTGAAGGAAGACCGGCCCAGATGATTGCACATAACCTTATTGCAGCTTTTGAAGAATATTGCAATTAAGTTTTTTGCTTTGTTCATAGTAGAATGGCCCTGCTTTCCGGCGGGGCCTTTTTCTTTTTATAGCAATCCGTTTTTTTAAAGTATCATTGTGCCTCAATTTTTTTTCCTGCATGTATCCTAACCTTTATTTTTTCCTGAAAGAAACATTAGGTATCGAACCCTGGTCAGTAACCCGGTACATACATTCTTTTGGATTTTTTGTAGCTATTTCTTTTGTGCTGGCTGCTGTTACCCTTGCCAAAGAATTAAAGAGAAGGGAAAAACAGGGGTTGCTGCACCCCAAGGAGGAAATGATTACAGTGGGTAAGCCGGCCAGCATTACTGAACTTGCACTGAATTTTATTTTTGGTTTTATTATTGGTTATAAACTTCTTGGAATTTTTTTGGCAGGGCAAAACCTCAGCCCGCAGGATTATATTTTTTCAACCAGCGGAAGCTGGCCCGGCGGTATTATCCTCGGCCTTGTGTTTTCCGGGTTGAGGTTTTGGGAAAAGAATAAACAAAAACTTCCCAAACCCGAAGAAAGAAAGATAAGGATATGGCCCCATGAAAGAGTGGGTGACATTACCATTTACGCTGCAATTTTTGGTTTTATCGGCGCAAAGGTTTTTGATAACCTTGAAAACTGGGACCGGTTTGTTGAAAACCCTGTTGGTAATTTACTTTCACCAAGCGGGCTTACATTTTACGGGGGCCTGATATGTGCCGCAGCATTCATACTATATTATGCCCGCAGAAAATCAATCAGCCTGTTACACCTTGTTGACAGCGCCGCAGCTCCTTTAATGCTTGCTTATGCAGTAGGGCGTATCGGCTGCCAGGTTTCAGGCGACGGGGACTGGGGAATTTTTAACAGCGCTTACCAGGTTGACAGTGCCGGTAAAATTGTTCCCGCTGTTGCAGAACAATTCAAGAGTATTGTAATTTCCAATGGAGATTATGCCAAATACCTTGTTTCTGAATTTGGCAGCCTTGATAACATACCTCACACTTACTTCAAAGGCCTTTCATTTCTGCCCAACTGGTTTTGGGCATACAATTATCCGCACAATGTAAATGAAGTGGGCACAGCAATAGCAGGATGCAGTGATTCATATTGCAGGCAATTGAATCCGCCTGTATTCCCCACACCATTATATGAAACGATCGTTTGCCTTGTTCTGTTTGCAGCGCTTTGGTGGCTCCGTAAGCGCCTTAAAATAGCCGGGCAATTGTTTGCCGTATATCTTGTTTTAAATGGCGTTGAAAGGTTTTTTGTTGAAAAGATAAGGGTAAACAGCACTTATAATTTATTCGGCTTTCACCCCACACAGGCCGAATTGATATCTTCATTATTGGTTATTTCGGGTCTCATCATGTTTTTCTATCTCAGAAAAAACAACAAAACTGCATAGCGATGCATCCGGCAATCATTCGCCTATTTAAGCATCTGAAAAGATGTTGGCCAAGTTACCTGCCTTAGCCTTAAACCAGCTAAATAGTCAAGCCTTAAAAAGTTATTAAAGCCAATGTGGATAAGGTTTTTGTAGCATGGTATATGCGGTTTCATCTGCAAGAAAAGCTATTAGTTGATTAAATTTCTTGCAGATTTATATGCTTCCCAAACCAGTTAATATCTGCCAAATGAGTTTTTACAGCACCTTCGAGGAACAGCTCAGCCGTAAGCATCCTCTGTATATTTTAGCTAACCGCATTTATTGGGATCAGTTTAACGAAGCGTTTAAAGACTTGTATTGTTCTGATAACGGCAGACCGGCCAAGCCGATCAGGCTGATGGTATCGCTGCTGATGCTAAAGCATATCCGCAATCTCAGTGATGAGAGTGTGGTGGAACAGTGGGAAGAGAACAGCTACTATCAGTATTTCGGTGGATTTTCCAGTTTTGTTGCAGGGGCGCCTTGCGAAGCATCGGAACTGGTGCATTTCAGAAAACGCATCGGCGAACAGGGCGTTGAATTGATATTGAAAGAAAGCATTCGTATCAATGGAGATGACAGCAATGATCCTGATGTAAGTGCTGACACAACCGTTCAGGAAAAGAACATCACCTTTCCCACTGATAATAAACTCCACAGAAAGATCATAAAGAAATGTCATCAGATTGCCCAAAAAGAACAGATGCCGGTTCGCCAAAGCTATACCCGAACGCTGAAAAAGTTAGGCGTGGATCAGCGTTTTCGTAATCATCCTAAAAATAAAGGCAAGGCTCGAAAAGCGGATCGCAAAATAAAAACCATTGCTGGCCGGCTGGTAAGAGAATTAGAAAGAAACCTTTCGCCGGGTTCAATGTATCAAAACGATTTAAGTTTATTCAAAAAAGTATTGGCACAAAAAAGAAATGACAGCGGAAAAATTTATTCGCTTCATGAACCCGAAGTGCAATGCATATCAAAAGGAAAGGAGCATAAGAAATATGAGTTTGGCAATAAGGTATCCATTGTTTATACACAACATACCGGCGTGATTGTAGGTGCCAAAGGTTTTCGCAACGAATATGACGGCCATACCCTGGAGCCTTCTTTGAAGCAGGTAGAAAAATTAACAGGCCGGGCACCCGGCACCGTTTCGGTTGACAGGGGCTACAGGGGCATTACACAGATTGGTGATACCCGGGTACAGATACCCAAACCGTTTAATGACAAAAAGCAAAGCAAATTTGAACAGCGCAAACTCAGAAAATCATTCAGGAGACGGGCCGCTATAGAACCGATTATCAGCCACCTCAAAGCTGATCACCGCTTAAGCCGCAATTTTTATAAAGGGGTATTCGGAGACAATATCAATATAATGCTGACCGCTTCTGCTTTTAACTTCAAAAGAATGATCAATATCTGGAAACAGATATTTTTGGCTTTATTATTCCGTCTTTA
The DNA here is from genome assembly GCA_033763355.1 of Chitinophagaceae bacterium. Lineage (GTDB taxonomy): Bacteria > Bacteroidota > Bacteroidia > Chitinophagales > Chitinophagaceae > JANRKT01. Next base: position 3,095 of record JANRKT010000072.1, on the reverse strand, counting down.
TCATTGCTTATACCGCATCTTTATTAACCCTGAAAAAAACAAATGGGCTTTTTAAGGCCCGACTAAATAACATATCAGCCATTTGTCCTAAACAACGGTTTGGGCTGTAACTCATTTTACACTCCTGCGTCACACAACCACGCTTAGCAATTGCCGGATATAAGTTTAACAAACCGTTGGACACAAAACAAGCTACTTAGTATAACATAGTACTTACTTTTGGCTTGTAAATTTCAATACATAGTACTTTTCATTAAAAACAGAGACATGAAGAAATGTTATAACCTGCTGACTGCATTATGTTTATGTATCAGTATTTTTAGCTTTGGACAAACAACTTCAAAGGTGACAGGAGTTGCAAAGGATAAATTTCAAAAAAACCTCGAAGCTGCAACCGTTTCCCTCCTCAGGACAAAAGACTCCTCGCTGGTAAAAGTTGACATGTCTGACAAGCAAGGGCGTTTTGAATTTGTGAACATAAAAGAAGGTTCTTACCTCGTTTCGATAACTGCAATTGGCCATAAAAAGTCATTCAGCAAAACTTTCAGCCTCAGTCCAGGTGATGCAGTTAACCTGGGGGATGTGATTATGGAAGAAGAAAGCAAAGACCTCAAAGGAATAGTTGTTACTTCAAAAAAGCCGCTTATTGAGCAAAGGATTGACCGTACTGTGGTGAATGTTGAGGCTTCAGTAACCAATGTGGGCACATCAGCGCTTGAAGTACTTGAAAAATCCCCCGGTATAACTGTTGACAGGGATGGCAACATCAGCCTTAAAGGAAAACAGGGCGTAATTGTAATGATAGACGGCCGGCAGACTTACCTGTCAGCACAGGACCTTGCCAACCTGCTGCGCAACATGCAAAGCAACCAGCTTGAACAAATTGAGATCATGACCAATCCCCCGGCAAAATATGACGCTGCAGGAAATGCCGGTATCATAAACATTAAAACAAAAAAGAACAGGGTGATGGGTTACAATGGCAGTGTTACCTTAGGATATGGCCAGGGACGTTATCCCAAATTCAATGAAAGTGTGAACATGAATTACCGCACAGGTAAGTTTAACCTGTTCACCAATGTAAGCCACAATTACCGCAAAAGTTTTAATGATCTCACCATACAGCGTAAGTTTATTGAAGCGGGTACGAAAGAACTCAAATCACATTTCGACCAGGTATCACGAATGAAAGACAAGAACCAGTCTTACAATGCAAAACTGGGAATGGATTACTTCGCTTCCAAAAAAACAACTTTTGGTGTGGTGTTCAGCGGGTTTTATAATCCCGGCCAGTTCAGAAACCACAGCATCATTGACATTTCTGATCCTGCTTATGATTTGCAAAGCCAGACGCAGGCCTTTGTGAGGAATGATGAGAAATGGAGAAACTTCAGCACCAACCTGAACTTCCGCCATGTGTTTGATTCAACAGGAAAAGAATTAACCGCAGACATTGATTACATAGGCTACAATGCCAGCAACAACCAGAATTTAATCAACACTTATTTTGACGCTTTGGGCAGCCCCATGCTTGTACCGGATACATTATTGGGTGATTTACCACAGGATATTAAAATATACAGCGGTAAAATTGATTATGTACATCCATTGAAAAAGGGTGCAAAATTAGAAGCCGGTATTAAAACCAGTTTTGTAAGAACAGATAACAATGCCCGCTATGACAGTGTGCTGAACGGGGAACTGGTAATTGACAGGGGCAGGAGCAACCATTTTATTTATGATGAAAACATTAATGCCGCTTACGTAAACATCAGTAAGCAGTTCAGTAAAAAATTCAGCGGGCAGTTTGGTTTGCGGCTTGAGCATACCCATGCAAAAGGCAACCAGGTTACAACCGGCGAAAAATTTGAGCGCAATTATGCGCAGCTGTTCCCCACTATGTTTTTACAGTACAGCGCAAGCGAAAAGAATGTGTTCGGCCTTAACTACGGCCGCAGGATACGCAGGCCGGATTACGAAAGCCTCAATCCTTTTGTAATGTTTCTTGACAGGTACACTTACGAACAGGGCAATCCCAACCTGAAACCCCAGTTCAGCCATAATGTAGAGCTGAGCCACACTTTCATGAGCTTTCTTACTACAACACTCAACTATACAAAAACAACAGACATTATACAGCAGGTTCTGGAGCAAAATACTGATGAGAACCAGACTTACGTAAAGCAGGCCAACATTGCCAAACAACGCCAGTATGGTGTATCAGTGAGTGCCATGACCAAATTTGCAAAATGGTGGACCGGTAACATCTATGCCAACGTTTACAACAACCGTTTTGATGGCATCGTAAACAACGATTTTGTGAGCATCGGCGCCACAACCCTTGTGCTGAATGCCTCACAGCAGTTTAAATTCAACAAAGGATGGAGCGCTGAACTGAGCGGCTTTTACAGGACTGAAGGTGTTGAAGGTGTGTTCCGCATCAAGCCCTTTGGAATGATGACAGTAGGGGCAAGCAAACAGGTTTTAAAAAATAAAGGCACTGTACGTGTAACCGTACGTGACGTATTGTGGACACAGAAAATTAAAGGGGAAAGCCGTTTCAGCAATATTGATGCCGCCTTCCAGAACCAGCGTGACAGCCGCGTTGCCAATGTGAGCTTTACTTACCGTTTCAGCAAGGGTAAAGTAAATGGCGGAAACAAGCGCAGAACAGGTGGTGCAGGCGATGAGCAGAACCGTGTAAAAGTGGGCGGTGAGAATTAACACAAAAATTTTTACATAACAGTTTAGTTTTCTCATGACGTGTACATCCCGTTGTTCTCAACGGGATTTTTTTTATTTCCCCATACATTTGCATAAATATTACATATGCCTTCATTTGATATGGTAAGCAAGGTGGATGTACAATCATTGGACAATGCCGTGAATGTAACCACCAAAGAAATCACCAACCGGTTTGATTTTAAAGGAACACATGTGGTGCTTAACCTGGATAAAAAAGAATTTAAGCTGAATATTGAAACAGAAGATGAAATGAAAATGCGCCAGCTGATTGATGTGCTGATTAACCGGGCGCATAAACAGGGCATCGCACCGGAGGCATTTGATTTTACCAAAGAAGGACACCAGAGCGG
>JANRKT010000071.1:0-3920 GCA_033763355.1 Chitinophagaceae bacterium | reverse complement strand
GCCCTTGACAAAAACTGGTGTTATACCTACATGAATAAAAAAGCCGGGGAATTAACGGGCAGAGACCCGGACAAAATGATCGGCAAAAATATCTGGACAGAACTTCCTGAAAGTGCAGGACAGCCATTTCAAAAAGCTTACGAGAGGGCCATGGCGGAGCAGAAGTACACTTATTTCGAAGAATATTTTCCGCCATTTGATCAATGGTTTGAAAATCATGTTTATCCTTCACCTGAAGGATTGTCTGTTTTCTTCCGGGATATAACGAAGAAAAAAAGGCAGAAGCCGAGTTGAGAGAAAACCAGCGGTTTATTGAAAGTATTATCAATGCTTCGCCTGATATTATTTACATCTATGATATTGAAGAAAGAAAAAATATTTACGTAAATGAGGGCATACAAATGAACCTGGGCTACACGGGTGCTGAAATAAAACAAATGGGCAATCAGATAGTTCCCATGCTGATGCACCCGGATGATTTTGATTTTTACCTTAACAGCACATACCCTAAATACCTTATTGCTGCTGACAAAGAAATTGTAAGCCATGAGTACAGGATGAAGGACAAAAACGGTAACTGGCATTGGTTCTATAGCAAAGAATCTGTTTTTTTAAGAAAAGCCGATGGAACGCCGAAACAGATATTTGGTATCACCACCAATATAACCGAAAGAAAAAAGGCGGAGGACGAATTACAAGCAACTAGTTTTTCACTCTCTGAAGCACAAAGGATTGCCAAAATGGGGAGCTGGACCTATTTTTTGGAAGGCCGCGAACTGAAATGGTCAGATAATATGTACCAGCTATATGGCCTTCCTTCGAAAGTTGTTGACACAACCCCCGATTTCTTTTTTGAATTGGTGCATCCCGACGACCTGGAGAAAATGCAGCGATGGATGCAGGTATGCCTTTCAGGTGAAGCACCGGGTGAATATGAATTCAGGTCAATATTGCCTGACGGTTCCCTGCATTATTATAGCGGTTCCGGCGAAATGAAATACGATAAAGAGAATACTCCTGTTTATATGCAAGGCACAGTGCAGGATATTACTGATCGAAAAAAAGCAGAAGAAAAACTAATCAAATCTGAGGAATTATTTTCCGGTGCATTTCACGCAAGCCCTGCCGGGATCTTAATTACCCGGATCGCTGACGGAAAAATAATTAATGCCAATGAATCCTTTCTGCACATGTTTGAATTTAGCGCCGAAGAAGCGATTGGGCGTACATCAATTGAATTAAATATGCTTTCCCCCGATGAACGGGCAAAATTAATACAGCAGCAGATCGCATCCGGGGGGCTCAATAATTTCGAACTTTTATCGAAGACAAAATCAGGCAAACCCATCAATCTTTTGTTTTCGTCAAAACAACTCAAGGTAAATGATGAGCTATGTCATATTACTACACTGATTGATATTACCGGACGTAAAGAAGCTGAAAAAGAAATCAGGGATTATAAAGATGCCATTGACCAGTCCTCCATAGTAGCCATCACAGATCAAAAAGGTATTATTAAACATGTAAATGAAAACTTCTGTAAAATATCCGGCTACACGGCATCGGAACTTATCGGGCAGGACCACCGCATCATCAATTCGGGATATCACCCAAAATCATATATTAAAAACTTATGGGTTACCATAGCTAATGGAGAGATATGGAAAGGTGAACTGAGAAACAGGGCAAAGGATGGCAGTATTTACTGGGTAGATACTACGATAGTTCCCTTCCTTGACAGGCAGGGAAAACCTTTTCAGTATTTGGCTATCAGGGCCGACATTAGCGAACGTAAAAAAGCCGAAGAAGAGATCATAAAAACTACCGAACAATTGCGCCAGCTTACCACCCACCTGCAAAACATCCGGGAAGAAGAACGTAAACGTATAGGCCGTGAAATACATGATGAACTGGGCCAGCAGCTAACCGCCATCAAAATGGATGTAGCATGGATTGACAAGAAGATTTCGATATCTGTTCCCGAAGCAGCAGAACCGGCACTTATTAAAAATAAATTACAAAATGTGATGACCCTGCTCGATGGCAGTAACGAATCTGTCAGAAAGATTTTGCAGGATCTCAGGCATGGTATTTTAGAAGATGACGGGCTGCTGGATGCGATGGAATGGCAGGGCAACCAGTTTACAGAAATCAGCGGCATTCCTGTTCAGTTTATTACCAGCGAAACAAAGCTTGCATTACCGGAGCATATTGCCAATAGTTTGTTCAGGCTTTACCAGGAGGCCCTTACCAATGTTACCCGCCACGCACAAGCCACTAAAGTAACCACTTCTTTAAGTGTTAAAAAAGGTAACATCATTCTTTCAGTGGAAGATGATGGTAAAGGATTTGATACAAAAACGCTGGAGCAAAGTAAATCCTTTGGCATTTTAGGTATGAAGGAAAGGGTGCTCTCACTGCATGGACAATTTGAACTGGTTTCAGAAAAGGGAAAGGGAACACAAATTGAAATCACTATACCACTTAAACATTAAATATTCTTCCGAAACGGTTTGTATGAAAAAAATTATTTTGGCTGATGACCATAGTTTTGTAAGACTGGGACTTATACAGATTTTGAAAGATGAATACCCCTCGGTAGCCATTACCGAAGTGGGCGACGGCGAAAGCCTCATCAGGGAAGTGATGGAGCATGATTTTGACCTGGTTATTTCCGACCTGGATATGCCCGGCCGGAGCGGGCTGGAAGCCCTGCAACAGATTAAAATCATAAAACCAGATATTCCTGTTCTTATCTTAAGTATCTATACCGAAGAGTTATATGCCGTAAGGGTATTAAAAGCAGGTGCATCGGGATATATGAACAAAAAAGCAGCGCCTTACGAATTAATCACCGCAATCCAGCGCATCCTCTTAGGACGAAAATACATTACACCGGAAATAGCAGAAAAACTACTCATCAGTGTTGATACGGTTAAAAAACCACATGAACTGCTAACCAACCGGGAGTTTGAAATTTTTAAGCAACTTGCCCTTGGAAAAACGGTTACTCAAATTGCAGATTCACTTTTACTGGCGCTTAGTACAGTAAGTACCCACCGCTCAAGGATAATGGAAAAACTCGGCCTGACAACCAATTCAGAGCTTACCCGCTACGCAATAGCGCATCACATTATCTCCGATATAGAACTATAATAAGCCTGTTTCTGTATGCCTGCCGGCGGGTAGTTGCAGAACTACTCCCTGCCATGACTTTGCGACTACCATAACAAAGCCTGACCTGCTATTCTTTTGCCGGGCTGTTTATTAGTCCTTTGTGAGTATAAAAAAGCAAATGGCTATATTGATTGCAGAAAGAAACGATCTCATAAACGACAGGTTAAAAAACCTTGTTTCAGAAGCATGCAATTGGTTGGCCATTTACCAGGCAAAATCTTATAATGAAGCCATAATGCTGTTTCGCCAACACAAGCCTTCCACAGTGATATTAGATACGGAATTTCCGGGCAATAAGTCGGTTGAATTATTAAAAGATGTTAAAACTGCGAACAGGGGAATAGTTGTTATAGTGATCACCATACAAACAGATGCCCATACCAGGAAAAAATATGTATTGGCAGATTATTTTTTTGACAAGTATCATGAATTTGAAAAAATTATTGACATTATAAAATTTAATAGCAAAATGTCATAAGCTATTTAAATTAAGCCTCAGAACAATGAAAAACCCAAAAACACAATGTACAAACAGGCAAGACATATAGCAGAATGGTTAAGCCGCAAAAGAGTTTTACTGTTTGTACTTGTTTTTTCAATGGTATTGCTCGCCTTAAGCATTTACCGGTTTGACAAACGAAACCAATGGCTCGAAACAGAGTTTGAGGTGCAGATACAAAACATAGAATTGAATAGCGGAATTGCAAAACTGAACCTTTACTTAAAAAAAGCGGAGTCGGCTG
>JANRKT010000070.1:0-80880 GCA_033763355.1 Chitinophagaceae bacterium | reverse complement strand
TAAAAACCCTGTAATAGATACCAAAATTCAATGGGGTGTTTTTGTATTCATTTTTATACCCATTGCCGCAGGCCTGGTTATATTTGGCTGGTATGCATTTAAAGGAGAATATGATCACCTGCCGGAAAGTTCTGCAGAGATTGATAATGAAAATTAGTAATTTTTGACTGTCTTCGATATTCGATTTAACAACTACTGCATTTGCACCTGTATCCAACAGTCTTAATGTTTCAGTTTTGCCAAACTAAACTCAGGGTTCAGCTCATCTTTAATATATTCAACATCGTCATAAAACTCTACCTTACCAGATTTAATGTTGTACATGCCCCCTACTAATCCTATCTCTCCGTTTTCAATCATCTGTTCAATAATATAACTTCGTTCGATAATATTGTTTACCGTTCTTTTCACATTAATTACCGCCACATTCTCAACAAATTCGCTGTTTGAAGAGTTTCTCTGGGCTTTGGTTTCTTTTTCCTGGTAAACAGCGGGCTGGAGTTTTGATAGCAATTCTGTCAGGTTGCCCATTTCAACCTGGTCGCAAGCTCCTTTTATAGCCCCGCAATTGGTATGACCCAAAACCACAATCAGTTTGGAACCCGACAGCTTGCAGGCAAACTCCATGCTTCCAAGGATATCTGTATTAGCAATATTTCCGGCAATCCGGATTGAAAAAATATCTCCCAAGCCCTGATCAAAAATCAATTCAGCGGAAGTCCGGCTGTCTATACAGCTTAAAATAACAGCAAAAGGATATTGTCCTTTACTCGTTTCATTAACTTGTTCCAGAAGGTTGCGGTTTGCTTTCAGGTTATTCATAAACCTGTTATTTCCGTGGCGTAAAATTTCAATGGCCTTGCGGGGGGTGATTTTTTTTTGTTCTTCCCTGGTTAATGTTTTCATTTTTTAAAAGTATTTAATGAACTGACTTTACATACGATTTGTTTTCAATATTATAAGCTTCTTTAAACCCTACAAGCTGCAATGATATGTTTTTTAAAGGAGCTTTAATATCCCTGAACTCTTTTATTAATTCCAGCACATCGAAATCAATGTACCTGGTAACAGATGCATCAATCACAACGTTTGAATTTTCGGGCATGTGATCAAGTGTTTCACGTATAGACGCCTTATTTAAAAAAGAAACTTCTTCAGAGAGGCGTATATTTATCTCATCCCCCTCCTTGTGTTCTTCTTTATGAAAATAATATGAATTCTTAAGGTTGCCGTGCAAAATGGCAAATGCGGCAGCCAGGATGCCTGCTATCACGCCCACCAGCAGTCCTTTTCCACTTAATGGTTTATACACCGCAAATAAATCAATTGCTATAATAACCGTTACTGTTACAATAAATGGGATAAACTGGTATTTTCCGTTATTAAACATTTCTTTAAAAAATGCGGGTCTCGCAAGTTTATAGCCTGTTAACAACAGTATTGCCGCCAGCGAGGCAAGTGGTATTTTATTTAATAATGCCGGAATAAAAATTACGCTCACCAGCAATAAAAATCCGTGAAAGATGGTTGATATTTTTGTTTTTGCCCCCGCATTTACATTTGCACTGGAGCGCACAATAACACTTGTTAAAGGCAACCCCCCAATTAAACCCGCTACCGAATTTCCAATACCCTGTGCAAATAACTCTTTATTGGTATTGGTTACCCTTCGCTCTGGGTCAAGATTGTCTACCGCTTCTATACTGAGCAGTGTTTCAAGAGAAGCAATCAGAGCAATAGCTATTCCATAAAAAATCACTCTACCGTCTGCAAAACCGCTGAAATCGGGGAGTGTGAAGAAGCTTAAAAACTCTGAAAAACCGGACGCTTCTTTGATCTGAACCAGGTGTTCATTATAAACCGCCAGCCTGCTTCCTGATAAAATCCATATTTGATTTATAATTACAGCTATTATTACAGCAACCAATGCCCCGGGAACAAAAGGAAGCTTTTTTTTCAATACCGATTTATCCCAAAGCAGCATAATCAAAAGAGAAATTATGCAAATAATAAATACCCCTAATTCTATATGCTGAAGCGGTTTTAATAATTCATGCCAGTCTTCATTGCCAAAAGGGAACAATTCTGTAATATTTCCCTTTTCATCCTTATCGTAGCCAAAAGCATGCGGTATTTGCTTGGCAATAATCAGTATTCCGATACTTGTGAGCATGCCTTTAATTACGCTGCCTGGAATATAATTGGCAATTCCCCCAAGTTTGGCAAGTCCAAGAAATATCTGTAAAATACCTGCAAGCAGTACAGCGCATAAAAAAATCCTATAATCCCCTATGGCAGTAATAGCCCCCAAAACCAATGCTGCTAGCCCCGCAGCGGGACCGCTTACACTGAGTGCTGAATTACTTAAAATGCCAATCACTATTCCGCCGACAATTCCCGAAATTATACCGCTGAAAAATGGGGCCCCCGAAGCAAGGGAAATACCCAGGCAAAGCGGTAAAGCAATAAGAAAAACAACTAACCCCGCAGGGAGGTCCGGTCTTAGTGTATTTGTTTTAAACTTCATTTGATCTTTTTTTCTTTACTCATCTGTTTTCCCGGTTGTAGCTTTGTATTTTAAATGCATCTTAAAAGCCAAAGGGTTACTCATTATTCAATAACAGGGAGGACTTACCATTCGTTTTGCCTGGTTCTGCAACCTGCTTCCTGAAAAATCAATCCTCTTTGTAATTGATTTCCGACTGAATTGTTCTGCAGAATGCTTATTATAGGGTTCCCCGCTTTTTAATTTTCCATTCCTGCCATGGTGTATAAAATAAATTATACCTCCTGGTTTAATTTTTTCGCCGGTTTCAATACACCATTCTCAATAGCTTTTGCCTGATGTGTATCTTCGCAGAAAAATTCAACCCTCCCTGTTTCCACATCATACATGGCCCCTAACAGGTTTATTTCGCCCTGCCCAAGCATTTCGGAGAGGATAGCGCTTTCCTGCACTATCACATTCATGTTGCGCACCACATTTAGTTTTGCCACATTATTCAAAAATTGTTTATTGGCGGAGTTCCGGTTCTCAGTAGTTTCATTTTCTGCATTAATAGAAGGGTGTATCTGTGAAAGCACTTCATTGAGGTTATCAAGGCTTGCCCCGTCACAGGCACTTTTTATGGCGCCGCAACCAGTGTGGCCCATTACCAATGCCAGTTTTGAACCGAGTATTTTGCAGGCGTATTCCATACTGCCAATTGCATTGATACTGGCCACATTGCCTGCCAGCCTTATGCTGAAAATATCACCGAGGCCCTGATCAAAAATCAGTTCTGTTGAAATACGTGAATCGCTGCAGCTTAAAATAGCGGTAAAAGGAAATTGATTTTCCGCTGTTTCATTAACCAACTGGAGGAAGTTGCGGTTAATGCGCAGGTTGTTCAGGAAACGTTCATTTCCTTCCTTCAGAAAGTCTAATGCTTTCTGTGGCGTCATGGACTGACGCGTTTCCCAATAATGAGTTCGCATGGAAACAATGATTTAATTATGAAACAAAAAGATACTTACAGTATCCGAAAGTTGTTTCATACGAAATCCGGAGGCTGATACAATGGGGCTGAATAGCCTTTTAAAAGCAGGTGTGTATGGAAAAGATGATACCTGTTCTGTGAATTGTTGGCTGTATAAACACCAAGCTGCCAGTAGTGGCTGTTCTTATCAAATTTTTTCACTTCACTTTCTTCTGATTTCTCTTCTTCGTTCTCCATATCATTTAAAACAAAAGAAATTTCTTTTGCGGGCCTGTTCAAAAATTGCAGCACGTTCATAGAATCTATGAACAGCAAGAAAGCAGCTATGGTCAGCAATAGTTTTGTCATTTTGGTAACAAGCGGATATGTGCCTGTCCGTATTCTCTCTAAATATAACCAATTGTTTTAAAATTTAGTGCAGTCAATTTATTTCAGGTTATAGGATTTTTTGAACGGCAAACTGTAAAACCAGCGCCGCTGCATAAATTAAGATCCTAAATTGTCTGAACCCCATCATTTTACTGTAGGTTTGCCCCATGTCAATACGAGTAAAAAACCTGCTGAAAACCTATGGGGAACAGAAGGCCGTAAATAATATTTCTTTTACAGTTAACAAAGGAGAGATTGTTGGTTTCCTCGGGCCAAACGGCGCAGGTAAATCCACCACCATGAAAATAGTTACCGGCTACCTGCTGCCAGATGCCGGGGAGGTAAGTGTATGCGACATTAACGTTGCAAAAAAACCATTAGAGACTAAAAAGAAAATCGGTTACCTGCCTGAGTCAAACCCATTGTATTATGACATGTACGTAAGGGAATATATAGGGTTTGTGGCAGAAGTTCATAAAGTAAAAAATCAAAAGGCAAAAATTGAAGATGTAATTGCATTGACAGGGTTAAAAGCTGAAAGTAAAAAAAAGATCGGGCAACTGTCCAAAGGTTATAAACAGCGGGTAGGACTGGCGGCAGCGCTTATTCATGATCCGGAAGTATTGATACTCGATGAACCCACTTCAGGACTCGACCCCAACCAGCTTATTGAAATACGTGAAGTAATACGCAGGCTGGGTGAAAACAAAACCATCCTGTTCTCATCGCATATCCTGCAGGAAGTACAGGCGCTTTGCGAAAGGGTTATTATTATAAATAAAGGCGAACTTGCAGCAGACGATATGCTGGCCAACCTTCAGCAGTCTTCAACTCAGCATATAAAAGTAAGCTTTCGTGAGGCCCTTGAAGCAGAGTGGCTGCAACGCCTGCCCGAAGCGGGTACTGTAAACAAAATAGATACTTATACCTGGCAACTGGAAACCACCAATGAAGAAATGCTGCGCAGGCAACTGATGGAACTGACTTTGCAACATAACCTGAATATTGTTTCTTTGCAAACCGGAAGCAATAACCTGGAAGAAATATTCAGGAGCCTGACAAATTAATTTAAAACATCAAACTATAAACTTCTTATGAGCTACATTACCGATGTACATGCAAGACAGATTTTAGACAGCCGCGGTAACCCCACTGTTGAAGTGGATGTAATTACTGAAGATGGCGCACTGGGCCGTGCCGCCGTTCCCAGCGGTGCAAGCACCGGCATTCACGAAGCTGTGGAATTGCGGGACGGTGATAAAAAGAAATACCTCGGCAAAGGGGTTTTAAAAGCCGTACAAAACATAAATGAAGAAATAGCCGACCAGCTGATTGGTATGGAAATAAGCCGCCAGGTTGATATTGATACTGCAATGATTAATATTGACGGCACCGATAACAAAGGCAAGATGGGGGCCAATGCCATCCTTGCTGTAAGTATGGCGGTGGCAAAAGCGGCAGCTCAGGAAGCAGGCCTGCCCTTATTCAGGTATGTTGGCGGAACAAATGCAAAGGTTCTGCCCATACCCATGATGAACATTCTGAATGGCGGGGCACATGCCGATAATAAAATAGACTTCCAGGAATTTATGGTAATGCCTGTCGGCGCTTCTTCTTTTAGCGAAGGCTTAAGGTGGGGAGTTGAAATCTTTCACGCACTTAAAAATGTATTGAAGAAAAAAGGGTTCAGCACCAATGTGGGTGATGAAGGTGGCTTTGCCCCCAACATCCAAAGCAATGAAGAAGCCATTGAAACGGTAATGGAATCCATCGGGGCTGCAGGATATAAAGCGGGCACCCAAATTACCATTGCAATGGATGCCGCCAACAGTGAACTGTGGGACGGCAAGAAAAAGAAATATGTTTTTCACAAAAGTTCCGGCAAAGAAATGAGCAGTGAGCAGCTTGCCAAATACTGGGAAAAATGGGTTAAACAATACCCGATTGTTTCTATTGAAGACGGCATGGCCGAAGATGACTGGGACGGATGGAAGATGCTCACTCAGGCTATTGGCAGCAAATGCCAGCTCGTAGGCGATGATTTGTTTGTAACCAACGTAACAAGGTTACAGCAGGGTATTGATAAGGGCATTGCCAATGCTTTGCTGGTAAAAGTAAACCAGATTGGCACCGTTACAGAAACCATCAATGCCGTTTCACTGGCCCAACACAACGGCTATAATACCATTATGAGCCACCGCAGCGGCGAAACGGAAGATACCACCATAGCCGACCTTGCAGTGGCATTAAACTGCGGCCAGATCAAAACCGGTTCTGCCAGCCGTACTGACCGCATGGCCAAATACAACCAATTGATAAGAATAGAAGAAATGCTGGGCAAAAACGCAGTATATCCGAAAGGAAAAATAAAATTCTGCAAATAAAGCCATTCAAGCCTTTTAAAAGCCCCGCAGTCTGGCGGGGCTTTTGTTTATCGTATAGCAATCAATGGTTTACAAAAAAACCCTGATTCACATACAGAAATCCGCTTATTTATCGTTAATAAGGCTATAAAATTCCGGATTGAATTTGTAACTTGTTCGTCCAATCCTATTTAATTCCCCCCAGTTTCATAAAATTTCCCTGAAAAGCCATTTACCCTTAACCACAAAAAAATGGTATTATGAAACCCTATTCCTTAAACCGCATTTCGGTATGCGTAACCCTTGCTGTTGCGCTCTTTGTTCTTGTTGTCTCTTTTAAATCTTCCCGCAATTTTTTTGCAGAAAAAATGCAGTACAGCGTATCCCCCGCCGGAGATGTAAATGGTGATGGCTATGCTGACGTAGTAATGAGCATACATACCTCAGAAAAAGAAACTGAAGGAAAAGTATTTCTTTATTATGGCGCCGGCAAAGGCATGGGCAATATGCCGGGATGGACCGGTAACTGCAACCAGGCCGATGCCAACTATGGTGTTTCCATTGCCAATGCAGGCGATGTAAATGGCGATGGTTATGCAGATGTAATTGTAGGCGCTTCGCATTACAGCAATGGCGAAACAAATGAAGGTGCTGCATTTGTTTACTATGGTTCAGCATCGGGCTTAAGCAAAACCCCCTCATGGACAGCGGAAGGCAGCCAGGCCAATGCTTTTTTCGGCATTTCAGTAGCCGGTAATGGCGATGTAAATAAAGATGGTTATGCTGATGTAATTATCGGTGCGCATTATTACGATAATGGCGAAACAAATGAAGGGAGGGTATTTGTATATTATGGTTCAGCCAATGGTTTATCAAAAACCCCCGTGTGGACAGCAGAAAGCAACCAGGTTGGGGCCGCATTCGGCAAAACTGTTGCCATTGCAGGCGATGTTAACCATGATGGTTATGCTGATGTACTGGTGGGTTCGCCAAGTTATGATAACGGACAGAACAACGAAGGCCGTGCATTTTTATACTATGGATCTGTAATGGGACTGGCAACATCCCCCTCATGGACGGGTGAAAGCAACCAGGCCGATGCCAATTTCGGTAATGCGATGGCCCCGGCAGGAGACCTGAACGGAGACGGATTTTCTGATATAGTTGTTGGCGCCAATAAATTTGATGAGAAAGAAAAAAGCAATGCCGGTAAAATTTTTGTTTACCTCGGTTCGGCCAATGGATACAATTATTATCCTGACTGGACATATAGTGGCAACCAGATAGATGGCAACCTCGGCATTTCAGTTTCAGGGGCCGGTGATATTAACGGAGACGGTTTTCAGGACATGATAGTTGGTGCTTATGGTTACAACCCGGATGCCCCGAAAGGAAATGTATATGTATTCTACGGGTCACGTTCCGGTTTTGCAACCACTATGGTGCAGATTAGTAACCAGGATTACCCGCATGCCATATTAGGTCAGTCAGTTGCAGTTGCAGGAGATATTAATGGCGATGGTTATGCCGACATTATACCCGGTGCTATCCTTGACAATGATAACATGGCAAAAGCCATGCTGCTGAAAGGATCAGCAAAGGGTTTGCTTATGGCCGGCGCAGCAGGAGGAACAACCTCTTCTGTAAATCCCTGATAAAAATCTTTCACGGTTTCTTTGGGATAAAAACCATTAATTTTACTTTTCAGTAAAATCATCCAATGTCATTTTTATCCCTTATTCCTTCCTGGCTGAAAAACAAATACCTCATTGCAACAGTATTTTTTTGTACCTGGATGTTGTTTTTCGATCACAATGACCTGGGGCTGCAGATAGAGCGCCGCAGAGAATTAAATGACCTCCGGGCAGGCAAAGAATACTACCAGAAAAGGATTGAAGAAACCCAAAAAGAACTGCAAAACCTTCAGCTCAATGCCGCTTCTGTTGAAAAAGTGGCAAGGGAAAAATACCTGATGAAGAAAGACAATGAAGACCTCTTTGTGATTACTGAAAAAGATTAAACTGTTAATTTTCTTTGAGCCCATGGCAATAAACCTTTACAAGACCCGTTTTATTTAACAGACGGACATTCCTCTATCCCATTTGCTATTCTGCCTGCCCCCTTGAAATTGACCTGAAATCTTATATCCTGGAGCCATTAAGCATATTGTTAACTAATTAACCATTGGTTATGGTTAAAACATTTACTCCAGAAGATATGATACGCTATTTGTACAATGAAATGAATGCCGAAGAAACCATGGCCCTCGAAAAGGCGCTGGAATCCGACTGGACGCTGAGGGAAAAATTCAATGTATTAAAAGCGGCCAAGGATAGCCTCAATACTATCCGTTATTCGCCCCGCTCACAGTCTGTTGCTGCCATTATGCGCCATGCCGGCGCCCATACAGGCAAAAAAACAATCGGGCAGGAATAATATCCCTTTGCTTTAGCTTCGCTGTCGTTTGAACTGTTCAAATGACAAGAAAAGAACGTTTTCAATTTGTGCTGGACTACTTTCAGCACCACAGCCCCGGAGCAGAAACTGAACTGATTTATGACAGCCCTTACCAGCTGCTTGTTTCTGTCATTCTTTCAGCCCAATGTACTGATAAGCGGGTGAACATGACCACACCTGCTATTTTTGAAAAGTATCCTGGCCCTGGTTCTCTTTCAAAAGCCACATTTGAAGAATTATTCCCCCTCATTAAAAGCATTTCTTACCCCAACAATAAAACCAAACACCTCATCGGCATGGCAAAAATGCTGATGGAGAAATTTAATGGAGAAGTGCCTATGACGGTTGATGAACTGGTTCAGTTACCCGGAGTGGGAAGAAAAACAGCCAATGTCATTACATCGGTAATAGATAAGCAACCCAATATGGCCGTAGATACCCATGTGTTCCGTGTTTCTGCCAGGATTGGCCTGACGGTAAATGCAAAAAATCCGCTGCAAACAGAGAAGCAACTGATAAGCTATATTCCAAAATCCCTTATTCATAAGGCACACCATTGGCTCATATTACATGGCCGTTATGTTTGCCTGGCAAGAAGCCCCAAATGCAGTGCATGCGGGCTGCAGCCCGTATGCAAATATTTCTTAAGCCAGAAAAAGAAAACTTAAGTATAAAACCCTATGCTGAATAAGCACGGTTAAAAAAAATTATGTTTTTGAAGCGGGATAAAAGGTATTTCCTAAATTTATCCACCAACACAATTACTGCTTATGCAACTCAACACCCGGATCCGCCTTTCCGTAATGATGTTTCTTCAATTTGTAGTATGGGGGGCATGGTATGGACAGCTCTCAAAGTATTTGCTCGCTATCAATTTTACCGGCACACAGGTAGGCAACATCTATGCTACTTTTTCTATCGCTATGATCATTTCACCTTTTTTTGTAGGCATGCTGGCCGACCGCTTTTTTTCAGCCCAAAAAGTATTGGGTGTTTTAAATCTGGCCGGGGCTGCGCTTTTGTTTTTGCTTACCAGGATAACTGATTATGATACTTTTTACTGGACCATGCTTTTATACTGCCTCACATTTGCGCCCACAATAGCATTAACCAGTTCCATTTCCATGCGGCAGATGAGCAACCCTGAAAAGGAATTTCCACCGATACGAGTGCTGGGTACCATTGCATGGATTGCTGTAACCAATCTGATAGGCTACATGGGGTGGGGCGATAAAAGCACCATATTTTATGTTTCAATGGTAACAGCAGCAGCCATTGGGTTGTATTCATTTACACTTCCTGATACCCCGCCAACCATTAAAGGATCTGTAAGTTTCGGGCATGTACTCGGTAAAGATGCTTTTGTGCTTTTCAAAGACAGGTCATTCGCCATTTTCTTTATCGCATCAGTGCTTATATGCATCCCGCTGGCATTTTATTATGCAATGGCCAATCCGGCTATTACTGATTCCTATAAAGCTGCATTTATATCAGCCAACCCGGGCAAGGCCTTGCCCGAAACTTTTTATGTAGAAAACAAAATGTCATTGGGCCAGGCTTCAGAAGTAATTTTTATGCTCTTGCTGCCATTTGCCTATAGCCGCTTTGGTATAAAAAATATTTTGATTGTTGGCCTGCTGGCATGGATCATCCGCTTTTTGTTTTTTGGTTATGGTAATGCAGGAACCAGCGAATGGATGTTGTACGGCGGCATCGTATTACATGGCATTTGTTATGACTTCTTTTTTGTAAGCGGTATGATTTATACTGATGAAAAAGCAGGTGAAAAAATCAAATCCTCCGCACAGGGGCTAATTTCACTCGCTACCTACGGTCTGGGAATGTTTATCGGTTCTGCATTGTCAGGCGTGGTAAAAGATAAATTTACAAGCGGCACCGGCGCTGATGCCGTAACCAACTGGACCAATGTATGGCTGGTACCCGCCGGAATTGCAGTGGCTGTTTTGCTGATGTTCATTTTATTTTTCCGTGATAATACACGCAGTAAAAACAAACTTGCTGCCGTTTAAAAACAACTCTTAAAACCATTTTATATGTTACGTATATCCATGCTCGGCTCAGGTTTTATTGCCCGCTTTTATGCCGATTCTATTCTGGGGCAAAGAAGCAAAGACCATATCCTGAGTGTTTTTTCACGCCGTGAAGAAAGCGCAAAGAAATTTGCAAAGGATTACAATTGCGCCCACTGGACAACCAGTATGGAAGAATCCATTGCCCATCCTGATGTGGATGTGGTTTGTATTTCCTTGCCAAACAACCTGCATGAAGCCGCCGTAATGCTTTGCTGCAAACATAAAAAAGCAGTTATTACCACCAAGCCATTGGGCAGAAATGCAGAAGAAGCTAAACGCATGCTGGAGGCGGTGGAGAAAGCGGGTATATTCAACGGTTACCTCGAAGACCTTGCTTACACCCCCAAGTTTTTAAAAGCCCTGGAAAGTGTAAAAAGCGGCGCTATCGGCAGGGTGCTCTGGGCCAAGTCAAGAGAGACACATCCGGGACCGCACAGCGACTGGTTCTGGGACCTTGAACAGGCAGGCGGCGGCTGCATACTTGACCTGGGATGCCATTGTGTTGAACTGAACCGGTCCTTTATAGGAAAAGATATAAAACCTGTTGAAGCCATGTGCTGGGCCGATACACAGGTAAAACCCATAGATGCAGAAGACCATGCTATTGCTTTGGTGAAATATGAAAACGGCGCCATCGGGCAGTTTGAAGTAAGCTGGACTTTCCGGGGCGGCTTGGATTTGAGGGATGAAGTAATGGGTACAGAAGGAACAATATGGCTGAATAATTTTTTACGCACCGGATTTGAAATGTTTACTACAGGCAAAGGCGCCGACTACGTGGCCGAAAAAGCAGAAAGCAATTCCGGCTGGTTGTTTCCGGTTGGCGATGAAGTAAATGACCTCGGTTACAACCACATGTTTACCGATATGTTCAGGTCGCTTGAGCAGGGTAAGGCCCCTAAAGAAACTTTTTACGATGGTTATGTGGTAAACGCCATCCTTGATGCCTGTTACAAATCTGCCAAAACAAAACTGTGGGAAACTGTTAAGCTGGACATCTGGAGAGGAAGAACAGGCGTAGGCAAAGACAGCCATCTTGTTGATTACGACAAAGACCATTACCTCGTAAAAGAAGAAATGACCCATTTTGGCGCTAAAAAGCTCATTTTAAAAGAGAAAAAAACAGGAAAAATTATTGAGAAAGTGGGCTAATGTTGTTTATCCTTCATATTTCATAGTTAAAAATGGCCCGTGAGGACACAGGCCAAGGTTAAAACAGGTTAATCTTTATACCGCTTTTAATTCTGCCGGGTAATTATTATCTTACTCCTTCCAGCATTACCCGGTTTTTCATTCTGGCTTTGATTCTACCCTCAGCCAATGCAAATCCAATAATCTTAATGTTTCTATTACCAGTTGCTTTTTATGAAAAAAAGGAACACCAGGAATTGTGTCTGCATTTGTGCATGGGTATTCATTTCCATGTTGCCCCGCCATGCAAATGCACAATTTTACTTTTACGACGATACCCATTACGACAGCGATCTGCTGATTGAACTGGGTGTATCAGCAGGCGGTATGAACTGCATCACTGATCTTGGAGGTAAAAGGGGAACGGGTAAAAAATTCATTAAAGACATCAACTGGAACAATACTAAACTTTGCGGCGGTTTTTTTATTTCCGCAATGTATAAAAGTGTTATCGGTGTAAGGGCAGAAGCAAGTTTTGGAAAGGTTACTGCATACGACAGCATACTCCGCAACCAGAATACTCCCCCTACCGGGCGTTATGAACGCAACCTGAATTTTCGCAGCAGCATTTATGAACTGGCATTACTGGCAGAATTTCACCCGCTTTTTCTGAAAAATTATTTTGATGATGATGCGCCGCGTCTTTCGCCTTACATTGCTGCGGGTGCTGGTTTGTTTACTTTTAGCCCGCAAACTTACTATGATGGAAGGTGGGTTAACCTTCATCCTTTGCATACAGAAGGTCAGGGCTTTGCCGAACTGCCCGAAAGAAAACCCTATCGGCTTACACAACTTAATTTTCCTGTTGGGGCAGGGATAAAATACGACATCAACCATTTATTTAATGCCCGCTTTGAAATATTGTACCGCATATTAAAAACAGATTACCTTGATGATGCCAGCACAACATATATCAACCCATCGCTCTTTTATAACAATCTTCCTCCCGGCATTGCAAGCCTTGCAGAAAAATTACACGACCGTTCAGGCGAACTTATTGCAGGAATGAAACAATCACCCGGCGCCATAAGGGGTGACCCCAAAGACAATGATGCTTACTTCAGCTTTCAGGTTAAATTGGCTTTTACGCTGGGAAGGGGAAGGGCAAGGATGTGACAATGTTGTTCGATTTATTGCTTTGGCAAATGCGCCACCAGTTCTATTTCCAGCCGTGCATCAGCCATAAACAAACGGGGTATCTGCACCCATGTGGCAGCGGGGAAATCATTTTTATAAAATGCCTTGCGCACATAGTTGTACTGTTTCATGGCCTCAATATCGGTAGTGTACAAGTTTTCTTTTACCACATTTTGAAATGTGGCGCCATAATGCCGCAACGTTCTTTCCAGCGCTTCATATACACGTTTAATGCCCTCTGGGTTTACTTCCCTGGCTACTGTGCCTGAAATATAAATTACGTTATCAATCTTTACGGCCTGAGCATAGCCTGCTGAAGTATCCTGTTCGCCCCTGCCCCAGTTGAATTTTTCTTTTTTAATGTTGTTTTGCGCCTGAACTGAAACTGCCGTTAACAAAAACAACATGGCATACAAAAATGCAGCTGCCTTTTTCATAAATATTTTTTGTGAATGTAGAAAAGCCGGGGCAGCAGGAAAACAAAAAATCCACCGGCGGAAAACCAATGGATTAAAATTATTAAATACAACAATAAAAGGTCAGTTCACCGCACCCAGCATCTCCCTCAGTTTCATCACCAGCTCTGTTTTGGTAATGGGTATGCCCATGATTTTATTGTAGCCTTTTGCATCCACAAAAAATTCATCGCGGATAATTTTTATCAGCTGCCCGTTATTGATCTCCGGTATTAGTACCTGTTCAAAATTCTTGAGGATGGTTCCGAGGTTACGGGGAAATGGCCGCAAATACCTGAGCTGTGCATGGCTTACTGCATAACCTTCCTGCTGTAATTCGGCCACTGCGCTTTTAATAGCTCCGTATGTACTTCCCCATCCAAGCACCAGCAGCTTTCCTTTTTCAGGGCCGCTGTCCAATTGCTGTTCCGGAATATAATCTGCTATCCTGTCAACTTTGGCCTGTCTTATTTTTACCATGTGCTGGTGGTTTTCCGGTTCATAATTTACATTACCGGTAACATCCTGTTTCTCCAAACCACCTATGCGGTGTTCCAATCCTGCAACGCCCGGCACAGCCCAGGGGCGTACCAGTTTTTCATCACGTTTATAAGGAAGAAATTTTTCTTCTCCTTCGGTCAGTTGTTTTTTAAACTCCACTTTTATTTCCGGCAAATCTTCAGATTTAGGAAACCGCCAGGGTTCAGCGCCATTGGCTATATAGCCATCGCTTAAAAAGATAACAGGCGTCATGTGTTGTACCGCAATCCGTACCGCTTCATACACTGCATCAAAACAATCGCTGGGCGTGGATGCCGAAATTACAGGCATCGGGCATTCACCGTTTCTTCCATAAAACGCCTGCAGCAAATCACTTTGCTCTGTTTTGGTTGGCAACCCTGTCGAGGGACCACCTCTTTGTATATCGCAGATCAACAAAGGAATTTCGAGCATTACGGCCAGTCCCATCGCTTCCGCTTTCAATGCCATGCCGGGGCCGGAGGTGGTGGTTACACCAAGACTTCCGCCATAAGCGGCGCCAATTGCAGCTGTAATACCTGCAATCTCATCTTCCGCCTGGAAAGTTTTTACGCCAAAAGATTTGTATTTGCTCAGGTCATGAAGTATATCAGAGGCGGGTGTAATGGGGTACGATCCGAGAAACAATGATAACCCGCTTTTTTGCGAAGCTGCGATGAGCCCATAAGCCAGCGCCTGGTTGCCCATAATGGAGCGGTAAACCCCCGGTTCCATCTTTGCCTTCTCCACTTTGTACCTTGTGGTAAAAGTTTCTGTAGTATCGCCAAAATTGTAACCCGACTGCAGCGCTTTAATATTGCTCTGCAGTATTTCATCTTTCTTGCTGAATTTTTCTTTCAGGAAACCCACTGTATTATCCATGCTCCTGTTGTACATCCAGTACAAAAAGCCAAGCACAAACATATTTTTTGCCCTGTCCTTCTCTTTGGTACCCATGGTAAATTCCTTCAGCGCTTCACGGGTCATCTTGGTCACATCCATCTTTATTACTTCGTAATTGTCCAGGCTACCGTCTTCTAAGGGGTTTACCCCCTCGGGATAATTGGCAAGGCGTAAATTTTTACCATCAAACCCATCGGTATTGGCAATGATCTTACCGCCCCTTTTTAATTGTTTGAGGTTTGTTTTTAATGCGGCGGCATTCATGGCAACCAATACATCACATAAATCTCCCGGCGTAAAAATGGGACTTGATGAAAAACGCAGCTGGTAGCCGCTCACACCCGGGAGTGTCCCCTGCGGTGCACGTATCTCTGCCGGAAAATCGGGGAAGGTGGCAAGGTCAATGCCCAGCATTGCTGTGTTGTTGGTAAACTGGCTGCCGGTTAACTGCATTCCGTCACCGCTGTCGCCTGCAAACTTGATGACCACATCCTGTAGTACTTCTTCTTTTCTGTTCATGCGTACGAAGATATTTATGCTAATTTACAGCACAAATTCTTATTATACTTTTTAGGGGAAACTTACCTGTATGTCAAAGAAAATTTTCTTCCTGTTTTTAGTTTCAGCTTATTTTAATGTTTTTGCCCAAAACAGCAACCGGCTTCATCAAATAGCTGTCGTTGCAGATGCCCATAATGATGTGCTGTACAACTCCATTATGCCGGGACAGAATATTTCTTACCGTCTCAGCACCGGCCACAGCGATTTATACCGTTTTCCAGAAGGCGGCATTGATGTGCAGATTTTCTCTGTATGGTGCGGGCCTGAATATGGAAGAGGAAAAGCTTTTTCCTATGCCAACCAGATGATTGATTCCTTATATGCTGTTGCCCAAAGAAACCCGGATAAACTTGAAATAGTAAAAAGCTACGCACAGCTTAAAAAAGGATTAAAGCAAAAAAAGCTGGTGGGCCTGATTGGCGTGGAAGGAGGGCACATGATTGAAGACAGCATGGAATACCTCGATTCGCTGCACAAACGCGGTATGGCTTATATGACGCTTACATGGAACAACAGCACTTCATGGGCTACATCGGCTCTGGACGAGGCCTCCCCCCAACCCCCTCCAAAAGAGGGGGAGCAAAATTCCGCTCCAAAGAAAAAAGGACTTACTGATTTCGGAAAACAAATTGTAAGGCGAATGAATGAACTTGGCATTATGCTTGACCTGGCCCACGTAGGCCCGCAAACTTTTTTTGATGCCATTGCCATTACCAGCAAACCCGTAATTGTATCGCACAGCAATTCCTATGTGCTCACTCCGTTCTTCAGAAATATTACAGATGAACAGATACTGGCTGTGAAAAAGAATGGCGGCGTCATCTGCATCAACTTTATAGCCCAGTTTGTTGACAGCAGCTACCAGGGGAAATTTAATGCGCTGCTGAAGCAACATCAAAAACTGGTTGACTCTGTTAAAGCTATTTACTCAACCGAAGTAATAGCCAATGAAAAAATAGCGGAACTGCTGATGCCTTACATCAATGAAATAAGGCCGCCATTAAGTAAACTGATGGACCACATTGATTATGTTGCTAACCTTGCAGGGGCTGACCACGTAGGCCTGGGTTCTGATTTTGACGGCGGCACAGCATTCCCGCTGGGTATGGAAGATGTAACAAAATTTCCTGTAATAACTGAAGAATTAAAGAAGCGGGGATACTCCAATAAAGACATCAGGAAGATCTTAGGAGAAAATATCCTGAGGGTGTATAAGGCGAATGTAGGGAGGTAAATAATAGCTTTGAGCTACGGGCTGTGAGCCATGAGCAGTTGTATGCGGTACTTTAAGTATGCAACAGGGTTTTCCCTTTCAAATGTCTTCGCCTATCCTTTCCGGTTTTATACAATCTTTAACCATGCCATTCTTGTAAAAGGCCCTGCTGTAATTATACATTTACAATACTAAAAATTTCCCCTTTTATTTATGGAAACAGAGGATGAGGAAGCTGAGCGGGCCGCTTCCGTTTTACTCCGGTCGTTTTTAATGGCCATTGCCCTTACTGCCTGCATAAAACCTGAGAAGGGCAAGTCATTTACATTTCAACCAACGGTTGAAGAAACCAAAGACCCCGCAATTGTTGCTGAAAAGCCCCCTCCCAAAAAGAAAAAGAAGAAAGTTTACCTGACATTTGATGATGGCCCAAATAAAAGCACCATGAATGTGCTGCATATCATTCGGCAGGAACAGGTACCGGCCACCTTCTTTTTAATTGGCGAACATGCTGATGCCTCAGCCATGCAGCAGGCTGCAATGGACAGCCTGGAACAATGCGAACTGGCCGAATTATGCAATCACAGCTATACACATGCATGGCATAACCAATTTTCAAAATTTTATGAATATGCAGATTCGGTGGTGAAGGATTTTGAAAAGTGCAGGGACAGCCTTCAATTACAGCATAACATTGTAAGAACCCCCGGCAGAAACATATGGCGGACAGACTCTTTAAACGCTACTGATATTAAGAAGAGCGCTGTTGCAGCAGATTCCGTTTTTCAGGCAGGCTTTAATGTAATGGGATGGGACCTGGAATGGCATTATGACGGCAAGAACCTTTCACTGAAAAACAATGCTGATTCTTTGCTCAATCAGATGGACAGTGCTTTTGCAAAAGGTAAAACCAAAACACCTTATCACCTTGTACTGCTTGCACATGACCAGGTTTATGAAGATGCTGCTGACTCTGCTGAATTACACTATTTTATCAGGAAAATCAAAGAAAGAGACCTTGGGCTTGAAGTGGTGAGCCGTTATCCCAACCTTAGGAAACAGTGAGTTTCTGTAAAAATTATCTATTTTAGTCCACTCAAAACTTTAAACTATGGAATTATTCAAATCTGGCAACCCCACCCTTTCGGAGAAAATGTTTGAACGCACAGTGGTAACCGACCGCACAAACGTGATGACGGTAAGGGGCACATTGAACAAATTCGGGTTTCTTTTCCTGATGGTGATGGCTACTGCTGTTTTCACCTGGAATGCTTTTTATGGCGGAAAAAATGTGACCACTTATATGTGGGTTGGCGGTATTGGCGGACTCATCGTAGCGCTGGTGCTGGTATTTAAAAAAGAATGGTCGCCTTACCTGGCGCCTGCTTATGGTTTACTGGAAGGCTTGTTTGTTGGAGCAATATCAGCTTACTTCAACTACCTGTTTGCCGAAAAAGCCCCTTATATTATCATCCAGGCAGTAGGCCTTACTTTCGGAACTGTTATTGCCATGTTCCTGCTTTACCAATTCCGTATTATAAAAGCAACTGAAAGGTTTAAATCTATTGTAATTACTGCTACAATGGGAATTGCTGTTTTCTATCTTATAGCATTTGTGCTGAGGTTTTTCAGTATTGATATCCCTTTTATACATGAAGGTTCAACATTCGGTATTATCTTTTCCCTTGCAGTAGTGGCTATTGCTGCGCTCAATCTTATTCTTGATTTTGATATGATTGAAAATGGCGCTGCAATGGGTGCACCCAAATACATGGAGTGGTATGGCGCATTTGGATTGCTGGTTACCATTGTGTGGTTGTACCTGGAAATACTGAGGTTACTTGCAAAAATGAACAGCCGGAAATAAAATCTCTGCTGATCTTGCATAAAACAAAGGCCATTCGCTATTTCGACGAATGGCCTTTTTGTTTCGCCGGATGACTTGCACTATAGTAAATGCCCGGTTATCTTTGTGCAGGTTTTACGATAAAGCAGCAGAAAATACGCAGACCAGCAGAGGAGATAAACGAAAGGTAAAACCCCGGAAACAGATCAAAATCATTACAAAATAATTGACACGGACGGTCAATGAGCCACTACCAGCGGTTAACGCCGCTGGTTTTTTATTTTATATCCTGCAGCAGCCCCTTTACTTTATCTTTTATTAAATCCCTTACTTCATTAAACTCAGCGGGTTCCATATTACGCGGATCGGGTATTTGCCAGTCAAAGAATTTTTTGGCGGGCATCCAGGGGCAGGCATCGCCGCAACCCATGGTTACCACCGCATCAAAAGGCGCATGTTGCTCCGCCTCCTGCAATGATTTGGAGTGATGCGCTGACAAATCATAACCCAGTTCTTTCATGGCGTCAATGGCTTTGGGGTTTATTTTACCTGACGGCTTGCTGCCTGCGCTGTACGCTTCCACTTCATCGCCGCCGTACATCTTTGCAAATGCCTGGCTCATCTGGGAACGGTTGCTGTTTTCAACACAAACAAAAAGTATTTTCTTTTTCATGCTTATCTGATTATCCAAAACCCAGGGGTGTAACCCTCCGGGGATTAAAGAAAGTTTAAATCTCCCTGCTCATTACCGTTGCAGTTGAGGGACACAATGAACTGAATTCCGGTGAAGCAAGAATTGCCGCAGGCACATTGCTCCTTTCTGTTACCATAAATCCTTTCTTTAAAAAATACTGTTCCGCTGTTGTGGTGATAAGGTACAACTGCTGTATCCCTTTTTCCCTGCTGTAATCCAATAACTGATTAACCAGTTTTGCGGCAATTCCGCTGTTCCGGTACCCCGGCTTTACTGCCATTGACCGGAGTAAGCCATCCGTTCCATATTCTTCCAACCCAATGCTGCCTGTTATTTCATCATTTACTTGTGCTATAAAAAAATGTTTTAACTCTTCCTGCAAATCTTCCACGGGGAGCTTTTCATCTTTTAAAAGATTACAAACCGCATTAAAATCATTACGGCTTGCTTTTCTGATCTGAAAAATCGCTGTCATGCTTATTCATTGGGGTTCATCAATTATTGCATACTGGTGATGACCTGCCATCAGAATCATGAAAAGTTTTGCAACCGGCACGGGGCGAAAAAGATATTAAATGTCCCGCTGCATCCAGTTCAGAGATGGTACATTCTTCAACCAGTTCCTTCAGCATATTTCTTGCTCGGTGTATCCTTGTACGTGTGGCGCCAAAACTGATATTGAGTTTTTCAGCCACCTGTTCCTG
The DNA here is from genome assembly GCA_033763355.1 of Chitinophagaceae bacterium. Lineage (GTDB taxonomy): Bacteria > Bacteroidota > Bacteroidia > Chitinophagales > Chitinophagaceae > JANRKT01. The sequence continues at coordinate 60,896 of JANRKT010000070.1, read as the reverse complement.
TTTCATTCCCTGCAGCTCACTCATCTGCAATGGAACCGCATATTCTTCAGGCAATAAATTAATCAATGGCATCAGCAATGGCGCCGCATCAGCATATATATTATGCTGCGGTTCTTCTGCTGTTTCAGCATCCTGTTCTTTCAGTACATAACGTTTCTGTTTCCTGTAAAAATCTGTTATTGCATTTTTGGCTATGGTATATAACCAGGCCCGCACGTTATCAATGCCGCACCTTACAGAACAAAAAGCATAGACCTTTAAAACCACATCCTGCATGATGTCTTTCGCATCAGCCTCATTCTGCACTTTTTTGCGGATAAAATAAAAAATGCTGTCATAGTTTTCTTTCCAGAATGCATTAAGATCGCAATTCATAATTATTTCATTTTAAAGATCAGTTACAACATTCAGGGCCGCAGCAGTTTTTTTCATTTGCAGGTTTCTCAGCATAAACGGTCACACTGTAAATACCCGTATTTGATGCTTTGAGAGCTGCCAGTGCATCCGGCCTGATGTATTCAAGCAACACTTCATCAGGCAATACAATTTTCTTTTCTTTTTGAACAGTTACATTCGCAAAACCGGTCTCATGTATGTATTGCAGGTATTCGCTTTTCTGTATGGCGCCGCTCACACATCCTGCATACATTTCTGCTGAAGCTTTAAGGCCTTCCGGCAATTGTCCTTTCAATACAATATCAGAAATGGAAAAATGGCCGCCCGGCTTTAAAGTGCGGTAAATTTCGTTGATCACTTTTTCCTTGTTGGGCACCAGGTTCAGTACACAATTGCTCACAATCACATCCGCGGCATTGTCTTTTACCGGCATATCTTCAATATCACCCTGGCGGAACTCTACATTGCTAAAACCCAGTTTGGCTGCATTGGCTTTTGCCCTTTCAATCATCGCTTCTGTAAAATCAACCCCAATCACTTTGCCTTTTTCGCCAACTATTGATCTTGCAATAAACGCATCATTACCGGCGCCGCTTCCCAGGTCAATAACGGTATCACCTTCTTTGATTTTTGCAAATTCGGTTGGCAGGCCGCAACCCAATCCCAGGTCTGCATCGGGGTTATACCCCTGCAGCTTGCTGTAATCATCTGCCATTACATTCATTTCATCACCGCAACAGGCAGTGCCGCAGCCACAGCCTGTACCTTCACGGGCTATCTGGCCGTATTTTTCCTTTACTACTTCTTTAATTGCTGTTTCTGTGTTCATAATTTTTATTTTAAAGGTGAATAAACAGTTTATGGTTAACAACAGGCTTTTTCATTTTTTACTTTAAGTGAAGTAAACAGGCTGCTGAATTCATTGTAAAACTTTTCAAATGTTTTCCAGTTGATGCAGTAACAACTGCGGGGGCCGTCAATGGTGCCGTCAATTAACCCTGCATTTTTTAATTCTTTTAAATGTTGCGAAACGGTGCTCTGGGCCAGGGGCAATATTTCCACAATCTCCCCGCAGATGCATTCATTGCGCTGCGCAAGCACTTTTAAAATAGCGATGCGTGCCGGATGGGCCAGCGCCTTGGCAAAAGCCGCCATATCCTGCTCCTTTTGGGTAAATTCTTCTTTTTTATGTACTGCCATTTTCTTTAATCGTTTTTTTACGATGAATCTTTTCAAATAAAAAGACGAATTATATCGTCTTGAAATCTTATATCGCAAATATACGATAAGAAAAATGAGACCTCCAAATTTTTTAAAATAAAAAAAGTCAGGTAGCTGACCTGACTCGGGGAAAAATAGCTGTGAGCCGTGAGCTCCGGCTTTAAGAGTTTTGGGCTAAGGGCTGCCAAACACTGAATTATTTTTTGCTCACAGCTCTTAGCTAACCGGTCATGGCTTACCTTCCATCTCCATCAAGTAAATTACCAAGGCCGCCAAGAATGCTTCCTTCTTCTTTACGGTTATATGTGCCATAAGCCAATATCCTTGAAGCGAGCCTGCTGATGGGAAGCGTTTGCATCCACACTTTGCCCGGCCCCCTGAGTGCGGCAAAGAAGAGGCCTTCGCCGCCGAATATGGTATTTTTAATACCGCCCACAAACTGGATGTCGAAATCTATTTGCTGGGTGTATGCTACTACGCAACCTGTATCAACACGCAGCGTTTCACCGGATTGCAGTTCCCTTTCAAACACATGTCCCCCCGCATGCACAAAAGCCATACCGTCGCCTTCCAGCTTTTGCATAATGAACCCTTCGCCGCCAAACAAGCCCGTTCCCAGCTTTCTTTGCAATGCAATGCCCACACTTACTCCTTTAGCTGCACAGAGAAATGCATCCTTCTGGCAAATCAATCTTCCACCAAGCAACTGAAGGTCCATAGCAATTATTTTTCCGGGATAAGGCGAAGCGAAACTTACTTTCTTTTTTCCATGACCCGAATTGGTAAAAGCAGTCATGAATAAACTTTCACCGGTCAGTATCCGCTTTCCTGCCGACATTAATTTTCCGAGGAAGCCACCTGTTTGCTGACGTGATCCGTCACCAAAAATGGTTTCCATTTGTATGCCATCGTCCATCATCATAAAAGCGCCGCTTTCGGCAATGGCGGTTTCATTGGGGTCAAGCTCTATTTCCACATACTGCATTTCTTCCCCGTAAATGCGGTAATCAATTTCATGATTGGTTCTTGTTGCACTGGTGCTCATGTTAAAAAGTTTTGGTGAAGTTATGACAATTCAATTTTTAGTCTTAGCCATTTGTGTAAACGGAAATAAAAATGCCCTCCCGGCATTCAGGCTGCGGGGAAGGCATTTATAAAAACCAACCGAAGTTATCTTTTAGGAGTTACAAACCCAAGGTACTGGGGCAACATCCTCTTTCCTTTAATAACACGCTTCCAAATCCACATGATTAAAACAAAAACAAAGAAAACCGGCCCGGTAAAACCAAACAATGCCACCCATTTTGTTCCATAGAATTTTTCCATAGGCCTTTTCAGCCTTTCGGCAATCAGGTACATAGAAGGCACCATAAGCAATGTCATGAAAAAAGCGAAGATGAGACCAAAGATCAATGTCCATGAAAGCGGTCCCCAGAACTTTACGCTTTCACCGCCAAAGAAAATACGCGGTTCAAAGTGCTGGAACAATGAAACCCAGTTTATGTTAAGCCCCACTGCCAGTGGCAGCAAACCAAGAATGGTTGCAAGGGCAGTAAGCATTACGGGGATGATGCGTATTTTGCCGGCCTGTATAACAGCTTCTTTGGTCCTGTAGCCGCGGCTGCGCAGCTCATCAGTAAACTCAATTAAAAGGATGGCATTCTTTACCACAATACCGGCCAGCCCCACAATACCCATAGCCACCATAATGCTGGGTATCTTCATGCCGGTTATAGCAAAACCAAAGAACACACCAATGATGCTGAAGAAAATTTCATTAAGAACTATAAATGGTTTGCTGAGTGAATTAAACTGCAATACAAGAATACCGAAGATTAATCCCAGAGCAATGATAAGGGCTGTGCCAAGAAAGCTCAGAGATTCCTGCTGCTCTTCCTGCTGGCCGGTTTGCCTGATGATAACATTATCAGGTTTGCCCCTGAACTGCCGGATATGGTCCGCAAGGATGATGTTAATGCGGTTCTGATCGTACCCATCAAGCACATTGGAATAAACGGTAATCACACGTTTCAGGTTTTTTCTTTTAATGCCGCCGAGTGAATTATTATAATCAAACTTTACCACGTTGCTGATGGGCACCTGCCTTACCTGGCCTGAATTAAAATCACGGTAAGTAATCTTCATGTTCTGCAGGTCGCCGATATTGTTGCGCAGCATTTCGCTGAACCTTACCTGTATCTTGTACTCATCTTCACCTAATTTTAATTTGCTGGCCTCACGTCCGAACAAAGCGCTCCTCACTTCAAAACCAATCTGGCCGGTGCTTAACCCCTCACGCTGCGCCCTTTCCCTGTCAACAGAAAGAGTGAGCTCTGGCTTGGTAACATCAACATCTAATTTTAGTTTTTCCACACCCGCCACATCAATGCTGTCTAAATAATTCCGCAGGTTTACGGCAGTTTTTATGATGTCATCAAATTCCTCGCCCACTACTTCAATATTTACAGGCGCCCCCTGTGCAGGCCCGTTCTGCTCACCTGAAATACTTACTTCTGAACCTGGTATTTCTTTTATTGAATTACGGAGTTTATCCATGTATTCAAGGGTATGAAAACCGTGGCGTTTTTCATATTCTACAAAAGAAATCTGTATGCGGCCAAGGTGGGCCTGCGTACCCCTTTCGCCTGCAAAAGGATCTGTTGCGCCTACAGCAACATTAGATATGATGGATTCCACCAGCGGGTTATCTTCTCCCAATACCTCAAATACTTTATTTTCCAGTACGCTGGTTATGCTATCCGTATATTTTGTTTTGGTGCCAACAGGAAGTTTCAGATATACATAAACAATATCCGGGTCGCCTGTGGGAAAAAATTCTGTTTTGGTGCGGTTGGTGGCTATGGATACAACAAGCATAGTTGTGGCAAGAATAAACAACCCGAACACCGAAGCAAAAAGCCAGCCCGGCCTGTTCCTACGCAAAGCCCACCGCAAAGATTTTTCGTAGCCATTCATAAACCGGGGCAATACATTGTGCTGGAAACGATGTATCACATCACGCAAAACATAGCGGTTGAAAATGACAAGCACCATCATCAGCAAAATAAAATTGGCTGTACCATGGAACTCTCTTAAATGAAGTAAAATGCCAAAGGCTATAAAAAGCCAGAACCATCTTTTGCGGAATAAAGCGCTTTTGGGTTCTTTATCAGGATAATGCTCCGGCTTCATAAAACTTACTGCAAAAACCGGGTTGATGAGAAATGCCACCATCAATGATGCAAAAAGCGTAAGGATTAACATGGTGGGCAGGTAAACCATAAACTTACCGATGATGCCGGGCCAGAATAAAAGCGGGAAGAATGGCGCAATGGTAGTAACCGTGCCGGATAATACCGGAACAAAAACTTCACCGGCCGCCATCTTGGCTGCATTTACAATGGGCATTTTGCCGTTGTTGAAAATACGGTGGGTGTTTTCAATTACCACAATGGCGTCATCTACTATAATACCCAGGCCGAATAGCAATGCAAACAGCACGATAAAATTCAGCGTAATGCCTGTACCAACAATTGAATCTGCAATTGGTAAAAACAGGAATGCAATAAATACACTCAGCGGCACGCTAAGCGCCACAAAAAATGCATTGGTTACGCCCATAAAAAACATCAGCACAAGCAATACCAGTATAAACCCTATTACAATGGTATTGATGAGGTCGTTGAAAGAAGTCCTTGTTCTTGTACTCTGGTCTCCGGTAATTTCCACTTTCAGGTCTTTGGGAAATTCATTTGCCTCCATTTCCTCTACAATAGCTTTTACCTTTTCAGAAGTCTCAATCAGGTTTTCCCCGGCACGTTTTACAATTTGCAGCGTAACCACATTTCTTTTATTGATGCGGGAATAACTTTCTTTTTCTTTTACTGTGTCAATGATCTGCGCTATATCATGAAGATAGATGGGCTGTCCGTATATATTCTTTATTACCATGTTCTGCATATCGTATGCAGATTTAAACTGCCCTTTTACCTGTATGTTGGGCTGCATGTTGCCGATCTTGATATTGCCTGCGCTGATATCCCTGTTTTCATTGCTTACTGCATTGGCAATATCAGTAAATGTGAGACCCGCAGATTCCATCTTAAATTTGTCAACATTAATCTGTATTTCCCTTTCCGGTGCGCCTGCAATATCGGCCCTTGTTACTTCCGATAATTCTTCAAACCTGTCCTGCAGCTTTTCTGCATATTCTTTCAGTTTGATGCCATCATAGTTTCCGCTTACGTTTACAAACATGATAGGAAAGTCGGAAAAGCTCACTTCAAGTACATCCGGCTGCTGTGTAAGATCAGTTGGCAGATCAGGCTTGGCTTTATCTACAGCATCCTTTACTTTTTGTTTGGCCAGGTCAATTTTTACACTGGTTTCAAATTCTACCAGTATGCTGCTGAAGTCCTGTATGGAAGTACTTTTAATATTCCTTATACGTGCCCCGGTAATACCTTTTAATTTTTTTTCAATGGGCCGGGTAACAAGGTTTTCCATATCCTGTGGTGAAGTACCTGCATATATGGTAGAAATATAAATCTGCGGAACCACAATATCAGGGTAAGATTCTTTGGGAAGGTTGACAAATATGTTTAAACCCCAAAGCGTAATGGCAATTGTAGCAACATACGCTACTGTAGTATGGTCAATTACCCAGCTTGTAAGCTTAAACTGCTTGAATGTATCTGTTATCTTTTTTTTGATGTTCATGTTTTACATCTTTAAACTTTCTGAACAAAATTTCCGCCCGGTTTACTTAAAAATGAATCACTTTACTTCTGTAGTAACCATTTGCCCCTCATACAAACCCTGGTATCCCTGTGTTATCAGTTCCTCCCCTGCTTTTAAACCCTGTTTAATCTCAATTTCCTCTCCGTAAATCTCACCGGGTATAACCTGGCGTTTTCTTGCAACAGCTTTACCGTTTTCCATAACCCTTACAAAAACATATTTTCCTTTTTCGTCTGTTTGAAGCACGTTCATTGGTATGACCACTGCATTGGGGCTGGCATGATCCAGTATTTTCGCCTGTGCAAGCTGGTTAGGTTTAAGCTTAAGCCCGGCGGGGAGCCTGCCTTCAGCAACAAAACCACGGCTGTTCAAACCAATCACCTGGCCCACACGGGTAATCTTTGTGGAAATGGTTTTATCAACATCAGGAAAATATACTTTCATCAATTGCCCCGTGTTCACACGTGAAAGGTAATTTTCAGGAACAGTCACAGAAACCTTGAGGTCGCTGTTGTTTACAATGGTAATGCTGCCTACATTAAACAGTTCGCCAACCCTTACGCTGATGGTTTCCACCACGCCGCTGTTTTCCGCAAACACATTGGTCATGCTCCACTGCTCCTTGATGGTGGCAATCTGTTTTTCCAGCGTCTCAACGTTATTCTTTGCAGTGAGCAATTGCACTTCGGTGCCTATGTTCTGCGACCACAGGTTTTTCTGGCGTTCATAAATGTTTTTGGCAAACTCCAGCTGGCTTTCCACCTGCTGCAGTTGTTTCAGGTAAACAGCATCATCCAGTTTCAGGATCTGTTTGCCCTTATTTACATAATCGCCTTCTTTTACAAATATTTTGGTTACCTGGCCGGTCTGCCCCCTTGGTGCCACATAAGAAATATTATTTGATTCCACTTTTCCCTGCAGGTCAATATAATGTTCAAAGTTTTGCAAAGTGAGCGGGGAAACGGATATCAGTTTTGCTTTTTCAACCTTGGTTGAATCAAGCTTGCTTATTTCATCCTCCAGCTTTTTTATTTTATCAGCAACAGCATCTCTTTCTTTTTTTAAATTTTCAAGCTGCACTTTTTTGTCTGTAAGGTTAGCGGCATCTTCCTTGCGGCTTGCACCACATGCAGCCAAAAAGAAAAGAGCAATCAGCGCAATGATCTGTTTCATACTTGGGGTCATTTTATTGTTCCTGAATCTTAAGTTCATTTATTTATAATTTTCCGAGTGAACGGTAATAACCAATCCGTGCAACAATGGCATCGTACAAAGCCTGGAAGAGGTTGGCCTGTGCATCTTCAAGGCTTCCCTCTGCCTGTAAAATTTCAAAGCTTGAGCCAAGGCCCTGTTCAAATTTTTTCTTGGTAGTGTTGTAAACCCGTTCTGCAAGCTCAAGGTTCCTTTCCTGCACATCAAGTGATGAGAGTGCATTTTTAAACTGGCTCAATGCTGCTTCCCGCTGGAAGTCAATCAGGCGCTGGATATTTTCAATAGTGTTGGAAGTTTTCTCCAGATTCAGCCTTGCCTGTTTTATTTTATATACCTTTTGCAGTCCGCTGAATAAAGGCACATTGATGTTGAACCCCATTACTGATGAAGCAAACCACTCTTTATTGAAATTGAAAAAATCAAACTGCTGCCTCAATGCCTGGCGGTTGTAATTCCAGAAAGCAGACACGGTGGGGATGTAACTGATCTGGTTTCTCTTTAAATCAAGCCGCTGCAGTTCTTTCACTGTATTCAATACTTTAATTTCATTACGGTCTTCATACCGGAAACCCGTGGCTTCAAGTATATCACGTTTTATGGCTTCGGTTGAAAGGGTATCTTTCAACATCAGTGTATCTGCCTGGTTTAACCCCATTGAAAACTTAAGCGAAGCATAGCCTAATGTGATGAGGTTTTCCAGTTGTGTTTTTGTGGTAGTAAGGTTATTGAGGCTTACCTGTGTTTTTTCTATATCCAGTTTTTCTGCAAAACCGTTTTTGTACATCTGTTCCTGGTCGTATGACAGTTTTTCCAAACGTTTCACGCCATCTTTTATAAAACCAAGCCTCTTTTCTGCAATCAGTACAGAATAATAAGCCCTGAACACATTGCTCTTCACACTGTCTTCCATCACTTTTACATTATTTTCAGCATACTTCAGGGCTGCGCCCCTGGCCTGCAGGCCAACAAACACATCGGGCTGAAACAACAATTGCTGAAATGTAATGCCGGCGGTAGCCTGCCAGGGCACGCCAAAACGTGCAGGAAAAAATTGCGCATCGTTTGTGGGTTTTACGATGGGCGCCCCGTTGCCATCTTTTACACCCTGATCAATCAATACATCATACACTGCCGGGGAAATAAAATCGGGCAGCAATGTAACAGGTATGCTGAAATAATGGCTCATGGAAACAGAGGCGCTTACCTGCGGCAATGCCTGGCCTGTTATTTCCCTGTTCTTTGCATCCTGTATCTGCCTGTCAATTACAAGGTTCTTAATGTCGGTAACATTTTTCAGAGCAAAGTCAACCGCCTGCGTGGCAGTCATCTCATACTTTTTTTGCGCCCATAAGTTAATATTCGTAAGCAGAAGTATTACGATAAACCCAAATACCTTCTTTTTTTTACTTTTCAGCATGACTTATCTTTTTTGAAAATTCGCTTTGGTATTTTAGTATCAGCTGGTAGCCTTTTAATGAGGCAATACCATAAAGAAAATGAACAATAATCTCCTTGGTAACATCGGCAAGGTTATACCGCGTAGGCGGAAACAGGTCAATGTTAAAAGGAATCATCATTGATTCAAGCCTGAACTTCGCCATCACATCTGCATTGATTTCGGGCCTGTATAAACCTTCGGCAATGCCCTTTTCAAGGTTATTCCTGATGATTTCGAGGAGGAACCTGTTCTTATGCTCCATGAATTTTTTATACGACCTGAAGTGAAATTTTTCCAGGTCATAAATCACCATAGGGTTCATGTTGCGGAACTGCTCAATAATCCTTTCCATTGTAAGAAAGATCTCTTCAACAGCATCACGTGCATCGGCTGTGCAGGTGTTGCAATCGTGCTGAATTTCCTTGATATCTTCCTGCACAACAGCATCTACCAGTTCATCTTTATCAGAAAAATACTGGTAAATGGTCTTTTTCGACATGCCCAGCTGTGCGGCTATATCATCCATTGATACAGAACGGATGCCATACCGCATGAACAGTTCATCCGCCTTGCTCTTTATTCTGTCTCTTATCTCCATTAAACTTTAAAAATGGACACAAAACTATGGAAACTTTTTTTGTGGCCAAAGTTTCCACATTAAAAAACTGCCATCCATCACAATTTTTTAATGTTGTCTGCAGATTGGGCTCCGCCAGAGCCCGGGTATTTCTGCAGGGGGGGTTGTAAACCCACTTATTTTACCATGCTTCATTGAATGATTACTTTTGATATGCAAAACGCTTTTATGCAGAAGACGTTCAGATTTAAAAAATTACTTTATTATTTTTTCCAGGGGCTTATCATACTGGCGCCTATTGCCATTACGGTTTGGGCGGTGGTGTCGCTGTTTAACTTTGTTGACGGAATATTGCCCAACCTTATACAAAACTTTTTTCCCAGCCTGATTGGCAAAGATGAGTTCGGATACCCCAAGCGGATTCCGGGATTGGGGTTTGCTGTAGTGATTATAATTGTACTGCTGGTTGGCTGGGTGTCATCCTCGTTTGTAGTAAGCCGGCTTGTTGATTTGTTTGATAAAATACTGGAAAGGACCCCGGGAATAAAAATAATATACAGCACCGTTAAAGATTTTTTTGAAGCCTTTGCAGGAAACAAAAGAAAATTTGACAGGGCCGTATTGGTAAGCATCCAGGCAACTGATATCTGGCAGGTCGGTTTTATTACACAGGAAGAATTGCATGAATTTGGCCTGCAGGAATATGTAGCTGTATATGTGCCGCAATCTTATGCTTTTGCCGGCCACCTGTATTTTGTAAAAAAAGAAAGGGTGCGGTTGCTTACTGATATAAGCTCGGCAGATGCCATGAAGTTTGCTATTTCAGGAGGAGTTACAGAAATTGAGGAGGAAACCTCACACCCTCCTGAGGAGTCCTTTGGACAACCTTCTACGTTGGAGAGGGAGAAAACCCCTGCGCTTAAATGAAAAAGTTGTTACTGAGTTTGGTTGTTTTGGTTATGCCATTTTCAGTTTTTTGCTGGGGCTTTTATGCCCACAGGCAAATCAATTACTATGCTGTTTTTCTTCTGCCGCCTGAAATGGTGCTGCTTTATAAACCCAATATCGGTTTCATCAGCGAGCATGCAGTTGACCCCGATAAAAGAAGATATGCAGTAGCGGAAGAAGGGCCAAGGCATTATATTGATATTGATCATTATGACAAATACCCTTTTGATTCATTGCCCCGCAAGTGGGCAGATGCTGAAATGAAATATTCTGCTGATACCCTTATGCAATACGGTATTGTTCCCTGGTGGATACAAACCATGGTGCAGCGGTTAACCAATGCATTTCAGAATAAAAACCATGCACAGATATTAAAGCTTTCGGCTGAATTGGGCCACTATGTAGCAGATGCGCATGTGCCCCTGCATGCCTGCAGCAACCACAACGGGCAGTTTACCAACCAGCAGGGCATACATGGCTTTTGGGAAAGCCGCATACCAGAACTGCTGGCCAAAAAAGAATTTGATTTTATCATCGGCAAAGCAGAATACATTACAAGTGTTCCTGATTTTATATGGAAAAGAATTCTGGAAAGCGCAGCAGCAGCTGATACAGTATTGAAATATGAAAAAGACCTGTCGCTGAAATTTCCTGAATCGCAAAAGTTTTCTTTTGAGGAAAGAAACGGAACAGTGATAAAGCAATTTTCAACTGCCTATTCCAACGCATACCATAAAAGCTTAAATGGGATGATTGAAAGAAGGATGCGGCAATCCATTTATGCAACTGCATCATTATGGTTTACCGCATGGGTTAATGCAGGCCAGCCCGACCTTGCAAAGCTTACCAATAAAGAATTTACCGAAGAAGAAAGAAAAGAATTTGAAGAACTGAACCGGCAATGGAGAAATACAGCAGTTAAAGGGCGTATTTGTGATTAAATAAGACACAGGCAACTGCCTGTAAAAAAGTTAAAGCCAAAGGGCATTGAATTTTCTACATTTGCGCAAATTTTTCTATGAACCAGAACAATCCCCCCTTCAGGGAGCCTGGGGGTTTACATAATTTCAATGCAGGGCCGTCTGTTTTGCCCAAAGAAGTTTTTCGGCAGGCAAGTGAGGCAATTTTAAATTTCAACAACACGGGATTATCCATACTTGAAATAGGCCACCGCACCAACCTTTTCCAGGAAGTAATGGATGAGGCCAAAAATCTTTTGAAGGAACTGATGAACCTGGATGATGATAAAGAAGTGTTGTTTCTTCATGGCGGTGCATCCACACAGTTTTTCCAGGTGCCGATGAATTTGTTAGATGATAATGAAACTGCCGCATACCTTGATTGCGGCGTATGGGGAACCAAAGCCATTAAAGAAGCAAAGCTTTACGGAGCAGTTGATGTGGTGGCATCATCAAAAGATAAAGGTTATACTTATATTCCTAAGAATTTTTCTGTTCCTTCATCAGACAAATATTTTCATTACACCACCAACAACACCATTGAGGGAACACAGATGCATTTTGTTCCTGAAACCAACGTTCCCCTGGTGGCCGATATGAGCAGCGATATATTAAGCCGTGTAATGGATTTTAACAGGTTTTCCCTTATTTATGCGGGCGCACAAAAAAACATCGGGGCTGCAGGTGTTAATGTTATTGTAGTTGACAAAAACATACTGGGCAAAGTATCACGCAAACTGCCATCTATGATGGATTACCGGAAACACATAGAGAATGGTTCCATGCTGAACACACCGCCGGTGTTTGCAGTATATGTTTGCATGCTCACCTTGCGCTGGCTGAAACAAATGGGCGGTGTTGCCGCCATTGAAAAAGTCAACAACGAAAAAGCAAAACTGCTTTATGATACATTGGATTTGCTTCCTGTATTTAAACCCACTGTCGCCACAGAAGACCGCAGCAACATGAACGTGGTATTTGTAATGGAAAACCCGGAACTGGAAAAAGCTTTTCTTGATCTCTGCAAAAAAGAAGGTATGGTGGGGGTAAAGGGCCACCGCAGTGTAGGCGGTTTCAGGGCTTCCTTATACAATGCTTTAACATTGGAAAGTGTGAAAGCATTAACAGATTTGATGAAAGAGTTTGCTTTGCAAAAAGCATAAAAAAAATAAAAGTCAGTCTTGTCATACATTTGTTTATCCAGGTAAGCCGAAAGTAAAATCAATGACCAAAATAGCCCCTTTTAAAGCCCTTCGCCCACAGCCCCAGTTTGCCAAACAGGTTGCTTCACGCCCCTATGATGTACTCAGCAGCGCTGAAGCAAAAGTGGAAGCACAGGGCAATCCCTATTCTTTCCTGCACATTACCAAATCAGAAATTGATTTGCCCGAAAATGTACATGTGTATTCGAGACTGGTATATGATAAAGCCAAAGAAAACCTGAATGCTTTTGTACAGCGCGGTGTGCTGTTCAAAGAAACCAAGCACTGCTATTATATTTACCAGCTTATTATGGACGGAAGAAGCCAGACAGGCCTGGTATGCGGTTCATCGGTTGATGATTACAATAACAATGTCATCAAGAAGCATGAATTTACAAGGCCCGAAAAGGAACAGGACCGCATTAACCACATCAGCATTACCGGTGCACAAACAGGCAATGTATTTCTTGCCTATAAAAATTTACCGGCTATTGATGAACTGGTTGACCAGTGGAAAAAGGAAAAGTCACCTGCATATAATTTTGTTGCAGATGATGGCATCAGCCATACCATCTGGGTGGTTAATGACGACAAAGCTATCAATAAAATTTCGGCTCTTTTTGAAAATGAGGTGCCCTGCACTTATATTGCCGACGGGCACCACCGTGCCGCATCTGCAGCAAAAGTACGGGAAGCGTTAGGCGAACTTTCAACCGAAGAATCTGATTATTTTCTTACCACGCTGTTTCCCTCAAACCAGCTGCAGATCATGGATTATAACCGTGTGGTAAAGGATTTAAATGGCCTGTCAAAAGAAGATTTTATTAACCGCTTACGTACAGATTTTGAAGTGGTATCAACAGGCAAAGAACAGGTTAAACCTGCTGCACTGCACGAATTTGGAATGTACCTCGAAAGGAGCTGGTATAAACTTATTGCACATCCCGGCACTTACAGCGGAGACCCCATTGGTGTTTTGGATGTGACCATTTTGCAAAATAATGTTTTGAGCAGGCATCTCGGCATAGAAGACCAGCGCACAGACAAGCGGATTGATTTTGTAGGCGGCATACGCGGATTACAGGAATTAGAGAACCGGGTGAACAGCGGTGAAATGGCTGTTGCATTCAGCTTGCACCCCGTAAGCATACAGCAGTTGTTTGATATAGCCGACAGCGGAAATGTTATGCCACCCAAAAGCACATGGTTTGAACCGAAGTTGCGTGATGGGTTGCTGACGCACCTGATCAGCTGAAAGTTGCTGTTAAAAAAGTTATTATCCTGTATAGTATAAACCCATATAACATTCCCTCCCTTAACTTTGCAGCACCATGAAATAACCATTCAACTGGGGGTTAGGATATCAACTGATATTGATTTAATTCAAAGCCCGTATATGCAACATGGTGGTTATTGCATGCAGTAAAAATCAAAAAACAACAAGTATTCGCATGAAAAAATCAATCATTACCTCTCTTTTGCTTTTAATTGTTTTTATCTGCAACGCCCAGCCGGATATTGCAGCGCTGCTGGAAACAGCACGTACTTTTAACCGGCAGGGCGACCACGCCAATGCATTACTGGTGCTGAACCGTGCACTGCAGCAAAAACCTGATGATATGAATGTGCAGCGGGATATTGCTTATACCCATTACCTGCAACGGGATTATGTAAAAGCGCTGGAAATCATCAAGCCCCTTTTAGACCGTGAAGATGCCGATGTGCAGACCTTCCAGGTAGGGGGCAACATCTATAAAGCGGTTGAAGAAGTAAAGGATTGTGACAAAATGTATAAGAAAGCGCTAAAAAAATTTCCATCCAGCGGCGCTTTGCACAGTGAATACGGTGAACTGCTCTGGGCCAAAAGGGATATGGCTGCTATTGACATGTGGGAAAAAGGAATTGAAGCTGACCCCAACCACTCCGGTAATTATTACAATGCTGCAAAATATTATTACTATACCACCAATAAAGTATGGGGATTGGTTTACGGTGAAATATTTGTAAACCTCGAAAGCTATTCAACCCGAACCACAGAAATTAAAAACCTTTTGCTGGAGGGGTACAAAAAATTTTATACGCAGGCAGCAGCCTTAAAAAAAGCCGATCCCAAAAAGAAGAACCTGTTTGAAGAAGCCTTTACTGAAACCATGAACAAACAGGCATCGCTGGCGTCAACCGGAATTACAGTTGACAACCTTGTAATGATCCGCACCCGCTTCATCCTAGACTGGTTTGAAACCAAAAACAAAAAATTCCCTTTCCGTTTATTTGAATACCACCAGCAGTTGCTTAAAAGCGGGATGTTTGAAGCTTATAACCAATGGCTGCTTGGCACTGTGAACAATGTGGTGCAATATCAGAACTGGACCAGCACCCACAGTGAAGAACACAATGAGTTCAACCGCTTTCAGCGCAACAGGGTGTTTAAAATGCCGCCCGGCCAGTATTATCAGAACAAGCTATAACTCTTAGTTTTAATTTCTCAAATAATCCCGCCCCGGCGGGATTTTTATTTTGTTTTATTTTATTATCTTACTAAAAACTAATTGCCATGGAAAATAAGGAGAAAGACCAGGAACTGCTGAAGCTGGCACGTAAAAGGGCCAACTTCAGGAGTCACCTGACATCATATTTCATCACCAATGCTTTCCTGTGGATTATATGGTGGCTTACTTCAGGCAGGCATGGTTACCACGGCGGCATTCCCTGGCCGGTTTGGGTAATGTTTGGCTGGGGCATCGGCCTTGCTTTTAATTATTTTGACGCTTATGGCGAAAGCAAACAGAAAATGATTGACAGGGAATACGAAAAACTAAAAGAGGAGAGAGAACAGCGGGGTAAATAGACAAAGCCCAGTGTAACCAATTCATCAACTCAACGATTCTTGTATGACTGAACCAAGGAGATTATTTGATTGCCTGCAATACCATCTCGAAAGGACCCCGCTGGACGACATGTTTGCTGCAAAGGAAAGCGGAAAATGGAGAAAATACAGTACACAGGAAGTTTCTGATACAGTAAACAAATTAGGCGCCGGCCTTTTAAACCTTGGTATCAGTTGTAGCGACATGAGTGAAGAAGGACGTGATAAAATTGCTATACTTTCCAAAAACAGGCCCGAATGGGTAATGCTTGACCTTGCAGTGCAGCAAATCGGCGCCATTCTTACGCCGCTATACCCCACCATTAATGTAAACGAACTTGAGTTTGTATTGAATGATGCACAGGTAAAAATGGTATTTGTAAATGATGAAGACCTTTACCTGAAAGTACTGAGCCTGAAAGAGAGGGTGCCCTCTATACGTGAAATTTTTACGTTTGAACATGTAGCCAATGCAAGGCACTGGAAAGAAGTAGTGAGCCTCGGCACACCTGAATACATTGAAAAAATGAAAACGGTGGCAGATAAAATAAAGTACGAAGATCTTGCCACCATTATTTATACTTCCGGAACAACCGGGACACCAAAAGGGGTAATGTTATCTCACAGTAACATCCTCAGCAATGTAATGGCGTCCCTGCCCTGTTTTCCGCCCGGTGCACAATTAAGGTCGTTAAGCTTTCTGCCCCTCAACCATATTTTTGAACGTATGGTAACTTACCTGTACCTGTTCAACGGCACATCGGTTTATTATGCTGAAAGCCTTGAAACCATTGGCGACAACCTAAAGGAAGTAAAGCCGCACATGTTTACAACGGTACCCAGGTTGCTGGAAAAAGTATATGACAAAATCATGCAGAAAGGCGCCGAGCTTACCGGTTTAAAAAAGAAATTGTTTTTCTGGGCGCATGACCTTGCAACAAAATATGAGATCAACAAAAATCTTGGCATGGGCTACAGGATGCAACTTGGCCTGGCAAATAAACTCATCTTCAGCAAATGGAGGGAGGCCCTTGGAAATAATATAAGATGTATTGTCACCGGCGGCGCCGCCTGCCAGGTAAGGCTCATCAGGATTTTTACTGCGGCAGGGATACCTATTATGGAGGGTTATGGCTTAACGGAAACCTCACCTGTTATTTGTGTGAACCGTTTTGATGTAAGGCAAAGAAAGTTCGGTACCGTTGGCCCTGCTATTGATGGCGTGGAAGTAAAGATTGCCGAAGATGGGGAAATACTCAGCAAAGGCCCCAATATTATGATGGGTTATTACAAACGTCCTGACCTTACTGCAGAAGTAATGACAGACGGCTGGTTTCATACCGGCGATATTGGTATGCTGGTTGACAGCAAATACCTGAAAATTACTGACCGTAAAAAAGAAATGTTTAAAACCAGCGGCGGCAAATACGTTGCCCCATTGCCAATAGAAAACAAACTCAAGGAATCCATGTATGTTGAACAGGTGATGGTAGTAGGTGCAGAAAAAAAGTTTGTAGGCGCTTTAATCATTCCCTCATTCCCCAATTTAAAAGAGTGGGCACGGCAGAACGGCATTGCGGATATGGCAAACGATGCACTCATCCGAAACGATAAAGTAATAAGCCTGTTTAAAGAACTGGTAGAAAGTTTCAATAAATTTTTTAACCACGTAGAGCAGATCAAGAAGTTTGAACTCCTGCCCCGTGAATGGACAGTTGATACCGGTGAAATGACCCCAAAACTTTCACTGAAAAGAAAAGTGGTGATGGAAAAATACAGGGATGCCGTTGAAAGGATTTATTCGGAGTGAAAAAATATTTTTGCCGGCAAAGTCATCTCTTCTTTTTTCATATTCACAATTCAGAAACGGGATCTGTGCTCCCTGCTAAAGGCTCATATTGCCCATTTGCCCCAATAAACACTACATGTCCTGAATCTTCTGTAAATAGCCAATTCTTTCCTACTTTTGTCACCCTGTTTTAAAACCGGTCCCGTAGTTCAATGGATAGAATAGAAGTTTCCTAAACTTTAGATACAGGTTCGATTCCTGTCGGGACTACAAAATCAAAAAGTCACCTTTTTTAAGGCGGCTTTTATTTTTAAATTACAGCATATGAAGTGGTTCAATCTTTTTATCAAATACAGGTTCTGGATAGCTATTGTATTGCTGCTGGGGGCAGTTGCAGTAAATATTTCCAGCGGGTTCTGGCCTTCTCTTGCATTATACATCATCGGGGTTATCCTGCTGTTTACACATTTCTTTTTCGGGCCTTTAAGGCTTATCCAGGAATTTCTTGAAGACGGGGATTTTGATGGCGCTGAAAAAATATTAAACGATATCTGGTTCCCCGGCCTGTTGTACAAACCGGTACGCTCGGTTTATTATACACTTAGGGGTAACATTGCCATGATGAAACAGGACTTTGACAGCGCAGAAAAGCACATGAAAAAAAGCCTTGACCTTGGCCTGCCTATGAAAGAGGCCGAAGGCGCCAACAAACTGCAACTTGGCATGATGGCCTTAAATAAGGGGGACATGAAGCAGGGCGAAAGCCTGATACGCCAGGCACTCAGGGTGGGCATTCCTGATAAAGAAAGTGCTGCTATGGCCTACCTGCAGATGTGCCAGATTATGATGAACAAAAGGGAGTTCAGGGCGGCAAAAGATTTTTTTAGAAAAGCCAAAGCCCAGAAACCCACTACCAAACAGGTAGTTGACCAGATTAAACAGATAGAGAAATATATTTCAAGAATGCCCGGCTGATACCCCGCTTGCAGACA
The DNA here is from genome assembly GCA_033763355.1 of Chitinophagaceae bacterium. Lineage (GTDB taxonomy): Bacteria > Bacteroidota > Bacteroidia > Chitinophagales > Chitinophagaceae > JANRKT01. The sequence continues at coordinate 42,556 of JANRKT010000070.1, read as the reverse complement.
GCATATAATAAAAAGGCCTTCTCTGTATGAGGAGGCTTTTTATCCGGAGCGGCATTTAAATGGTTAATGGCTCCTTAGTTAGTGTGATTCTCAAAACCAAAACATGAGAAAGGCAAGTTTTCTTAGGTTAGCACGGCTGGGTGTTAATGCTGATTAGCCATAGCGAAGATAACCCGGCCCGCCGGGTTCAGCAATACCCCAAAGTGGTTACTGGATACCCCGGAATATTAAAAAAAGTTTAAGAAATTGTTAGCTGGATTAAAAAATGCTGATCAAACCTTTAATTCATATGCCACGGGGGCTTGACGAAAAATTCACTTATCCCTGGCTGCTGGTCATGTAAATGAATACTGCCCATGTCATATTTCAACATGAGATAACCCAAATCATTTTTATCAAGATCAGCTACAGTAAAAGGGCCTTTATAAATCGGGGATTGCAGAATTTAAAGTAATATTGAAAAGGCCGATTCAATTAACATAAATAAGAGCCATGTCATTTAACAGGAAAAACCTGGAAAATAAATTCATCATTGAATATAACAGGCTGAATGAGCAGCAGAAAAAAGCCGTTGATTCAGTTGAAGGCCCGGTTATGGTAATTGCCGGCCCGGGTACAGGCAAAACACAAATCCTGGCCTGCCGCATAGGGAAAATCCTGCTGGATACAGATGCGTCACCGGCAAACATACTTTGCCTTACCTATACCGATGCAGGGGCAGTGGCCATGCGCAAAAGGCTGCTGCAGTTTATTGGCCCCGATGCTTACAAAGTAAACATCGGCACTTTTCATGCTTTTTGCAATGATGTTATTCAGGAAAATCTTTCACTGTTTGAAAAAACATCTCTTGATCCCGTCTCTGACCTGGAGAAAACCGAACTGTTCAAAGAGCTGATTGATACCCTTCCAAAAAACCATTTATTAAAAAGGTACAGGGGTGATGTTTACTTTGAGATCAATAACCTGCAATCGCTGTTCAGCACCATGAAACGTGAAGGATGGACGCCGGAGTTCATCAATGAAAAAATTGACGAATACCTTAATGACCTCCCTAACCGCGACGGGTACATTGCCAAACGTGCCGTAAAAAATTTTAAAAAAGGTGAAGTGCGTACGGATAAGATTGAAGAAGAAGCAGAAAAAATGCAAAAGCTGAGGGCTGCAGCTAATGAGTTCACCCGTTTTCAGCAACTAATGCGCAAAAAAAACCGCTACGATTTTGATGACATGATCAACTGGGTGATCAGCGCATTTGAGAACAATAAAAACCTGCTTGCAGATTACCAGGAAAGATTTCAGTACATATTGGTTGATGAATACCAGGATACCAGCGGAACCCAAAACCGAATCGTGGAGCTTCTTATCAGTTACTGGGATAAACCAAATGTATTTGTAGTGGGTGATGATGACCAGAGCATCTACCGTTTCCAGGGAGCCAATGTGGAAAATATGCTGCACTTTGCGAACACTTACAAAAACCACCTTCTTACAGTGGTATTGGGCGATAATTACCGCTCTGTACAACCCATACTCGATATTTCTAAAACACTCATCAGCCGGAATGAAGACCGGCTGGTAAAAAAAATAGAAGGGCTGAGCAAAGAATTACAGTCTGCCAATAATGCCTTAAAACACCTGAAACACCCGCCGCTTATCAGGGAATATGAAAACCAGCAGCAGGAAATGATTGGTATTGCAAGAGAAGTTCAGGCTTTGTTTGCTAAGGGTGTTTTTCCCGGAAGAATCGGCATTATTTATAAAGAAAACAAATACGGGGAAGAACTGGCGCAGTATTTTAAACTGCTTAACATTCCTGTTTACAGCAAAAGGCATTTGAACATTCTGGAATTACCTCTTGCACGTAAAGTAATTTTGCTGCTGAAATATCTTGCTTCTGAACACGATATTCCTTACAGCGGCGATGAAATGCTTTTTGAAATCCTGCACTTCAGCTGGTTTGGTATCCCCCCTGTTGAAATTGCCAGGCTTACTATGGAAGCGGCAGATCAAAAATTTAAAGACCCCCGTTCTTCTATCCGCAGTTTGCTTTCAGATAAGGCGGGTATGCCCCAAAAAGATCTTTTCAGCAGCAACCTGCATGAAGGATTAAAAAAAGCATCCTTGATTATAGAGTCGTTACTGGCGGATGTGCCTGATGTAACACTTCAAACGCTTCTTGAAAATATTATCCGCAAGGCAGGTGTGCTCAGCAGCATTATGCAAAGCGCAGACAAACACTGGCAACTGCAGGTACTCACAGGTTTGTATGATTTTGTAAAAGAAGAAACACACCGTAACCCGCTGCTGAGCCTGCAGGAACTGGTAACCGTTATTGAACTGATGGAAAAAGAAAACATCAAACTCCCGCTGGTACAGGTAAGTGGCAGCGACAAAGGGGTTAACCTGCTTACTGCACACGGGGCAAAAGGGCTGGAGTTTGAATATGTATTTTTTGCATCCTGTAATTCTTCTTTCTGGGAAAAGAAAAGAAAACCCGGTGGCGGATACAGCATGCCGGATACATTATTTGCTGCCTCGGCATCTGCAGAAACAAAACAGCGGGAAGTTGAAGAGCTCAGGCGCCTTTTTTATGTGGCTTTAACAAGGGCTGAAAGACATCTTTACATTTCGTACAGCAAATTCAGGAACGACGGCAAAGAACTGGAACCTTCCATGTTCATTGCTGAAATACTTGATGAGCATAAGCTACATGTAGAATCTGTAATTGCAGATGAAGAGGTAATTTCAGAGTTTGCAGTTCTGCTTTTTACCGGCGCCCACGCTCCGGAAATTGAAAAAATGGAAGAGGAGTTTATCAGGCCCTTGCTTGACAGGTTTGTTATGAATGTAACGGCATTAAATAATTTTCTGAAATGTCCGCTTGAATTTTATTTTAAAAACCTCATCCGCATCCCTTCTCCCAAAAACGAAGCCACGGAATTTGGATCTGCAGTACACCATGCACTGGAAAAACTATTCCGCAAAATGCAGGACAGCGGAAAAGAAAAATTTCCGGTTAAAGAGGAGTTTATTGATGACTTTGAATGGTACATGCGCCGCCACAGGGAAAGCTTTACCAAAGAACAATTTGCAAGGAGAATGGAATACGGCCGGGAAGTACTGGCAAACTACTATGACAGGTACATCAACAGCTTTAACAGGATAGTGGCTATTGAGCGGAACATAAGAAACATAACAGTAAACAATGTTCCTTTAAAAGGCAAACTGGATAAACTGGAGTTTGACGGCAAAGCCGTAAACGTGGTTGACTATAAAACCGGCGACCCTGATAAAGCGATTGCTAAAATTAAAGGACCTTCTGATAAAGAGCCCAATGGCGGCGATTATTGGCGGCAGGCTGTATTTTACAAAATACTTGTTGACAACTATGAACAGAAAGGATGGAAAGCGCTGAGCACAGAATTTGATTTTATAGAACCCGATAAAAAGAAAAATTACAGGAAAGAAAAAATTGTAATCAGCCCTGATGATATAACAGCAGTTACAAAACAGATTACGGAAGTGTGGGAAAAAATTCAAAACCGTGAATTTTATACCGGCTGTGGCAAACCCGATTGCCACTGGTGCAATTTTGTAAAAACTAATGGTCTTGCAGTAGCCCTGCATGAACTTACAGAAGAAGAGGAACCTTCCGAACCGGTATAAAACAGATTTAAAAGATTATTAGGAAAAGAACGGTATTGTGCTGATTGAAACAACATATGTTTGCACCTTTGCAACTGCATTATGAAAATCAGAAACTTTTTTTTCATTCTTGCCGGCTTTGTTTTTTCAATAGCTCTCATATCCGGAAACATGGGCTGCGGACAGCCCATTCCCCCAACAGGAGGCCCGAGGGATTCATTGCCGCCACGGTTTGTAAGTTCATTACCCAAAGATTCTGCACTTAATTTTAATGGCAACCGCATCGTCCTTCAGTTTGATGAATACATTCAGCTTGAAAACCCGTTTGAAAAGGTTATTCTTTCACCACTGCCCAAAACAAACCCCCAGATTGATTATAAACTCAAAACAATTACCATTCGTTTAAAGGATACGCTGGAACCCAATACCACCTACAGCTTCAATTTCGGCGATGCGCTGAAAGACATAAATGAAAACAACCCTTTATACAATTTTACCTATACGTTTTCTACCGGAGATAAAATAGACAGCAGCCAGCTTACCGGGAATGTATTCCTGGCAGAAACAGGTAAAATTGATACCACTTTAATTGTGGTTTTGCACCGTAACCTCGACGATTCGGCCGTGGCCAAAGAAAGGCCGCGTTATTTCAGCAGGCTTAATGGAAAAGGGGAATTTATATTTCGTTTTCTTGCTGCAGGCAAATACAACATATTTGCATTAAAAGATGTGGATGGCGGAAAAAAGTTTGACCAGCCCTCTGAACTCATCGGTTTTCTTGACCAACCGGTTAATATCGGGGCAAATAACCAACCGGTTACGTTGTATGCATTTACAGATTATAAGGAGGAAAAAAAACCGGTTGCCGTAACAGCGCCTGATGCACGTAATGCGCCCAATGCACTGTTAAGAAGAGGGGAAGACAAACGTTTCCGTTATACCACACGCCTTGAAAACGGGCAGCAGGACTTGTTAAGCAGCCTGCAGGTTGAATTTGAAAGAAAAGTAAAAACATATGATACCGCTAAGTTTATGTTTACAGACGGGCAGTTTCAGCCCATTACATCCTATACACTTGAAATAGATTCAACGGCAAGAAAATTTACTCTTGCCCATTCCTGGAAAGAAGACACGGAATATAAGCTCATCATCCAAAAAGATTTTGCGCAGGATACAGCAGGAAATACTGTTACAAGAACTGACACCGTTGAATTTAAAACTAAAAAAGAAGCTGATTATGGAAGCATCAGGGTACGCATTGTAAATCCTGATACTGCAAACCACCCTGTTTTATTCTTTTATAAAAATGATGCTGTTGAAAAAATACAACCCATTATTTCGCCGGATTTCACTTATAAATTCTTCCGGCCGGGCGAATATGAATTACGGATTTTATATGACCGTAACAACAACGACCAGTGGGATGCAGGAAATTACTGGCGTAAATTACAGCCTGAAAAGGTTGTTGTAAGGCCGGATAAATTCAATGTGCGCCCCAACTGGGATAATGAATTAACGATAGACCTCAGGCAGTTTTAATACTGGTTAAAAATACCAGCGTTAGAAAAACCACATCGCTTATCTTCGCTTCATGCAGTTCTCATCAAGGTTACTTGAAAATGCAGTAAACGAATTTGCCAAACTTCCCGGTATTGGTAAAAAAACAGCTTTGAGACTGGTTTTACACCTGCTTAAGTTAAATGAAGCTGAGGTGCAGCAATTCAGCGACGCCATATTAAACATGCGGAAAAACATTCATTTTTGTTCACGCTGCCATAACATCGCTGATAATAACCTGTGCAACATCTGCAATAACCCCTCACGTAAAAAAGAAATCATTTGTGTAGTAGAAAACATAAGGGATGTAATAGCCATTGAAAGCACACAGCAATACAATGGCGCTTACCATGTTCTGGGCGGGGTAATTTCCCCGCTTGATGGCATCGGCCCCGACCAGTTGCAAATTGACTCCCTGCTGAACCGCATCAAAGAAGAAAAAACAGAAGAACTCATTTTTGCATTAAACCCTACCATACAGGGGGATACCACCATTTATTATATTCAGAAAAAATTAAAGCCATCGCCAGTAAAAATAACCACCATTGCAAGGGGTATTGCTTTTGGCGGCGAACTGGAATATGCTGATGAAATGACCCTTGCCCGCAGCCTTCAGAACCGGCTTCCGGTTGAAAGCTATGTTGGCAATAAGTGATTTTGACTTTCCGTTTTTGAATTATAACTTTGCACCCACAGGCGGATTTGTTTATTGTTCGGCCTGGCAGCCCGGAAGTTTATCAACGGGCCAAATTGAACTAATAAACGTCTAACAAAGTGACTCTCACAATCCTGTTACTTTTCCAGCGTTTATAGGTTCATTTATTATGAAGTCGGCGGCAACAATGCTATTAAGCTTTTGTTGTGCCTGCCCCGCCTTATGGTTTGTGTGTTGATGGCGGGGTCACTCACTTCAGGTTTCAGAACTATTATCAGCAAATAATGTCCCGTGTAAAAGGAGGTAAAATGAAAACCATACGTGACTTACTGAATGAACGCATCCTGATTATTGACGGCGCTATGGGCACCATGATACAACGCCACAAACTGGATGAAAATGATTATCGGGGTGAGCGTTTCAAAGACTGGAAAAGCGACCTGAAAGGGAATAACGACCTGTTGTGTTTAACACAACCTGAAATTATTATCGGGATACATCAGCAATACCTTGAGGCTGGCGCTGATATTATTGAGACCAACACATTCAATGCGCAGCGTGTTTCCCTTGCCGATTACCACATGGAAGAACTGGCTTATGAACTGAATGTGGCCGCTGCCAAATGTGCAAGAGAGGCTGTTAACAGGTTTCTTGCATCCGCTGTCCGCATGGCTGGCGAACCCGGCCCATACGTGGCCGGCGCAATAGGCCCCATGAACAAAACTTTATCGCTTTCGCCTGATGTAAACAATCCGGGTTACCGTGCCTTAACTTTTGATGAAGCAGCAGCAGCTTATTACGAACAGGTAAAAGGATTGATTGAAGGTGGTGTTGATCTTCTTCTTATCGAAACCATTTTTGATACGCTCAATGCCAAAGCAGCTATCTATGCCATCAAAAAGTATTTCCGCAATTTTCCGGGTAATGAAAAAGAAATCATGATCAGCGGAACAATTACTGATGCCAGCGGCCGTACTTTAAGCGGCCAGACGCTGGAAGCTTTTTATACATCCATGATGCATGCAAGGCCATTAAGCATCGGGTTGAACTGTGCATTGGGTGCAAAAGAAATGCGTCCTCATATTGAGGAGTTATCACAGATAGCTTCTTGCTATGTATCTGCTTATCCCAATGCGGGATTACCCAATGCCATGGGGGAATATGATGAACACCCCGAAGACACAGGACATTACCTTGAAGAATGGGCAAAGGAAGGATTTGTAAATATAGTTGGCGGCTGTTGCGGTACTACACCCGACCACATCAGGCATATAGCGGAACATGTAAAAAATATTAAACCAAGAGAATTACCGGTGCTGGAAACAACTCTTTTATAATTCCCTCAAAAAAAATTCAGCGCTTCCCTTTAATTAAGGTGAAATTATGAATGAAACGATACATATAAAACCTTTCCTCCGTTTAGCAGGCCTGGAACCCCTTGTCATCCGCCCAGAAACCAATTTTGTAAACGTGGGCGAACGCACCAATGTTACCGGTTCAAAAAAATTTGCAAGGCTCATAAAAGATAATAAATACGAAGAGGCTTTAAGCGTTGCCAGGCAACAGGTTGAAAACGGTGCACAGGTACTTGATGTAAACATGGATGATGCCCTGCTGGACGGGGTAAAAGCCATGACCACTTTTCTTAACCTGCTGCAAAGCGAACCGGATATTGCGAAAATTCCCGTCATGATTGATTCATCAAAATTTGAAATTATTGAAGCGGGACTTAAATGCGTGCAGGGAAAATGCATCGTCAACTCCATCTCCATGAAAGAGGGAGTAGAAAAATTTATTCAGCAGGCTGAAACCTGCAGGATGTTCGGCGCCGCTGTTATTGTAATGGCGTTTGATGAAAAAGGGCAGGCCGACACCAAAGACCGGAAAGTAGAAATTTGTCACAGGGCTTATAAAATACTCACGGAAAAAGTGGGATACGATCCGCAGGATATTATTTTTGACCCCAACATATTTGCGGTGGCAACAGGGCTTGAAGAACACAATAACTATGGTGTTGATTTTATTGAAGCCACAAGCGAAATAAAAAAGCTGATGCCCCTTACCAAAGTAAGCGGCGGCGTAAGTAACCTCTCCTTTTCTTTTCGCGGAAATGATCATGTAAGGGAAGCCATGCACAGCGTATTCCTGTATCATGCCATTAAAGCCGGTATGGACATGGGCATTGTAAATGCAGGGCAACTGGTAGTGTATGATGAAATTGAACCTGAATTAAGGCAGCTGTGCGAAGAGGTGATCCTCAACAGGAATAATGACAATAATGAGGCAACAGAAAAACTCATCCTGTTTGCCGAAACTGTAAAGGCAAAAGAAAAAACTGAAATTAAAGATGAAGTCTGGAGAAGTGCGCCTGTTGAAGAAAGACTGAAACATGCGCTGGTTAATGGCATAACAGATCATATTGAACAGGATACCGAAGAAGCAAGGCAGAAGTATCCCAAACCGCTTGATGTTATTGAAGGCCCGCTGATGGATGGCATGAAGGTGGTTGGCGATCTTTTTGGTTCAGGTAAAATGTTTTTGCCCCAGGTTGTAAAAAGCGCCAGGGTAATGAAAAAATCCGTGGCTGTTCTTACCCCTTTCATTGAGCTTGAAAAAGAACAAAGAAAACAAGCGCACCTTGCAGCCGGTACTGTAAACGAAGAAACATCAGGCGCTGCAAAAATTTTATTGGCCACTGTAAAAGGGGATGTACATGATATAGGCAAAAATATAGTAGGCGTTGTTTTAGGTTGTAACGGATACGATATTATTGACCTTGGTGTTATGGTTCCTGCTGATAAAATTCTTGAAACTGCTGCAAAAGAAAATGCTGATATCATCGGGTTAAGCGGTTTGATCACCCCGTCATTGGATGAAATGGTGCATATAGCCCATGAAATGAAACGCCGTGGGATGAAACAACCATTACTTATTGGCGGGGCCACCACATCCCGTATGCATACCGCAGTAAAAATTGCACCGCAATATGATAATGGGGTAGTGCATGTGCTGGATGCATCACGCAGTGTGACTGTAGCCGGTTCTTTACTGAGTAAAGACCAAAAAATAAATTTTCTTGCAGGCATTGAAACAGAGTATAAAAAACTTGCTGAAGATTTTGGAAACAAGAAATCATCAAAACAGTATTTATCGTTTACTGAAGCACAGCAAAATAAAACAAAGATTAACTGGAGCAATTATACCCCTCCTGTTCCTTCCTTTACAGGCACAAAAATTTTTGAAAATTACAGCCTTGCTGAAATAAGAAAATACATTGACTGGGAGCCTTTTTTTATTGCCTGGGAAATGCACGGTAAGTTTCCGCAAATATTGAAAGACGAAAAGATTGGCGCTGAAGCCGTGAAGCTTTATAATGATGCCAACGCCCTGCTGGATAAAATCGTAACTGAAAAATGGCTTACTGCAAGAGGCGTGGTTGGATTTTGGGAAGCTAAAGCAACTGCAGCAGATACAGTGGAAGTAAATAACAAGTCCTCAGTAATTAAACTGGAGTTCCTGCGCCAGCAGGTAAAAAAGACTGCCGGTCAGCCTAACTTAAGCCTTGCCGATTTTATTGCTCCGGACAAAAAAGATTATATCGGAAGTTTCAGTGTTACTATAAAAGGTATAGAGCCACATATAAAAAAGTTAGAAGCTACGCATGATGATTACAATAAAATTATCCTGCAGGCGCTTGCTGACCGTCTTGCTGAGGCATTTGCAGAACTGCTTCACGAAAAAGTGAGAAAAGAATTATGGGGTTATGCCAAAAACGAAAACTTCAGTAATGAACAACTGATAAAAGAAGAATATTCCGGCATCCGTCCTGCTCCGGGTTATCCCGCCTGTCCCGATCATACTGAAAAGTACAAACTGTTTGATTTATTGGGCGGGGAAGAAGCTACAGGCATCATGCTTACTGAATCGCTTGCCATGTATCCCGCCGCTTCTGTATGCGGCTGGTATTTCAGCCATCCTGATTCCAAATACTTTGGCGTGGGAAAAATAGAGCAGGACCAGCTAACTGATTATGCAAAAAGAAAAGGAATGAATGCTGAAGATGCAACAAGATGGCTCAGGCCAATTCTTGAATAACCTGCAGCATGCCTTCTCAAATTGCAAAACTTTGTAGCTTTATTTTTCTCAATTCTTTTTATGCGGATTATTTCCTATAACCTCAACGGAATACGTGCTGCTATCAGCAAAGGTTTTATTAACTGGTTAAAAACAAATCCTGCCGATGTAATATGTGTGCAGGAAACAAAAGCGCAAAAAGAAAATGTAGATCACAAATTGTTTAATGACCTTGGCTATCATGACTATTGGTTCAGTGCACAAAAAAAGGGATACAGTGGTGTGGCAGTTTTTACCAGGATTAAACCAGACCATGTAGAGTATGGTAACGGACATAGCACAAGCGATGATGAAGGAAGGGTTATCCAGCTTGATTTTGGAAACACCAGGTTAATTAACGCTTACTTTCCTTCAGGAACAAGCGGAGAGGAGAGGCAGGCCTTTAAATACAAATGGCTGGAAGAATTCATGAAATACCTCAATAAATTAAAAAAGAAACATCCCCGTATCATATTATGCGGTGATTATAACATAGCGCACAAAGAAATTGACATTCATGATCCAAAAAGCAATAAAAATTCATCCGGCTTTTTACCTGAAGAAAGGCGTTGGATGGATAAGTTTTTTGAGAATGGGTGGATAGATACATTCAGGGTTTTTCACCCCGGGCCACACCGCTACAGCTGGTGGAGCCAGCGTTTCCCCTCTGTAAGGGCGCAAAACAAAGGATGGAGAATTGACTATATCAATGTAACAGAAGAAATGAAGCCGGAACTGAAAGACGCCGAGATATTTCCGGATGTAAAACATAGTGACCATTGCCCTGTTTATCTTGAAATAAAAGTTTAATTCAAAAAACCATTTCCTTTGTGATCATTTATAATGTTACCATACAAGTGAGCTGGCCCATACATGACAACTGGTTAAAATGGATGAAGGAACAACATATACCTGAAGTAATGGAAACCGGTTTGTTTACTGATTACCTGATTGTAAAGCTTCTTGAGGCGGATGAAACCACCGGGCCAACTTATGCAGTGCAATATCATGCAGCCAATCTTGCTGATTATAATCAATACATAAAAAACTTTTCACAGCTGCTGCGGCAGAAAGTAACTGATATGTGGGGGGAGAAGCTTACTGCATTCCGTACTGTAATGGAAGTTGTGCATTGCCTGTGGATAATATTTTTCTTCACATTGGGGTAAAATATAAAATTGTATATTCCCTGAAACCCTTGCCCCGTGCAGCTTTCAGGGCGCATCTTTCAAAATGCCCGCCATTGCTGGGTTTCAGCAGGTTGCAAAAGTTACTTAAACATTAACGGTTTATAGCAATCTGTTGCAAGCCGCGTCAGGCCTGCATTACAGCGGATTGGGTACATAAAAAAAATTTTGCCGGAAACAAAAAGCATCTAAATTTGTCGCAGTTTAAAAAACTTAAAAATTCTACTATGAACAAAGCTGAATTAATCTCCAAAATTGCCGATGATGCCGGCATTACAAAAACCCAGGCAAACAGCGCACTTGATTCTTTTGTTGAAGCAGTTACCAAATCATTAAAAGGCGGCGGAAAAGTTACCCTTGTTGGCTTTGGTACTTTCTCAGTTTCAAAAAGGGCTGCACGCAACGGCCGTAACCCTCAAACCGGCGAAGTAATAAAAATAAAAGCCAAGAAAGTGGCAAAGTTTAAAGCAGGTAAAGAATTAACTGCTAAATTATAATGGCATCATTAACGCATTTGAAGCCCTGGATGTTCAGGGCTTTTTTATTTTTATCTTGCACTTACTGAATACTTAAAATATTTTTTATGGGAAAAGGTGATAAGAAAACCAAAAAAGGGAAAATTTTTAAAGGCTCTTTCGGCAAATCAAGGCCTGCGAAAACAACTAAGGCTGCAAAAAAGAAACCCTGATAATAACATATCAGGGAGCAAGGCGCTGAATATTCCAGTTGTCTATAGCGATAAAGGTATATAATATCCTGTCGTGAAGGCGGTTTGCCCTGCCCTGCCAGAATTCTATTGCTTCCGGAATAACAATATAACCACCCCAGTGTGGCGGCCTTGGAATATTTTCTCCCGGAAATCGCTGTTTTGTTTTTTGAACACTGGCTTCCAGTGTTTCCCTGCTTTCAATTATGCTGCTTTGCGGAGAGGCCCATGCTCCAATGCGGCTTTCCAGCGGACGGGAAGAAAAGTAAGCATCGCTGTCTTTTTCGCTTAGTTTTTCAACTCTGCCTTCAATGCGCACCTGTCTTTCCAGTTCTTTCCAGAAAAAAAGCAATGTTGCCCGGGGGTTCTCTCCTATTTCTTTTCCTTTTTTGCTTTCGTAATTGGTAAAGAAAACAAACCCGTTGTTGTCATATCCTTTAAGCAAAACAATTCTTGCAAAAGGTTTGCCCTGTGCTGAAGCAGTAGAAAGCGTCATTGCGTTAGCTTCATCAATTTCGGATGCAATGGTCTCCTGCCACCACCTGGTAAATTGCAGGATGGGATCCTTGTCCACATCATTTTCGGAGAGTGAGTGAAGTTTATACTCTTTTCTGATATCTGCGATAGAAGAAAGCATGTTCCGGACTAAATAATACAGGTTTCATTTATGGCGCCGGCTTAAAGGCCCTTACTTAACAAGTGTGCCGACATGTTCGCCCTTTACAATCTTTAGCAGGTTACCGGGCTGGTTCATGTCAAATACAATAATCGGCAGGTTGTTTTCCATACAAAGTGTAAATGCCGTCATATCCATCACACGCAGGTTTTTTTCAAGACATTCCTTAAATGAAATGGTATCAAATTTTGTTGCCGAAGGATCTTTTTCCGGGTCGGCAGTATAAATACCATTAACCCTGGTGCCTTTTAAAATTACACTGGCATTAATTTCAATAGCCCTTAACGAACCTGCGGTATCGGTAGTAAAATACGGGTTGCCTGTTCCTGCCCCGAAGATCACCACCCTTCTTTTTTCAAGATGCCTGATGGCCCTTCGTCGTATATAGGGCTCTGCAATCTGCTCCATCTTAATGGCGCTTTGCAGCCTTGTATAAACACCTAATTTTTCAAGCATGGCCTGCATGGCCATTCCATTAATTACTGTTGCAAGCATCCCCATATAATCACCATGTGCCCTTTCTATCCCTGTTTCTGATTCATTCATCCCGCGGTAAATATTACCTCCGCCAATTACTACCGCCACTTCAACACCAAGGTCAACAATGGTTTTAATTTCCTCTGCATAACGGCTGATAATGGCCGGATCAAGACCAAAACTTTTATCACCCATTAAAGATTCGCCGGAAAGTTTAAGCAGAATACGCTTATATACAGGTTGCATGGCGCAAAGATAATATTCTCTGTTTCATAACCTAATCGTGGATAATGCCCAAATAAAATTCCCCGCAGTTTATTTTTCTGCGGGGAATAAGGGAAGTTCAATTATCAACCCAATAATTTATCTCTTGATTACAAGCCTTTCTGTAAATACATCTTTACTGATGATCACTTTCATGATGTAAACACCTTCTGCCAGCTTTTGTGTTTCATCCATACTTATTACATTGGTTCCCCTGCTGCCCAAAACCACTTTGCTGTTCAATAACTGACCGCTGGCGCTGATCAGCTGCAGGTTTATCCTTTCTTCTTTATCAAGGCTTATGAGTACCTGTGCCCTTGAATTAACAGGGTTAGGATATATCATGAAGCGCTTTGATAGTTTGCCAAGCCTTGCTGAGAGAACTGAACTGTAACCAAACTGACCATCTATGTCAACGGCTTTAAGCCTGTAGTAAACAGATGTACTGGTTACGCCAACAAGGGGATCAACATAACTGTAATCAGCACGGCTTGTGTTTTTCGCACTTACTGTTCCTATTGCTACGAACGTATTGCCATCAACGCTACGTTCAATTACATACGCTCTTAAATTACGTTCATTTAAGCCTGCCCATGAAAGGCGGGTCCTGCTATCGGCATATACCAGACTGAAATCGCTGATTTTAACAGGCAGCGTAAGGCATGATGAAGGCGCCTGGAAAATACTCTGGAAAGCAGTATATGAATTTGCATTTGCACCGGCACTGCCATTGGTTGCACCATAAGCGTTGGTTTCACTGGCAGTTAAATCACCTGTATAACCTCTTTCTCCGCCAGTAACCGATGTTGTGAGGGCACAGGTAGTGTAAATTAAACCGCCGCCGCCACCACCACCGGGGCCATGAAAGGAAACTGTACCGTGTGCATCGCCGCCATTACCGCCATTGGCAGATAATGTTGCAGTAACACCTGAACATGCAGTCCTGATAAAAAATACGATTGAGCCACCGGCTCCGCCACCGCCACCACCATTGCTTCCTGCTCCATCAGCCGGTCCTGTTGTTGCGCTGGTACCATCTGTACCATCTGCCTGTATAATTCCTGTTGCAGATACAAGCGTTGCTGCTGTGATTATTACTATACCACCGCCGCTTCCACCGTGGCCGGTTGGTGCGTCATCACCTGAACCGGCTCCGCCGCCACCACCAAATACAACCCTGTTTGTTGCTGCTTGTGTAAATGAAGCCCCGCCAATACCCTGGGTACTGGCAAGATTTGAATTGAATGATCTTCCGCCTAAACCTCCGGTGCCGCCGTTACCGCCGCCGCCGCCGCCGGCATTTTCATCGTTTAAAGCAGGGTTGCCGTCTGTTGCGCCACCGCCGGCATTACCGGGAGCTCCGCGACCCATACTTCCATTAAGATAACCCTCATCAGAAACTGCATTATTATCGTTAACTGCTGCACCATCATAAGTCCAGCGTGGTGTACCGGATATCCCTTCGCCTTTTGCACCATTACAATTTTGTGCTCCCAAAAAAGTGCCCTGGGATGTGCGGTAATCTGTATTAACGGGACCTACTGCACCTGTTAAAGTTTGAAAGCCTCCGCCCCTGAAACCAGCACCGTTGGCATCAATGGTACCATTTAATGTAAATGTTCCTGTAACATCAATAGCAAACACACCGCCAACTTCTCCGTTCCAGTCAGCTACATCGATAGTTGTACCAACATTAATGGTTGCGTTTGTGTAACGCGGTACCAGTATTACCTGGTAACGGTTGTGCAGCACAGCGGGTACCTGGGTAAAATTAGAGTATGAATAAGTATATAAGAGGTTTCCACCGGCTCCGCCCCCTGTAAGTGTTAAGGTACGGCTCACTCCCGGGCAAGTTCCTGTTATTGTTGTAACAACAGCATATTCATAGCGCCCTGCCAGCAAATTTGCATTATTAAGATAACCGTTGCCGCCGCCGGATACACCGTCTCCGTAAGTATCATCATTGTCTGCATCAAATTCTGCACCTTGTACCTGCATTACAATAACCAGGTCGCCAACTACAAGTGTTCCTCCTCCCACAACATTTGCGCAACTGATTAAAACCTGGTTGGGCGAACCTGTACCTGCCCCATATGTTCCGGCAATACCCCCAAAGTATGTATTTACCGGTGTGCCAATGGTAGTTGTGCCACCAGCAGGAGCGTTAGGAACACATTGAGACAATAATTGATTCTGGAAAACTAAGATCAGGGTGGCTGTTAGTATGCAGCCGTACAAGCGGTGTAATGTTCTCTTCATGGCAGATTTAATTTTTGATTGTAAAAAGGCCGGATTTTTCAGTATTGTTATTCAAAAGATACAAGGATATCAAAATAGGTCAACGCAATTTATAAAAATAAGTTTACCAAGAATATGAAATGCCAATTATTTTTTTCCCCTTTTTACCTTCACGGAGAGGTATAAGTTAATTTGAGATTACATTTATAGCATTGATACAGGGATATTAAGCGCCGTTGCTTAATCAAAATAAAAACAACCCCCCGTTTTGCCTGAGGCGAAACGGGGGGTTAAAAGCATTATACAGTTAATCAGCCTAATTGAATTCTTTTGAACGAAACAACCTTGAGGCCTTTATCTACACTACCCAGGTAATCGGAAACTGTTTTGGAATTGTCTTTCACAAATGCCTGTCCCATCAGGGTGCTCTCTTTAAAGAAAGCATTCAGTTTACCCATACCAACTTTTTCAAGCATTTCAAGAGGTTTTCCGGCCATTTTGGGATCGTTCTTGATTTGTTCCATTACAATATCTTTTTCCCTTGCCACAACATCTGCCGGAACAGACTGAGCATCTACAGCAACAGGCTTCATGGCAGCAATCTGCATGGCCACATCTTTGCCGGCGTCAAGGGCTGCAGCATTGTTTTGATTCAACCCAACCAGAACGCCCATGCGATAATTGCCATGAATATAAGATGCCACTCCTTCGGCTTCAATTACTTCAAACTTGCTGAGCTCAATTTTCTCCCCGATCCTGGCTACCTGGTCGCTTACCTTATCAGCAAGAGTAACCCCGTCCATCTGGAGCGCCTTTAATTCTTCAAGCGTATTTGCTTTACTGGTTAAAGCAAGGTCTGCTATCGCCTGAGAGAATTTTACAAAATCTTCATTCTTGGCAACAAAATCTGTTTCGCAGGCAAGGCATATAATAATACCCCTTTTATTTTCCTTATTTGTTTTTGCAATGATTACTCCTTCCTTTGCTTCACGGTCGCTCCTGAGGGCAGCTATTTTCTGGCCTTTTTTCCTGAGGTAATCAATAGCCTTTTCAAAATCCCCGTCTGCCTCCTGCAATGCCTTCCTGCAGTCCATCATACCGGCTCCAGTCATCTGGCGGAGTTTATTTATATCACCCGCTGTTATAGTTGTTGTTGACATATGATATAATATTATTACGTTATTACATTCCGGGAAATGATCCCTGTTCAATTTTCATCACTTATCGTTTCTGTGCGGGCCTTCTTCCCCCGGCCCCGCCACCGGGAACACGGCGTTTGGGTTGCGATTTGGAACGCCTGCCACCGTCTTTATCCTCACCTTCCTCAAGTGAAAAACGCGGTGATTTATCCTGTACTTCTTCAGTATCTTCAGATTCCTCAGCTTTCTCGGCCTGTCTTTCAGCCAACCCTTCTGCAATGGCTGCAGTGATATAATTTGTAATGATTGCTATTGATTTGGTAGCATCATCATTGGCAGGCACGGCAAAATCAACCTTATTGGGGTCGCAGTTGGTATCCACTACACCAAAAGTGGAGATACCAAGGCGTTTGGCTTCTGCCAGTGCGATGTGTTCGTGACCAATATCTACAATAAACAAAGCCGCAGGTACACGGCCCAACTGAGCAATACCACCCAGCACCTTTTCCATTTTCTCTTTATCACGCTGCAACTGCAACCTTTCTTTCTTGGTAATGTTATCGAATGTACCGTCGCTGAGCATTTTTTCAATACTCTGCATCTTCTTTACACTTTTACGAACGGTATTGAAATTGGTAAGCATACCACCCAGCCAGCGTTCGGTAACAAATGGCATGTTTACCCTTTTTGCACATTCGGTAACAATTTCCTTGGCCTGTTTCTTTGTTCCTACAAACATGATTTTTTTACCCCCTTTCGCAACACTCTTTAATGCTGCTGCGGTTTCCTGGAGGCACTCAACAGTTTTGTTGAGGTCAATAATATGAATACCTTTTTTTTCTGCATAGATATAAGGCAGCATCTTGGGGTTCCACTTCTTGCGCAGGTGACCGAAATGTACGCCTGCTTCCAAAAGCTGTTGTTGAAGCGAAGTGTTATTTTCCATTATAATGATTTGAAATTTTTGATTTGAAATTGCAAATTGTAATTAACGCTTACTGAACTGGTAGCTTCTTCTTGCTTTTTTCTTGCCATATTTTTTACGTTCTACTGCCCTGGGGTCGCGGCGCAATACACCGGCGGCTTTTAAAGCAGGGCGGAAATCTGCATTCAGCTCCACCAATGCACGTGCAATGCCCAGCTTTGTTGCTTCGGCCTGGCCTTTTATACCACCGCCCGCTGCATTTACTTTAACATCATATTTACCGGCGGCATCAATTGCTTTTAAAGGCAACTCAACCTGGTTTTGAAGGTAGACGAGGGAAAAATAGGTTTTATAGTCCTTATCATTTACAGTAATCTTACCATCGCCTTTGCTGATAAAAACCCTGGTTACTGCTTCTTTACGACGGCCAACACCATTTTTTTGCTTTTCCATTTATAACAAGTTTGAAAGATGAGATTTAAAATTTGAACTCAAGTGGTTTTTGTGCAGCATGCGGATGCTCAGCCCCTGCATAAACAAACAATTTGCTGAACATTTTGCGCCCAAGCCTGTTTTTAGGGAGCATCCCTTTAACAGCCCTTTCAACAATCACTTCGGGCCGGCGCTTTATCAGGCTTGTGGCCGTTTCTTCCTTTTTACCACCCGGATAACCTGAAAAATTGATGTAGGTTTTTTCATCCATCTTGTTGCCTGTAAAAACCACTTTGTCTGCGTTGATAACGACTACATAATCTCCGCAATCTACATGGGGCGTGAAGTAAGCTTTGTTTTTGCCGCGTAATACCGCAGCAATCTTACTGCACAGGCGCCCCACAGTTTGATTGGTTCCGTCAACAACGTACCAGCTACGTTGCACGGAAGCTGCATTGGCATGTTTTGTTGTAAAATGTAATTTGCTCATTTGATATCTCTTTTTAAGCTGTTACCATCCTAACAGCCGGTTTAAAAATGGAGCGCAAAGATAGGCCTGATGCAGGCGACAAACCAAAATATTGCAGCACAATTTTTTATCCTGCTTTTATAACACGCTGTTTTTCAATAAAAATTTTGCAGAAAAAAAAATATGGAAACCACTTGCTAACTTGTTCGGCAGGCGCAAAAGAATAAAATCACTATAAAAAGGAGGGCATAAAAGGCGGGTTTACTGCCCGGCGTAATGCAGTTTGATTTTTCTTTTTACTTCGTTGCGCAGGTATTCTGGAAAAGTTTCCCAGTTCTTTATGTATTTGCCGGATGGGGTACATTCAACAAAACGCTGATTGAGTAAATGAACATCCATGGTAAGTTTTTCATTATTTACCACCACTTTAAAGCGTATTACATCAATGGTGGAGCGGCTGCTTTCACCCGCAAGCTGGATGTGCGGTATAATTTCTTTCGGGGGGCTTGATGCCGCCCGTGCTTTAACGGGTAATTTCTTTCTCAAGGGATGGCGATTTGCCTGTTAATTTACATAAAAACGCCATGTGACTTTTTGCAAGTTTTCCAGATTTAAAAGCCGGTATTGTGAGAAAACAAATTTGATATGATATTGTATTATTTTGCGGGATTAATATCTCCTGCTTGTTATGAAAAAACTGATCCTTTTACTAATTGTTGTTTGTATTGCCGCAGTACTGTTGGTTTATTTATTAATCCCGGCTGGCTTAAACATCAGTTCCTCGGCGGTTATCTACATTCCTTCCACAAGGGCTTATAGTTTTATTGCAGATGAAAACAAATGGGCCGGCTGGTGGCCAAAGCCCGTTGCCGAAGAGCAAAAACCCGGCGCCTATAATAATTACACTTATTCAATTACAAAAAAAATTCCCAATGTGGTTGAAATATCAGCCATGAATAAAGATGAGATAACAACAGGCAGAATAAGTGTATTGTCCATGCCCGGTTTAAGTACGGGTGTTGAATGGACCTGTTCATTTAATGCCGGGTATAACCCCGTAAGCAGGGTGCAGCAATACTTGCAGGCCAGGGCTATAAAAAACAATATGGATACGCTTATCAGCAGGTTAAAAGTTTTTCTTGAAAAACAAAAAAATGTTTACGGAATGGTAATTGAGCACCTGAAGGTGAAAGATACGGTTCTCATCTCTGTCAAAAATGTTTATACCAACTATCCAACCCCCGCAGAAATAAATACAATGATAGAAAAGCTGAGAGGTTACATTAAAGAGCAGGGGGCAAAAGAAATGAATTACCCCATGCTACATGTACAAAAGAAAGACAGCAGCCATTATGAAGCGATGATGGCCATTTCCACCAACAGGCTCCTTCCGGAAAAAGGAGATTTACTGGTGAAAAGGATGGCCCCGGGAAATATTTTATTTGCTGAAGTAAAAGGAGGAATAAACACTATAAGGGAAGGATTTGCACAACTGGAGAACTATAAAGCTGATTATGGCATTTCATCGCCGGCTATACCTTTTGAATCACTGGTAACAGACCGCATGAAGGAACCAGATACATCAAAGTGGGTTACGCATTTGTATTACCCCATCTTCTGATGAAGCTATATGCAGTCTTCATTCAGCTGTTGTTACAAACCGGATAACTTTTACACTATCATTGTTCCTTGCAATGATAAGCGATCTGTGCCCCCCGATACTGATATTTCTTATACGCCTCACCTGACCTTTTAATACAAGCCCGTTTAATAAAGAGCAAGTAAATTTTCCACCACCTTTATTTATTAAAATAGTACCAAAATCTGCATCGTACCTCCCCATCTGGATGTTGTTCTCATAAAAGTTACCTGCCAGGAGAATATCAGGTAAATTGTCGTTATTCGCATCTGTAATAACAGCATCTTTATAAGAAGTAAGCTGTGCCTCCAAAGGAAGCGCTTCTGCTGAAAAATTCAGGTTTCCGTTGTTAATCAAAACTACGTTTGAAAAATAACCGGCAGTTAAAATTTGCGCTTTATTTAGTTGATCACTTCCCAATAAGTCTTTGAGGCTTGCTTTTGCAAAATCTTCAGCATAAAGAAATTTCTTTTTTAAACCGGGCATTTGCTTCTGTAACTCATCCTTATTGGCAAAAGGAATTTCACGTGCCCCCAGGTAATATGTCAGTACCTGTTCATTTTTACCGTTGCCGTCAAAATCATTATAATAAAGCCTTACCGGCTCTTTTTGTGATGCCTTCAGCCTGCTGTTCAATCCCAGGTTCCCTGCTATTAAATCAATGTCCCCGTCCCCGTCAACATCACATGGCAAAGTAAAATTCCACCAGCCCTTTTTATCTGTAAGGTATTTTTTGGAAAAATATCCTTTGTTATTGATGAATGCACAAATGCCATCCCACTCCAGTGATAATATCAGGTCATTGTCGCCGTCTCTATCAATGTCAAACCATACTGCATGCTTTACAAGTCCGGCTTCTGCTAACCCGTTGCTGTATTTCGCAGTTACATCTTTAAACCTCCCCGTTGCATCGTTTTGCAAAAGATAAGAACGGGGGATTTTACCGTATTCAAAAGGTTCAGCCCTGGCGCCGATAAACAAATCCACAAACCCGTCACCAGTAAAATCATAAGGTACAACAACGGATGCAGTAAGGTATATGCTGTCAAAAGCATTGTCAAGCTTCACCAGGTTTGCTCTGCCGTTATTAATGTAAACGCCCGGCTGCCTGTGTTTATCCCTGCCATAATATTCATTTCCACCGCTTGCCACAACAAGGTCGGGATGTTTATCATTGTTAACATCTGTCCAGCAGGCGTCAACTTCCTCATATGTGCTGTCGTTATCCAATGCCTGCTGAATTGTTTTTTTAAAAATACCTGATGACTGCTGAATGAAAACGGCACTTTTAGTTCCTTTTGAAGAACCGATAAAAACATCTTCCAGGCCGTCACCATTAATATCTGCAACTGCAAGGGCGGGGCCTTCCCTTGAAACCATAAATGGTATCAGCTGTTCACGGTCAAACTCAACAAAAGGGTTTTCACGATGCAGAAAATTTATACCTGCCCTGTCAGTGATATCCACTGCCTGTTTAGTAACGTTATGCTGCCACCCTGTAATTTTCCTGTAATCAAACTCCGGCAGGTTTCCGCTGTAACTTATCGCAATAAAAGATGTATCAGCAAGTGATGTTATGTTCTGGTAAGAATTATCAGGCCATATTACAAGTATCGAATCTGCTTTCAATCCATCAAGCCCAATATGAGCTGGTATTTCCATACTGGATTGAAAACCTCTTACGGGATATTTTTCATACGCCATTATACTGTTGCCTGCATAAACTATAATCTTTGCGCCAATAGCATTGATGTTTTCAGCAGGTCCTTTCAGTTTTATCTGCACAGATGTTCCCCTTTTACCATCACTGCTTTTATTCTGGTACAGCAATACCGGGTCGTCAATGTTGTTTACCACAATATCCAGGTCGCCGTCGTTATCAAAGTCGGCATAAACAGCGCCATTGGAATAAGTGGGCCGGTCAGCTTCTATCCGTTTTTCCATATCTTCAAACAACGCATCTCCTTTGTTCCTGAAAAACTTATTGGGCAATTTTATTTCAGGAAATTTATTGACCAATGCCATATCCTTATCCTGCAGGCTGTTACTCCTGATTTTTTGCTGTATCTCATCATTTGAAACATAATTCACATAATCCATATCATTCAGCCGCTTGGGTATGCCATTGGAAACAAAGAGGTCTTTCAGCCCGTCATTATCAAAATCAACAAACAATGATGCCCAGCTCCAGTCTGTTGCAAACACACCGGCATACAGGCCAACTTCACTGAACATTCCGTTACCGCGGTTCAATTGAAGATTATTGCGTGCATACTGGTGGTTGTAACCATAACGTATCTTGGAATTAAAAGTATTGTATTCATCTTCGCCAAGTGACCGTTTGAGAATATACGGATCAGCTGGGAGCATATCCATAGAAATCACCTCGGGGTATGCATCATTGTTTATATCTGCTGCATCAACCCCCATTGAAAACTGGCTGGTATGCATCATCTGTTCTGTAAGTACTTCTTTAAAAGTACCATTGCGCTGATTGATATAGAGATAATCGTTTTCATGAAAATCATTACCGATATACAGATCAGGATAACCATCAAGGTTAATATCAGATACTGCAATTCCCAGCCCATAACCAATGATTGAACTGATGATACCGCTTTGTTTTGAAACATCCGTAAAACGCCCCTTATCATTCCGGTAAAGAAAATCCCCTGCTAGAGAATCAACAGTGCCAAAATAAGTTTTGCGTTCAGAAAAAGTGCCATTGAACCGAAGCGAATGGTTCATCAGGTACACATCAAGGTCGCCATCAAGGTCATAATCAAAAAAGGCAGCTTGTGTTCCAAAACCGGAAAAATCAAGGCCGTATTCTTTTGCTTTGTCAGTGTAAGCAGGGGCGCCGTTTTCATCAATTCCCGTACAAATCAAAAACTGGTTACGGCTTTGCAGCACTTCATAATTACCCACACGGCATACATAAATGTCAAGCAAACCATCATTGTTGATGTCAACTACAGAAACTCCCGTTGACCATCCCCCATTCTGCGGAATTTTTGCTGCTGTGCTTGCATCCTTAAATTTTAAGTTGCCGGTATTGAGGTATAATTTATTTTCTCCCTGGTTTGATGCAAAGAACAAATCAATCAAACCGTCATTATTTAAATCCCCTGCGCCAACGCCTGCGCCGTTATAGAAATACATGTAATTAAACATGTTTAAACGTGGAGAGGGGGCAAGCCTGTTATTAAAACCCAAACCGGTTTTGCTGCTGTCCAATGCTTCAAACAGCGGGGCTTCTTTCTGCGGTGTTGTACATGAGGATAACAGGAGTGTATAAAATATAATACAACAAAGAATTATTGTTTTACCGGCTGCACCGGTTCTATTATGCTTTCGTTGCGACGCTCCTTTCATCTGTTGAATGGCTGTTGAACTTATTTTACAGCTTTCGTATTGTTCAATCGGTATAATTGCGGGTAATCGTTGTTCACCAAAAAAAGAAGATGATTGGTTTTTCGCCCCGGCAACTCAATGATGTCTTTTATCTCACCGCGTATTTCAAGGCCCGAAGATGCAGCAGGCATACAAATAAAATTTCCTTTCCCGTCATTTATTAATACATGGCCGAAACTGGCATCCAGCCGGGAAAACTGGGGCAGGAAGCCAAATTTATTTCCACCGAGAACAAGGTCAATTTTATTATCGCCATTCAAGTCTTTGCAAAGTATTGCATTTACAGATGAATACTGAACTTCTGCCGGGAGCTTGCGAATGGTGAACCTTCCGTTGCCCTCATTGTATGCAATACATGTGCTGCTGTAATTAAAAACTTTGATGTTACTGTTCTTCATCGCCTCTTCTGTAAACAACTCCTGCACTGATTTCCTGGCAAATTCGGTATAGCGAAGGTTTTGTTTCTTCAGTGAAACCACCTGGTCAGTAAGGTCACGTTTAAGGAATACGGGAACATCTTTACCGTTAACAGTCCGGGTAATAATTTTTTCAATATTCCCGTTCCTGTCAAAATCATTAATATACATTTTAACCGGCTTTGCAGAATCAGGCTGCAGGTAAAAATTCTCGCCGATATTCCCCAAAATAATATCCTGGTCGCCATCAGCATCCACATCACCAGCAGTAACTGTCTGCCACCAGCCATACATTCCGGCAAGATTGGTTTTTATTTCTTCAAACCGGTTATTAGTATAGGTAAAAATGCGGGGATACATCCATTCCCCTGTTATGATCAATTCTTTCTGCGTATCACCAGTTACGTTTGCCCATACAGCACCGGTAACCAACCCGATACCTGAAATATCAGGGTTTACAGTTTTGGCTATATCCGTGAACTTACCTTTGCCATCATTAACGAAAAGATAGCTTACGGTGTTCAACCCATAATTATACGGTGTGCTTCTGCCGCCAACAAAAATGTCTTCGTCGCCATCTTTATCAAAGTCATACGCAACAGCAACAGAAATATTCATGCTGTTGGCAGGAAACGCATCTGGCGTTAACGTAAAATTTCCTTTTCCGTCATTTTTATATAATCTGTGCTGCAGTTCACGGGTATTGGGGGGGTGGTTGTTTCCGCCTGCGCCAATGTACAAATCGGGGTCACCGTCTTTATCGCAATCAAAAAACAATGTCGCTACATCTTCAAAAACAGAATCCCTCTCAAATTCCCCAGATTTCTTTTTTACAAATCCCGTATTGGTCTGCAGGTACAACTGCCCTGCCTGGTTTGCAGCCCCACCGATATAAATGTCAATGAGCTTATCCCCGTTCACATCAGCATAAGCTGCTTTGGGCCCTTCCTTCGAAACCATCATCGGAATATTTCTTTCACCGTTGTAATCTATAAAATCATCCTCATGGTGTTTTTCAAATACCGCTTTTATATTTTGTAAAATTGCAACCGGGGTTTTGGCTGATAAAACCATGGGTACTTTTTTTGCTTCATCCTGTTTAATAACATGTACTTTATTTATTTCAGGTTTATTGATTATTGTATAAGACCTGTCCGGCCAGATAATCGCTATTGAATCAGCAGCGCCACTGCCCAATCCTGCTATCACTTTATAATCAACTGATGACTGAAACCCCCTTGCCGGGATTACTTCACGGCTGATGACCTGGCTGCCCTGGTATATTTTTACTGTGCTTCCGGCGGCAAATGTATTTTGCCCGCTTCCTTTCAACTGTATGCCGATATAATTATTCTCATTTATTTCACGGCTGTTGTTTTTATAAACAAATGCATCTGCATTTACATTATTCACTACAAGGTCAAGGTCACCGTCATTATCCAGGTCGCCATAGGCAGCGCCGTTTGAAAATGAAGGCTGAGAAAGGCCCCATGCCTCACCGTTATCAGTAAATTTTAAATTGCCAAGGTTCCTGAACATTTTATTGGGAACAGGGCTGGATGGCATTTTGCCTATAATTTCATTTACCTGCTCTTTTTCACCTGTCATCACCATTCTTTGTATTACTTCATTTGCAAAAAAGTCAATAAAATCCTGGTCGGTTACATCATGGTAAATGCCATTGCATACATAAATGTCGGAGAACCCATCGTTATCTGCATCAAATATAAGCCCGCCCCAGCTCCAGTCAGATGCTGCCACACCACTGTAAAAACCGGTTTCAACGAACCTGCCGTTTTTATTGTTTACCTGGAGTGTATTCTGCATGTACTGGTGATAGAAACCTTGTTTTTCTTTTAACCTGAAAACATTAATGTCTTCGAAGGATGATGTTGTTTTTAACCGGTAATCATCATCCGGCAGCATATCTGTTACAAACAAATCAGGATAGCCGTCATTGTTAACGTCAGAAAGGTCAGCACCCATTGACGACATGCTGATGTGCTGTGTCCATTTTTCCAGTTCCTCTTTAAATATTCCGTTTTGCTGGTTAATGTACAGGTAATCTCTTTCAAAAAAATCATTGGAGACATAGATATCAGGATAATGGTCGCCGTTTACATCTCCCACCGTAACGCCTAAGCCAAAACTGATGAGGCTCCCGTAAATGCCCGCCTGTTCACTTACATCAGTAAATTTCCCATTGTCATTTCTCATCAGGTAAGAACCTCCTCCTTTTAAAAAATCTTCTATAGGCCAGTCTTTTGCCCTCAGTTCCCTTTTATTTGAATAATTTAAAGTATTAACCGGGATAAAACTGTTGTTGAGTATATAGCAATCCAGGTCGCCATCAAGGTCATAATCAAAAAAAGCAGCATGGGTGGTATAACCATTGTTGTCTAACCCATATTCTTTTGCTTTATCAGTAAATGTCAAATCACGGTTGTTAATGAACAGTGCATTGCCTTGTTTCTGCCTCCATTTATTAATCCCTGCATTACAAACATAAATATCCAGCCAGCCGTCGTTGTTAATGTCCACCATCACAACACCGGTATTCCACCTGTCGGTTTGTGAAACACCGGCTTTATCAGTAATATCCTCAAATTGAAAATTTCCTTTGTTCAGGTACAATTTATTGCTGCCCATGTTGGCGGTAAAGAACACATCGGCAAGGCCATCATTATTAATATCCCCTATAGCAACACCCCCGCCATTATAAAAATTACGGTAGCTGAAAATGTTGAAGTCTTTTGTGTTTTGTATGTCATTGGAGAAACTGATGCCGGTGTTATTCATGAGCTTGAATAAGACAGGTACATCGCCTTGTTTGTCTGAAACATTATTTTGGTTACATGAAACAGAAACAACAGCAATGGCAAAAAAACTTATTAACGAAAATTGTATCCTCATATTCTTTTAAAACAAAAGGGTCATAAAATTATGACCCTTTTATATTATTTACCTGTAACGATTAGTTATATCCGGGGTTTTGTTCAAGATTGGGATTAACAGACAGCTGTTCATTGGGAATTGCGAAAAGTAACCTTTCGGGGCCTGACGCTGCTTTTTCCTGCCATGCATTTAAAAACTTACCAAAACGAATCAGGTCGTTCCTTCTCCAGCCTTCCCATGCAAATTCCCTTCCTCTTTCATCAAGCAACTGATCCAGGCTTAAACTGGTTAACGCAGCTACCCCACGTGAGGGATGAGTGCGGACTGTATTTACAATAGCCAGCGCCCCTGCAGCATTACCGCTGCGCAAGAGTGCTTCGGCTTTCATCAGCAGCACGTCAGCATACCTGAAAATAACATACTCATTTTCTGATGGAAATTCTTTTGCATAATCAGGGGGGTATTTAATTACACGGATACCGGTAATTTCGAGGTCGTTTCCTGTTTCTTTTAATTTAACCGCTCTTGTAAAGGAAAGGTTGTTCCCTTTTCTGTCTTTCAACGCAACACCATTTTGATCAAATTGCTGGCCAACAAGTAAACCTACTCTCAAACCGGAGACGTTGGTAACTCCGGGATAAGCATCATCCCTGCGCTTGTCAGTGGCTTCATACTTATCATAAAAGTCAGAAAGCGTGGTAAATCCGTTCCAGCCGCTTGGCTTCTGGTTGTAGTGAAGTGTACAATACCAGTGGTTCAGGTTACAGCAGCCCCTTACACCATTCGTAGCCTCAAGTGCAAAAATCAATTCATTGTCTTTTGAAGCATTGCTGTAATTATCTGGTGCAAATGTATCAAAGAAGTTTGCAGTAAAACTGTATTTACCACTGTTGATGATCTGGTCGGCAAGGGTAACAACCTGTGCCATATCTGCAGCAGCAAATGTTGGTGATTGCCTGTTGGCATATACTCCTTTGTTGAGAAGCGTTTTCATCAATAATACCCTGGCGGCATCTTTATTCGCTTTAATTGAAGGCCCGTCAGGAAGATTAGTGAGGATGGCGTTTAGTTCACTGATGATAAAATCTGCAGCAGCAGTACCCTTCAATGTTTCGGGTAGTTTAGTCAAGTCGGTAAGATCAGCTCTATAAGGAACCTGATTCCAGCCATCCAACACAGCAAATATGGATAATGCTCTGATGAAACGGGCTTCAGCAGCCTGCTGAGGGGTGGGACTTTTATCCAACACACTTGTTGCAGCAAACTGTACCTGCAATAATTCCCTGTAAGTATCTCTCAGGAAACCATGGTCTGCATTCCAGGTATGTGCATGTAAAACCCTCCATACTCCGTTATCATCCCAGTCTGGTCCCCTTGTGGGTCCAATACCTTCATCAGTAGTATGAACCTGGGCAGCCCAGAAACGGGATTGATCAATAAAAGGAACGTTCATGGATTCATAAGCGCTTTGAAGAAGGCCCGCAGCCGTTACGCTGCTGCTGGCTACCTCAAGAGATGCCCTGAGTTTTTCATCCAGTTTGGTACAGGCAAACAGCAAAGTACCAAAAATGAAGACTACAATAATTTTCACAAGTTTCATATAGCGAAGTTTTTATGAATTATAAACTAAACGTTAAAGACAACTGAATTGTTCTGGCCCTGGGGTAAGGAATATATTCAATACCCAAAGACGGTACACCATTTACGTTTTTATCTACGTTTACTTCAGGATCAAACCCTGTAAAGTCAGTTAACACAAAGAGGTTTTGACCAGTAAGAGAAACAACGGCTCCTTTAAATGTTTTGGCCACATCTCCCAACCTGTAACTGATGGTAGCATTGGCCAGTTTTATATAATCACCTTTTTCAAGGAAGCGGGAAGAAGGTGCTATCGGGTTGGAAAGCGCTTCTTTTACCCCACCGCCAAGAAGGGATTTAGAAATATTCCTCGTACCCAGGTTACCAATCGGAACCACGTTCATGTTTGTTTCGTTGTACAGGTAATGGCCATATGCTCCATTCATGTTAACCACAAGAGACCACTTTTTATAGGTTAAATCTGTTGTAAAACCAACTACTGTTTTGGGATTGGGCGACCCGAAATAAAACAAGGTATTGCCATCGTCTGTATAAATACTCTGACCAGTTGCTTTATCTAACCCTTCAAACTTCCTGAGATAATATACATTAAGGGGGTAACCACTCGCCAGACGCTGAACTGTTGCACCTGAACTTCCCTGCCCGTTTAAAGTGCCGGTTTCATAAGTTCCTACAAAGTCTTTCAGTTCATTCTTCTGGAATGATAAGTTTACACCCATATTCCAGTTTAAATCTCTTCCCCTTATTATTGCACCATTTAATGCAATTTCAAAACCTGAGTTATTAATTGAACCGGGAAGATTTGTCCAATACCGGCCATCTGAGGGTCCGGGGGCTGTTACGTTCCTTTGAAAGAGCGCATCGGTAGTTTTCCTTGTGTAATAATCCAGGCTACCTGTTATCCTGCTGTCCAGTATTGCAAAATCCAAACCGGCGTTGGTAAGTGTATTGGTTTCCCATTTTACATCGGGATTGGGGTAGTTAACTGTTGATTGGTTCACACCCTGACCAATACTTACAACTCGTTTTGATGCACCTGTAGGAAATTCCTGGTTACCTGTCCGGCCCCAGCTTACCCTTAATTTAAGTGTATTGATAAACCTGCTGTTTTTCAGGAATTCTTCATCATTAATATTCCATGATGCAGCTGCTGAAGGGAATGTTCCGTATCTATTATTAACACCAAACTTGCTTGAACCATCGCGGCGTACGGTTACTGTAAAGTTTATTTTATCCCTGAAGTTAACAGTTGCCCTGGCAAAATAAGATTGTAATTCAGCAAGAGGATCTGCAAATGAAAAGATTTCCCTGTCTGCCGCAGGCACATTCTGCAAGTAATCGGTGTATTTTATCCCGGGATAATCTACAAACCTAGTGCCTCTGACTCCAGATCCTTTGAAATCGTATTTCAGGTATTCATAACCCACCAAAGCATCCAATCTGAAAGATGAGCTTATTGCTTTAATATAATTTAAAGTGTGGGTAACCTGTTGGTCAACTGAGCGGTTATTAGATATGGCTGCTACACCCCTGCCTTCAACACCCTGATAATTTATCCAGTTACGGATTTCGGCACGTCTTTCACCTCTCTTGTAATTGACGCTGTAGAGCATGCGGTATGTGAGATCATTTGTGATTTTAAAACTGGGTGCAATACTTGCCAAAACAGTAGTGAGGTTACCGATATCATCATATGCTGCCAACAATGCAAGCGGGTTGATTGTAGTAGCGCCTAATGCAGGATTAATAGGTTGGGCGGTTGTCCAGTTCAATGACGCTGTTGGGTTATACTGCAAAGCAGCACCAATCAAACTACCCTGAAAGCCTGCATTATTTGAAATTGGAGCGGATTCTGTAGCTGTATGAGTTGTGAGCACATTAAAATCTACTCCCAATCTTTTACTTTCAAGAAACTTAAATGAACTTGTTAATGAAGCAGAATACTTTTTAAACCCTGATTCTTTAACAATACCTTCCTGGTTCAGGTATCCGGTGGAAATCCTGTACCTGCCATTATCGTTACCTCCAGTTATTGCCATATTGTAATTCTGGTTGTAGGAAGTTCTTAAAACTGCATCAAGTGCATCTACGCTTGTTCCAAAATTTCCACCTGTCTGACTATAATCCTGAAGCGCTTTCCTGTACTCATCTCCCGTTAGTACGTCTAATCTCCTCAAAAGGTTGTTTACACCAACAGATGTGCTGAACTCAACTTTAGGTGCACCGGTTTGTCCCCTTTTAGTTGTAATAATAATAACGCCATTCGCACCCCTGGAACCATAAATTGCTGTTGCAGAAGCGTCCTTTTGCACATCAATTGACGCAATATCATTTGGATTAATAAAGTTGAGCGGGTTATCTCCGGGTGCATCTCCTATAGATGTTCCCAGACCAGGTGCAGCAGAGCCTCCTGAAAGAGGAACTCCATCCACAACAAACAATGGTTGGTTACCTGAACGGATAGAAGATATACCCCTTATCCGTATAGTTGAAGCTCCTCCGGGTGCACCGGTATTACTG
The DNA here is from genome assembly GCA_033763355.1 of Chitinophagaceae bacterium. GTDB lineage: Bacteria > Bacteroidota > Bacteroidia > Chitinophagales > Chitinophagaceae > JANRKT01. The sequence continues at coordinate 11,590 of JANRKT010000070.1, read as the reverse complement.
ATGATTTGCACACCAGCTACCTTACCCTGGATTAACTGGTCTGGCGCTGTAAAAACCCCTTGGTTAAAATCTTTCGCTTTTACAGAAGCAACTGATCCGGTAAGGTCCTTTTTACGGGCAGTGCCATAACCTACCACTACCACTTCACTGAGCCCTGAGGTAGCGGCTACAAGGGAAACATTAACTTCACTTCCCGTTATAGACACTTCCTGGGTGGTAAACCCAATGGCGGAAAATACCAGTGTGTTAACTGAGGAAGCTACTGTAATCCTGAATGAACCGTCGGCGCCAGTTTGTGTACCGGTCCTTGAGCCTTTTGCAGTAACGGATACCCCGGGAACTCCCGAACCATCCTTACTGTCGGTTACTTTTCCTGTAACTGTTTTGTCTTGTGCGTAAGCTGCCTGTGAGAAGAATAATACAAGCACAGGCAATGCCATTACGGCGAATAATCGTTTGAGGGTCATAATAGCAAGTGTTTGGTTGATTCAAATTTTATTAATAAGCAGCAGCGAACGTGTAATTAGTACACAATTTTATAACGTTTTCCGGAAACCAAAAAAATTAATTTTTATTTAACCCCGTTTCCGGTTACACTATATAAGGGGCAAATTTTTCAGCCGGTTTGCTGCAATACAGCATATTAAATTTTACAAAAGCATGCTTCGTTTAAATTTTACACCCTTTATACCCGCATGCCCTTCAGCAAACCGGCTGAGAAAACTCTCTTTTAACCCTTTTAACTGTGTTTCCGTTACAATTTATACCCTCTTTCAGGGTGGTGCGCCACTGCAGGTGAGCCTTTTACCGCAACCGTTTGCGAAACCCTTTGCGAAACTGTTTCCGGTGGGAAACTTTTTTGATGAATTGTAATTGTTATATCTCATTTCACATACTTTTTATTTCCCGCTTTTTAATTTCAGATATACGCCATTGGTCCATCCAAACCCATCCTGGTTCGGGTACTCCCCTCCCCCTGCTGATTTCGCCCCGTTTACCACATCATATTTTTCGGTAAGCTTACCTGTTGTTTTAAATATCCTTTCAACATTACCCATCCAGTTATTCTTTATTTTTTTGGCCAATGATCCGTAATCATAATTCAGCAATCCTTTATACCCCATCCATTGCAGCGGCGCCCATCCGTTGGGGGCATCCCATTGCTGGCCGCTGTGAACTTCCGTTGTTAATAAGCCACCGGGCTGCAGAAATTTGCTGTCAATCTGCCTGGCTACTTCTCCTGCCTGGTTCTGTGCAGCTATCCTCAGCGCCAGTGGATATACCGTAGCCGCTGTTGCACACCCGGTGGGCTTATTGCTCTGGTGGTCGTAATCAACAAACATTTTAATTCCTTCGTTCCACAGGTATTTATGTATTGCCGCTGTTCTTTGTTCCGCCTTGTGATAATAGTATTGCGACATGGCCCTGTTATGAATCAGTAAAAATGTTCTTCCCAAAGATTTTTCCAGGTGCAGCAGGAGGCAATTCAAGTCCACGGGTACAATACCGGTTGTGTGAATACTGTGCAGGTTCATACCATCTTTTAACCACCTGCTGCTGAAATCCCATCCCGATTCAGCCCCTGCCCGCAAATGCCTGAAAATTTCAGGATCACCGCCACCGGCTTTTTCAGCTGTTTCAACATCTTCGGCATATCCCTCCGGCCTTGGTGTATTCAAACTGTCCCAATAACGGTTAAGTACTTCCCCTTCCGGCATCAACACCACCCTTCTGTTACTCCTGTTACCATCCAATAATTCACCGTCCCCATCCATCCAGAACCTGTATTCTTTCTCCATTTGATGCAGGTAGTTTACAAAAACAGCTTCTCCTTTTTCTTCACTCAGCAGTTCAACCATCATTGAAAAAAATGGCGGCTGTGAACGGCTGAGAAAATAGGTACGGTTGCCGTTGGGTATAAACCCAAACCTGTCCAGCAGGTAAGCAAAATTGTTTATCATACACTCTACCAGGTCAATCCTGCCTGCTGCCTGCAAACCCAATAATGTAAAATAACTGTCCCAGTAAAACACTTCCCTGAACCTTCCCCCGGGTATCACAAACCTGTGCGGCAGCGGAATCAGTGTGCCGCCTGATTTTACAGGATGTATTGTTAACACATCCCATAGTTTGTTGATATGCACCTCTACAGAATCGGACGTATTACTTCTGAAAACCGACGGCGTTTCTTCTGGCAGTTCAAAATTCAACTTCAAAAAACTCTCAAGCCTGAAACCTTCTTTTACTTTTTCCTTCCTGTACCGGTTCAATATCTCATCCGTTAAAAACTTTGGTATGCTGTCAGTAAATGTTTTCTGGTCAGCCAGCAACCGCCGCAACTGAACATCTGTAAACAATTCTTCAAAATCTTCAATATACAGCAACCGGTCGTTTATGTTTATAGTGGTTATACTATCTGCCTGCATTACTTCCGATTGTTTTATTTATACTGTTGCCAGTGTACTGTTGTTAACCGCTGCCGGGTTCCTTTTCATTCTTTTAAACACCATAAGGGCCAGCAATAACACGGCAACGGGTACCAGTGAAAAATAAAAAGCCGTTTGCCCCCCATAATGCTGAAATATGAACCCCGTTATTATTGATCCCAATGTTCCTCCAAGCGCTGAAAAAACCACAATCAAACCTGCCATCATTCCATGCTGGTGTTTGGGCAGCGATGAAAGAATAACGGAATTTATTGCAGGGTAAACAGGGGCAAGAAAAAAACCGATAAACGGAAAAATATAAGCCGCAAGGGGAACATCCGCCCAGCCGCTGATGTTTTTACCTGCTGACTGGCCGGCCAATGGTAAGGCAATTAATACCAGCCCTGCTGCAAACAGCAAGCAACAGCTCAATACAGTAAACCAGCTGATTTTTTTCAGCACCATTGCCGCAAGCAACCTGCCCGCAGCAGTTGAAGCGGCCAGGATACTGGTAATTTGTATGCTGAGGGTTGAGGGCAGTTGCAATACCTTATTGTTAAATGTAGGCAACCAGCTCATGATACTTTGTTCTAACAGCACATATACAAATGCACAAACAACAAAGGAAACCACCACCGGCAAAACAATCAGCTTAAGCATACCGGCAACATCCTCTTTTAATTTTACAGGATGATCCGCTTTTGCAGCGCTTTCATTTAACGGGGCCGACAACAACAGGAAAAAAGCAATGATTGACAATACACCCAGCACATAATATACATTGAACCATCTTGATGAGCCGGCATCTTTATCGTCAATATAATAACTGAAAATAAAATACCCCGCCAGTATGCCCACCATAAAAAAAGATTCAATAAGGTTCATCAGGCTCAGGTGCCCTTTCTCATCCTTTGTAATTAACCCGATGGTACCAAAAACTGAAACCTTTGTTAATGCAAAGCAAACCCCCGTTATGGCAAAAAGCAGTTTTACCGCAATAAAAGTTTTAACCAGGGGGATAATAAAACAGGTGACTGACATCAGCCCCAGGGCAATGAGCATTGATTTTTTATAGCCGATCCGTGTAATAAAAGACGCTACAAGAAATGATACAGCAGCTATGCTTATATCCTTAAAAGCCTCAAGCAACGCCGCCGAAGATTCTGTCACCGAAAAATAGCGTTGCACCTGCAGTATAACAGTGCCTACGCTGTTTAGCAAAATGGCAAACAGGAAATAATTAATAAAAATGGATATCCTGATTTTCAGGTGGGGCATAGCAACCGCATTTTGAAAGCGTTACCCATGTAACTGCAGCAATTCGAAATTCTGCTTTTAACCCATAAAAAAAAACAACTGCATTAGCATTTTCTTTAACTGTATTAAGGATATTAGGTTAAATTTGAATAGCGATTGCTTAATAAACATGAATGTTGATTTTGAAATAATACTCCCTGATGAAGGCAGCTCTTTCAGGCTGCTGCATACCAAAACGCTGGCCGAAAAATATCCGTGGCAATACCACTATCACCCCGAGTATGAAATTGTTTGTGTACTGAACGGCAGCGGAACAAGGCATGTGGGAAACCACATCAGCCGTTACGAAAACGGCGACCTTGTTTTTATAGGACCGGAACTGCCCCACGCTGGCTTTGGGTTAAATGCGCACGGGTTTCATGAAGAAATTGTAATACAGATAAAAGAAGAAGTGTTCAATGAATCTATTTTAAAACGCCCCGAAATGGCTGCCATAGGTTCGTTGCTTATCAAATCCCGCCACGGCATTTGCTTTACCGGTTCAACAAAAGAAAAACTAACAAGGAAAATAGCACGTTTCCCTAAACTTTCTTTGTTTGAAAAGTTTATGGAACTGGTTACCATTTTACAGTTAATGGCAACATCAGGCGATTATGAACTGCTGAACCCCGCAGGTTCGCTTGCAGCATTAACAAGGAAAAATAATTCAAGGCTTAAAAATATCCTCGCCTATGTAGAGCAGCATTACAATGAAGAAGTTGACGTCAGGAGTGTTGCATCAATCGCCAACCTTTCCGTTCCTTCTTTCTGCAATTACTTTAAAAAATTAATGAACAGCACCTTTACTGATTTTGTAAACCGGTACCGCATCCAGCGGGCCTGCCTGCTGCTGCAACAGGAAAAAAATGTTACTGAAGTTTGCTTCGACTGCGGCTTTAACAATGTTACCTACTTCAACAAGGTTTTTAAAGCCGTGATGAAAAAAACACCAACCGGTTTTAAAAAAGAAAAGGCATTATAATGTTAGCGGAAACGGGCATTCATTTCCCCTCTTTACCTTTATTAAAAGAAACATACCAGTTTTATCAAGGGAGGCATTCATGAAAACAAAAGCCACACTTAAAAAAATTTCCAGCCGCCTTAACCTGAGCATTTCTACCGTATCAAGGGCCCTTAAAGACCACCCTGATATTTCAACAGAAACCAAACAAAGGGTAATGGAACTGGCCTCGCTGCTGGAGTATGAACCCAATACTTACGCTATAAACCTGCGTACCAACAGCAGTAAATTACTGGGTGTAATTGTGCCGGTCATATCCACATATTTTTATCATTCATTTATTGCATCGCTTGAAGAGGAAGCAAGAAAGATGGGGTATTCGCTGGTGATATTTCAGTCAGCCGACGACCCGGCCATAGAGCAGGAGAACCTTAAACTGTGCAAACAAAACAGGGTGGCAGGTTTATTTGTATGCATTACAACTTATACAAAAGACATCAGTTCTTTTCTGAAATTGAATGAAATGGATATACCGGTAATTTTCTTTGATAAGGTGCCCCCGTATGAAGCCTGCAATAAAGTGTGCCTTGCCGATGCTGATGCCGCTGCTATAGCTGCTGAAAAAATCATTCAGCGCAAAAAGAAAAAAGTACTGGCCATCTTTGGAAATGCGGAATTATCTATTACAAAAAAAAGGATGAAATCATTTCTTGAAGTATTCAGCAACAAAGCGCCGCAAACCAAATTGAATATTGCGTACGCCAACAGCTTTGAAGAAGCAATGATGCAAACTTATACAGTTTGTTCGGGAAACGACAAGCCTGATACGGTTTTTTGCATGAGCGATGAAATACTTACAGGGGCCATGAAGGCGGTACACAGGCTGAAACTGAAAATACCCGCTGATATTGCCCTTATTTCAGTAAGCAATGGTTTTATTCCCCGGCTTTTTGACCCTGAAATAACCTATGTGGAAACCAGCGGCGCCGAATTGGGCAAACTTGCTTTTAAACGGATGATGGACCACTTTGGAGGAAAAACATTTATACAGGAACTGCACATCCCGTCAAAACTGGTTGAAGGAAATTCAATATGATACTTTTAATTCATGCTTTATCAAACAACTTTTATAAATCGAACCCTCCGATATACTTTCTTCTCAGCTTGTCATATTTCTGCTGGTCAAAAGTGTAGAGCTTTCCGGGCCTGTGCGGCACATCGCTTTCCATTTCTTCAGTATCAACCAATAAACCGGCGCTGAATAATTTTTTCCTGAAATTCCTCCTGTCGAGCTTTATGCCAAGAATAGCTTCATAAAGGTTCTGCAGTTCCCTTAAAGAAAATTTATTTTCAAGCAGGTTAAAAACAATCGGTTCTTCCTGTATTTTTTTCTGAAGCGTGTGGTAACAGGTATCAAGTATATTTTTATGATCGAAAGCAAGTGTAGCAATTTCATGAACGGGGTGCCAGTGCAGGCCATTGGCAAGCGTTTTTAACTGGTAATGCCCTGCATTTACAAGTGAATAATAAGCAGTGGTGATTACCCTCCCGGCAGGGTGGCGGCTTACGGCCCCGAATGTATGAACCTGTTCAAGAAACACATCTTCAAGCCCTGTTCTTTCATTTAAAATGCGGTAGCAGGCTGTATCAATATCCTCATCAGGCCTTACCAAATCGCCCAGCAGCGACCATTTTCCTTTAAAGTCGGGGTGATCGCATTTAATGAGCAGTACTTTTATAACGTTATCTTCAAAACCAAAAATCACGCAATCAACTGAGATTGCCGTTTTGAAATAATTGTGGACACTTGTAGCGCTGGTATTAATGTTGAGTTGTTCCTGGTATGGGCTCATGCAATGTTGATGGTTTTGCGGCCGGAAATTTATTTTAATCTGTTTTCCCGGTCAAGTTTTTTTATACTCACCTGAAAATTCGTATAACGGACCTCCTTATTTTAAAATCAAACCACACTTAAAACACCATAAATTTTTCATACGAGTGTCTCCCGTTTTGGGTAACACGTACTATATAGGCGCCTTTGTTTATAATATTCTTTGCACCCGTTATGCTTTCAAGGCTGATGTAATAGCTGCCACGTGGCTGCATTCCCATCTGTTTTCCGGCTATTACCTGGCCTGTTATGTTCAGGAGGGCTATCTCAGTTTTACCATTTTGCGGTAAAGTATAATTTACCTGCGATTGAGCAGTAGCCGGATTGGGAAATACCAGCACATCAAACGGATTTGGGTTACGGTTAAAATTACTGACTGATGTAACTACCGGGTTGGTAACATTTTTGTTTACATACAAGCGGTATTCGCCCGGAGCTAATGTAAAATCCTGGCTGTTGCCTGTAGCTGTAAATGTTTCCCCTGTTAAATAATTGTACCATGTTCCTGCATTCTGAAACGCAACGCCGCCTGTTGTCTGCACCACATCAAAATTTCCCACTACGGTAATGTTCAGGTCAGCATGTGTTACCTGCAATATTTTAAAGGCGCCTGCAAGGCTGTTGGCTACAGTTCCGTTTATAAATACCGGTGCATAATCTTTTCGCAGCTTGTTAAGGGCAGCATAAATATCATACAGCCGTTTTCTTGTTATAACCTGCAGGTAATCCCATTTAATGGGTTTGGGATCAACGCGGCAATTGTTATTGATTGTACCGTTGGGGCAATGGTTAATAGAAAAATCATATCCTGTTTCACCAAACTGCCATATCATTTTGGGGCCCGGCATCATCATAAGAAATGCGGCAGCCATTTCATTGCGGCGAAGGCCTGTATTAATATCCCTTGTACTGTAACTTCCTGAAGCGTTTCCAAAATTGATATTCTTGTACATCAGCCGCTCTTCATCATGGCTTTCGGCATAAGCAATTAAATGCGGCTGGCTCCAGCCACGGGCAGTGTGCAAAGCACCGCTGAAATTGGAGTTGCTAAGGAAGCCCATCGTAGCTTCATTGAAATTAAAATTCAAATTTCCCCAGAACATCATTCCGTAATCTGAAAGTTCTTTTTCTTCGGTATTGTCTGCAAAATGCTCCAGTATTACATAGCTGCCGGGAGATTTTAACTGGAGTGTATCGTAATATCTTTTCCAGATGGCCACACGGGATGCATCGTAGGCGCTCCATGTGTTTACATTGCAATTGTTTCCGTTGGCATCACAGGTATTGTTTTGGGTAAACCCTTTGGAAAGATCAAAGCGGAACCCGTCAATCTTATACTCTTTCAGCCAATGTTCAACCACACGGCTTACAAAGTATCTTGTTGCAAGGCTTTCGTGGTTCATATCATAACCTACATTAAATGCATGGCGTGTTGTCGGGTTAAACCATGGGTTATCCGCAGCAGGCCTGTTGTTGGCGGCATCAAAATACAATTGCACCATTGGGGATTGTCCGAATGAATGATTGAGTGCAATATCCATCAATACTGCAATTCCCTGTTTGTGGCATTCATCAATAAATTCCTTCAACCTGTTTTCGGGCCCGTAGTATTTGTCGGGTGCAAAATAAAAGGATGGGTTGTAGCCCCAGCTATTATTACCTTCAAACTCATTAAAAGGCATCAGCTCAATAGCATTAATGCCCAGGTTTTTTAAATAATTGAGTGAGTCCTTTAAAGTTTTCCAGTCGTGGTTGTCAACAAAGTCACGCAGCAACAACTCGTATATAATAAGGCTGCGTTTATCAGCCCTTGTAAAATTATTTACCTGCCATATGTAAGCCGGTTTTGCCGTTTGCAGTAAACTTACAATTCCTGTTGTTTTACCTGTTGGGTATGTTTTAAGGTTTGGATATGTACCGGCATTGATAAAAACATCATTATTGGGGTCAAGCACTTTTGTAGTATAAGGGTCAGCAATTTTTAATGTGCCGTTTACAAAATACTGATAAGCGTATTCGGTACCTGGAGCAAGGCCTGTTACCCTGAGCCAGTGCCTCAGTCCATCCGGTGTTTTGTTCATCTGGTAAGCGCCGCTTTCAATCCAGTTGTTGAAATCTCCAATTACAGAAACCCTTGATTTACCGGGGGCGTATAAAACAAGTAATGCAGATGTATCGCCTGCTTCATAATTTATACCATCTTTTGCTCCCGAAGGCAACGGTGATATATTTACAGGCGGCGCTACAAAAAAGCTGATGGTATCCGAAATGGTTGTTGCACCTTCAGTAGCCCTTGCAACAATCTGCTGGCTGCCGGATGCAGTGAGCACAACAGAATCATAAATGGTATTTGCAGATGGCAATGACAGGGTTTGTACCCCGTTAAAAAATATTTTCAGGTCAGCAGTGTTGTTTGTAACATATTTGATGCGGATGGTATCGCCAACATTTTTATTAACCGGTTCGGGAACAGGTATGAAACGGGGTTCTAAGAGAGGCAATGCAAATTTACCTGCAAGCGCATTGCTGTAAACAGATATGTACATGTCGCTTCCGTCAGCATTACGCTGAACAGCATTGCCATTGCCGCTGCGGAATAGTATTGAAATTTTCCTGATTGTTTCTGCTGCAGGTACACCAAAAAAGGTCCTCGGGTTATTGATATCAAATTTGTATTTGTTATTCCCCAATGATGTGGCTTTGGCTGCGGGATCAGTTGTGCCCCATGTAAATTTTACATACTTCCAGTCGGATGATGAACTGCTGAGGCTGGTAATGACGCCAACATGAACATACACATCGTTCGTATTGCCATAGTTAAACAGGCCCTGGTTGCCCTTGCTGCAATCAACCACTATTGAAACAGAAGAATTATCCTGCGGAAATTCAGGGGTGGTAACAAGCAATTGTGCTTTTGAAAAAGCACAAAGCATCATGGTTAATATAACTGTCAGTACAAGATGGCGCATATTCAATGGTTTTCTGTCCGTGGCTGAAATTCACCCCCCTGACTTTTTTTACAGGGAAGAATACTGCTTAATAAAGACGGCGGCTTATTTTACAGTTCTGCCCGGCTGTAAAAAATAATGGAGAGATAAGGCAGTTATACAGCTGAATAAAAATGAAAAGGAAGATGTGGCTCGCCTGGCCATCTTCCTTTTCAATGTATTTTATTGCTTGGTTAATTTGTATGTGTTTGTAATAAAATCCACTTCAATTTTGTACGTAGCGGTTTCATCAGGGCTGGGCATATCTTCACCTTCTGGTTTAAATGGCCCGCCCAGTTTAATACCCGCAGCACCGCCATCAACAGCTCCAAATTTTTTACCCCAGCTTCCGTTTTCAGGAAGGAAAAGGTATTTTTTACCTGCTGTTAATGCAAGATTCAACTGGTACCTGGTTGAGTTGAGCCTTGTGAACTGCTGTGATGGAAGCGGAACCGGGTTATTCCATCCTCCGGGTGTAGCATCGCCTACAATAAACAATGCGCCGGGAAGACCATGCTGTTGTGTAAAGGGAGTAACTGCAAATTTGCCTGTTTGAAAATCAAGCAAAATTTTATATAGGCCAGATGAAGCAGGTCCGGGGAAATTGTCATTAAGGTTAGCGCCAAAATCTCCGCCTGCAGCAAGCCCTGCAACTGAATTGTTGGCAACAGAATATTTAAAGCTCCAGTCGCCATTAACAGGGAGTATCAGGTATTGCTTTCCGCCGGTTAAATTAAAAATACCCCCGAATGTTGTTTCATCAATACGGGTCAGTTCCTGGGTTGGAACCGGGACAGGGTTGTTCCATCCGCCGTCTGTGGCATCACCTACAATATATAATTTGTTGCTTGAAGGCAATGCTATTTTTGGCGGAACTTTATACGGGGTCATCTTAATCTTCAGCACATTTGATTTGTATTGCTCGTTGTTGTTTGCATAGGAAGACGTAAGCCTTACATCCATATCATAAGCAACATTGAATTTGAAGTCGTATCCCAGCAATATTGCATTGAGCTCTTTTGCTAAAAATGCCTTTGTTAATTTACCGGTTATTTCATACGAAACAGCTTTCGCAAAATTTCTTCCTGAAGAATCTATTTCTATAATGTATTTTACTTTGGCAGAATCGGTAGCGTATTTCGGGCTTGTCCAGTTAAGCGTTAACGCAACATTGTTCGAATCAGCCGGTGCCGGGGCAACTGTTGCCGATGATGAACTGAGTTCGGGGACCTTTCCGTTTTCAAAAAAAGGCAGGTCTGCTTTTTTATCACATGCAGCAAACCAGGATGCAGCCAGCAACAGTGCAAATAATTTTATTTTATTGAAACGTTTCATATTGTTCGCAGTTTAAATTTGGTTATTGCTTTACAACGGTGAATTTACCAGTCTGAAAATCGGCAGTGATTTTATAAGTAGCAGTTTCACCGGGGGAAGGAATATCCTGTCCACCACTGGTTTTGTAAACAAAATCGCCGCCACCTGAAATGCCGGGAACAGTATTGCTTTCAACTGCATATTTTGAAGACCAGCTTCCGTTTTCAGGCAGCATGAGATAAAATTTATTGGCTGCAAGCGGAACAACAATTTCATATTTTGTATCCGAAAGTTTGGTAAACTTCTGAGAAGGTACCGGAACAGGATTATTCCATCCTCCGGCAGTAGCATCGCCAACAATATATAATTCACCTGTTGCGGGAACCTGCACTTTGGGAGGTGGTGCAAATGGCCTTGCCGTAAACCGCACCACATTGGATACAAGGGGAACAGCACTTTGAGCAAGTGTCGAAGTTATCCTTGCTTCCATATTATACAACCTTCCAAAAGTTAATAACATGGTGTTGCCCAGAATACCATTCAGTTCTGCCACTGTAAATGACCTGGCAAGATCCCTTGGTATTACCGTGGTGTATTTATTACTGCTGGAAAAATTGCCGCCCACTGTATCCAGTTCAAATTTATAAGATACATCAAGGGAATTGATACCGGTTGTAAATACATAGTTCGGGTTCGTCCAGCTGAATTTAATGGC